>CAYXXZ010000003.1:0-98866 GCA_964469165.1 uncultured Porticoccaceae bacterium
AAGAGAAATACTGGTCCTACATTGGCCACAGCACCACCTCCGGCACCAAGGGCTCGCCCGCGGCGCCGAGAACCTACGGTGTGACACTGGGGTATCACTTCAATTAAGCAAGTCCCGCCTTCCGCCATCCTCTGCGCGCAGGGGGTGGCGCGTCTTTCCCTCCGTGCCTGGTTCCCATGCTCAGCGCTCATCGTTATACACAGCTCCCGCAGAGCGCGAGATTGAACAGGGTTGATTTGGCAGCAGACTTGAAGCATGCCGCGCGGGGAGGGCTTCCAGCAGCGTCGGCGACGTCCTGTCGCCGACGCTGCCGCAAGCCATTCCCCCACACCCTGCTTCGAGGCCGATGCCAAGTGACGTCTCTGAAAACATGACGGGACTGCCTGCGCGAAGGCCATCACTGCAACGGCTGGGTGAGTTCCCTGTTATCTGGTTCCCATGCTCCTCGTAGGAACGAGAAAAAGGGTGGGAACAAGTAGTCGCTCCCTGGCCGCCATTGCCACAAGCCATGCGTGAACTTTTGCTGCACGCTCTCTATACTTGCGCGATGTATTCGACTTGTGGAAAGGCCGTGGCGGATTACGTCAAATTTTTCCGGGACACCTCGCCCTACATCAACATGCACCGCGGCAAGACCTTTGTCATCGCTGTGAGTGGCGATGCGGTGATGGACAGCAATTTCTCCTACATCGTGCACGACATCGCGCTGCTCAACTCGCTGGGCATACGCATCGTGCTCGTTCATGGCGCGCGCCCGCAGATCGAGGAACGCCTGGCAAAGGCGGGATTGGGTCCGGTGTTCCACGACCAGCAGCGCATCACCAGCGAGGATGCGATGGTGTGCGTCAAGGATGCCGTGGGCAGTACCCGCATCGCCATCGAGGCCATGCTGAGCCTGGGGCTTGCGAATTCGCCGATGCACGGGGCGCGTTTGCGGGTCATCAGCGGCAACTTCATCAATGCCAAACCGGTGGGTGTGCGCGAGGGCATCGACTTCCATCTCACCGGCGAAGTGCGCAAGGTGGATACCAGGGGCATCTCGCGCCAGTTGGACGACGGTGCCGTGGTGCTGCTGTCATCACTCGGCTATTCCGTCACCGGCGAGGCCTTCAACCTCACCTACGAAAACGTGGCTACCGAAGCGGCGGTGGCACTGCGCGCTGAAAAACTCATCCTGTTTTCCGAGGAGTCTGGCATCTGCGATGGCCAGGGCACCCTGCTGCGCATCATCTCACTGGACGAAGTGCCCGCCCTGTTGAACAACCCAAACCTCGGGATCGCGGCCCGCAATACGCTTGCGGCGAGCCTTTATGCCGGCAAGCGTGGTGTGCCCCGCGCCCATATCATCAGCTACCGCAAGAACGGCGCCCTGCTGGAAGAGCTTTTCACCCGCGAGGGCGAAGGCACGCTGGTGCTGCATCGCGGCCAGGAAACCATTCGCCAGGCCACCATCGACGACGTGCCCGGCCTGCTCGACATCATCGCCCCGCTGGAAGAGAAAGGCGTGCTGGTGAAGCGCTCGCGGGAATTGCTGGAACGGGAGATTTCCCAGTTTTTTCTGGTAGTGGACGCGGAGAACGTGGTGGTTGCCTGTGCCGCCATTTACCCCTTTGCCGACAGTAGCGCCGCGGAACTGGCTTGTGTGGCCACGCACGAAGACTACAAGAATCGCGGCTTTGCGGGAAAGCTGCTGGTTCATATCGAAAGCCAGGCGCAGGCCATGGGGCTCACCAGCCTGTTCGTTCTCACCACCCAGACGGCGCATTGGTTTCTCGAGCGCGGCTTCGCGCAGGCGAGCCTCGACGACTTGCCGGCGCAGAAGAAGGAACTCTATAACTTCAAGCGCAACTCGAAGGTCTTTCACAAGGTGTTGTAGGGCGCGGTGCGTACACAGAGGCCGGAAACTTGCGCGGTGGCGGTGGCTTACACAGTGCTCAGGAGTTTAGGCTACAGTCCTGCCTGTTGATGTTCGATGTATACCGTAGGGGCAATTCATGAAACCAGCTTTATCGGTTCGCGCAATTGCCCCTACACGCGCAAGGAAACCGGCTTTGGTAACTTGAAGATCATGACATAGATATCTATAAATCCGTAGGCCTAATTTCCGGCTACTGTGTAAGCGACAAGCAGAAGCGCCGAAACGTCTCCGCCTACCCCACCAGTTGCGCAACAGCGGTTTCGAGGGCTGCAAAATCGGGGATCAGCAGCCGTTCTCCAGACATCTCGCAGTTCGCCATCACCAGGCCCTCGCCTCTGTGACCACGCAGGTTGCTTTCATCGACCTGTACCGGTGTCGGCAGACCCTGCAGGCGCACAGCATAAAAACCCAGTTCCGCCAACGCACCGATGGCATTCAGGATCAGCAGGTCGTTGTGCACGGCCAGTGCCGTGCGCTCAGCGCCCAGCAGCAAGTCCAGTGACGCCAGGGGAATCCGCTGGTCGCGCCAGTGTATCCAGCCATAGAGCGCTCCGTCCGCTGCCGCGCTTTCCACCCTCTCCCGGGTGTTGACCACCTCCGCCACCGCGGTCACGGGCACCAGCAATTTTTCTTTTGCCAGACTCAGTACCAGACAGGAGATCCGTTCCGGCAGGGCTTCAGTGGTTTGCTCGTTGAGGTTCATCAGGGCTTCCTTGACATGGTGACTGACAAGTCGGAAATGTGACTGCTGCTGTGACATTACAGGACTCAGCGCTGGCAACGGGCGGGTAAAGCGCCGTCTCGCAATTATCTCGAGCGGCGACCCGTTTCATGAGCGACCTCGGCCTTGCCCGCGCGGCCCAGCAATTCCTGAACCTCCGCAATCAGCACATCTTCCTGGTAGGGTTTGCCGAAATAACTGTTGACACCCATGGCCAACGCTCTCTCCCGATGTTTGTCGCCGGTGCGCGAGGTGATCATGATGATGGGCAGATCGCGAAGGCGCTGGGTAGAACGCACCAGGCGCGCCACCTCGAAGCCGTCCATGCGCGGCATCTCGATATCCAGCAGCATGAGATCCGGCGTGACATCCTGCAGGGCGCGCATGGCGTCGACGCCATCCTTGGCAGTGATCACCCGGAAACCTTCCCGTTCCAGGAAGCGGCTGGTGACCTTGCGAACGGTCACCGAATCGTCCACCACCATGATGGTCTGCACATAAGTGTCGTCCGCGGCAACGTCTTGCGCTTGTGCGGCGAGATCCAGCACCACCGCGGCATCCGCATGCCTGCGCAACAGGCCCTGCAGGTCGAGGATCACCACGACCCGGCCGTCGCCCAGCACCGTGGCGCCGGAAAGGCCCGGCACCCGGCTGAATTGCGCGCCGATGGTCTTTACCACGATCTCGCGGCTGCCCAGCAGGGTATCGACCTGCACGGCGTAATGCCTGTCTTCCAGCTTCAGCAACACCACCGGCAACATGGCCTGCGCCGTGTCCAGGTTGATGCTGATGTCGGTCGCCAGCAGCGAACCGAGGTGGCGCACTTCGTAGCTTGCGCCGCCGTATTCGAGGCGGCGCTGCGGCTCCTGGTAGTAGCGCATGAGGTCGTCGCGATGAAGGCGCGTCACCCCCGTGATGGTGTTGAGCGCCAGCGCGTAGGAATCTTCGCCGAGCTCGATCATCAGCGCCCGGTTGACCGACACGGTGAAGGGCAGGCGCACCTGGAACTCCGTGCCCGCACCCCGGCGCGTACTCATGGAAATGGTTCCGCCGAGCTGCTGGACTTCGCTTTTCACCACGTCCATGCCGACACCGCGCCCCGAAACCTGCGTCACCTCACTGGAGGTGGAAAAACCGGGATGGAAAATGCACTGTGCGATATCGTTGTCGCTGTACTCCCCGTGCGCACCGAGCAGCCCCATGGCAATTGCGTGCGTACGGATGGCATCGATATCGAGGCCGCGACCATCGTCGGCGAGGCGGATCAATACGTCGCCCCCCTCCCGGGAGAAGCTGAGAGAAATGGTGCCCTCGGCGGCCTTGCCTTGCGCAACACGCTGCTGCGGGCTTTCGATGCCGTGGTCGACGGCGTTGCGGATCATGTGCTCGAGAGGCGAGAGGATGCGCTCCAGCACCGACCTGTCGAGTTCGCCTTCGAGGTTGCCGAACGCCAGCTGCACCTGCTTGCCCAGCCCTTGCTCCACCTGGCGGACCACGCGCCGCAGGCGCGGCACGACGCGCGAGAAAGACACCATGCGCGTGCGCATCAGCCCTTCCTGGAGGTCGGTGTTGATGCGCGCCTGCTGCAGCAGCAGCGACTCGGCATCGCGCGACTTGTCGAGCAGGGTATCGCGCAGATCCTGCAAGTCGGAGGCCGATTCCAGCAACCCGCGCGACAATTGTTGCAACTGGGAGTAGCGGTCCATTTCCAGGGGATCGAAGCCCTCGACGGATTCCAGCGCCTCGAGCTGCTCGCGGCGGAACATCACCTGCGCATCGGTTTCGATGGCGAGCCGCCGCACCTGGTCCTGCATGCGGCGGATGGTGGTCTCCATTTCGTCGAGCGAGAAAATGAACTCGTTGATGTTCTGTTCCACCTGGGAACGCGAGATGGACGACTCGCCCGCCAGGTTGACCAGCATGTCGAGCGTGCCGGCACCGATGCGCACCTGCTCGGCAGTCGCCTGCCGGCCATCGCTCGCGGTGCCGGGATTCTGTGGATAAAGCCCCTTGTAGGCGCCGGTAAAGGGCAGAATTTCTGCCGTTTTCCAGGCTGGCTCGGGCGCTGGCGCCGTCTCGGTTTGGGGAGCGGCGGGCGCGACGCCAGGCTGTGCAAGGCGTGCGGCCAGTGCCTCGCCGGCACTTTCCAGGGCCGTCGAGAGGCGGTCGTGCCAGTGCATCAGCAGAGGCAGGCGCCTGCGGTCGCCCTTGCCGATGGCCGCCTCGCTGGCGATCACAAGCGACTCGAAATCGTGGCTGATCTCACCCAGCAGCGCCAGACCGGCGGTGTATGCACCGCCCTTGAAGGTATGCAGGTCGCGTTTGATGGCATCGCCCGGCCCCGACTCGGCGGGCGCCTGCGCCCAGCGCTGCAGGCTTTGTTCGATGCTTTCCAGCAGTTCCTCGGCCTCGGCGAGAAACAGGGTCACGACATCGATATCGGCGTCGTCCGTCAGGTAGACGTGCTCCTTTTCCCACACAGGCAGTGCGTCCGGTGCAGCGTCGTCGACCCCCGCAACGGGCTGCAGCACGAGCCGGGTGATGGCCTCCACCACGCCGGTCGCAACCGCAGGCAGGCTCTGGTTGGCAGCGACGGCGTCGGCCATGTTGAGCAGGCAGTCGTGGGCAGCGAGCAGCGCCTCGGCGCCTTCCGGTGCGAGGATACCCTCTGCGCCGCTGAAGCGCCCATAGGCGCCGGCGAGGTGGGCACAGAGTTCCGCCATGGTGGGAAAACCGGCACGCGCGGCACCCGCCTGCAACTCGTGCAGTTCGCTGATCATGGCGGCGAGCTGGTGGGCAGCGATGGCACCGGAGGCCTGCCAGCCATCGATGGTGGTTTCCGCCTCCAGCACCTGCTGGATGCCGTCGGCCATCAACAGGTTCAGGAACGACGGGTCTACCGGCAGGTGAATTTCCTCCTGACCGAGAACAGGCGCAACATGCAGTTCCCGCAATTCGGCGATGCGTGCCAACAACAGCTGATGTTCGTCCGTTTCGGCAATGGCCGTGTTTTCCAGATCGCCGATGGTCCTGGCGATCATGTCGTGACAGTCCTGCAGCAGGTCTACGACATCGGCGTCGACCTTGATCTGGAAGTTGAGCAGATCCTTGATGAAGCGTTCGAGGGGCATCACCAGGCGCTTGACGAGTTCCACGTCTGCAATATTGGCGCTGCCTTTGAGAGTGTGCATCGCGGCTTGCAGGCGCGTGGAGGGAACGGTGTAGAAGGGGGCAGTTTCCCGCTGGCTGGCGACGAAGTCGGCCAGCACTTCCAGATGCGTGCGCGCCTCGGAGATGAAAATTTCCAGCAGTGCGGGATCGATGCCGTCGTCTCTCGACGCTGGCATTTCACCGCTGAAGGCCAGCGTTTCGCCGCCGACAAGGCGATCGGCGACGTCGCGCAATTGCGCCTCGCGCGCCGGATCGCAGCTGTCAGCGCCCTGCGCATAGGCCGTCACCAGGTCTGGTATCAGAGCTATGGCGGCGGCGGTGACGGCAAATACCGGTTCGTCCGCCGCGATGCGCCGCTCGATGACGCCATTGAGCAGGTTTTCCAGGCTCCACGCCAGCTCGCCGATGGCATTGGCGGCGACCATGCGACCACTGCCCTTGAGGGTGTGAAAGGCGCGCCGCGTTTCGGTCAGGGCGTCCAGGTCGAGAGGGTTGGCACGCCAGCGCGGGAAGGACTCCGCGAAGGCGACGAGCACGTCGCGCGCTTCCTCGACGAAGATCTCGCGAATTTCGGGATCGACGGCGACCGCCGGCATCGCTTCAACCTGTTTCGGCGCTGGTGGCGCCACCCGGTGAACCGCCTGTCTCGCCGCGGCGTCGGCCGCGGGCCGGTCATGCCCGGAGTCGGGCGTGTCGATATCCTCCCGCACCGCGCCGTGCACCACGGCATCGAGATACTGCTCGACACCTACGACCCACTCGGCAAGTTCCTCGCAGGCCGCGGGATCGGGCGCGGCGCCTTCCATCATGAGGTGCTGCACGATCGCACGGCGACATTGGTCGAGGCGCTCCGCCGGTGCATCGAGATAAACCACGCGCAGCGCGCCGGACAACTGGTGGAGACTCTCGTCCACACCCGTCAGCACCTCCCGGTTGGCGCCCGCCTGAAAAAACTCCACGAGGATATTCTTGACCAGGGCCAGACCGCGACGCACTTCGGCGAGCAGCTCGCGCCAGGCTTTGTTGACCTCGATGCGCAGCTGTTCCGGCAGTTCCGGATCGGCGCGATCCAGGGTGGTGGCGACGCGCCATGCGCCCAGCGCCGACTCGACCGCCACCACGATTTCGGCCACGTCCACCGCATCCGCGTTGACGGGTTCGTGCAGGCGCTTCTCCAGCAATGAGACTTTTTCGGACAGTTCGACCTTGCCCGCCAGGGCCAGCGCCGACGCGATGCGGTAGCAGGCCTGGCGCGCGGCGGGCAGCGCGTCTTCGTCGCCGGCATCGATGCAGTGGCGCACGACCGCGTCCTTGATCTGTTCCACCTCATCGAGCAGGCAGGCGGAAAGGCTCGCGATCACCTGAATGTCGTGGACCCGCGCCGCTGCGGCGCCCTCCTCCTTTTCCACTGGGCTCTGTGGTGCGAAGAACGTCGCGGCGGCGCGAATTCTGGGCGTACCAGCGGCGGACTCGGCCACGTAATAGAGCAGGCTGGCGAACAGGTCGGGCAGTGGCTGGCCAAGCACGGCAACGGGGTCGCCGTGCATCGCCGCGAGCTCCCTGTCGAGCTCGCGCAACAGATGGCGAGTTGCCGGCCCCAGCGGGATACTGTGGCAGAACAGGCCTTCCATGAAAGCGGCGGCCACCAGCCACAGATGTTCGCGGGCTGTGCCCTGGGTCAGTTCATGCAGGCGCACGCTGACTTTCTCCAGGGTTCGTATGGCCACTTCGCGATCGCTGCCTTTCAGCAGGCTCAGGAGCGCGGACTGGAAGCTGCCGCGCAGCTTTCTTACCTGGGCCTGCAACGCCGCCGCATCCATCGCTGGCGGCACCGTCGCCACTGCGGGAACCTGGAAATGAAAGCCCTGATCCAGGGCGTAGAGGCGCTCGCCTCGCAGAGCGCGCAAATCGTTGAGAATGGGCAGCAGTGCAAGCGGCCTGCCACTGCCAACCATCGCCGGGTGGAGGCAGGCCGAAACCTTGTTCAGCGCCTGCGCCAGAGAATCACACCGTTCTCCGACGTTGACCCCGGGCGCGGCCCGCATCACCTCGATCAGTGCTTCGATCTCGTCCAACAGCGGCAGCAAGGCCGCTGCCTGGGCGATCGCCAGGCAACCGCGCACCTGATGCACCTGCTCCTGGCATTCCCACAGCGCCAGCTTGTCCTCGGCGTCGTCCGCGAAACGTGCCAGGGCATGGTGCGCACGGGCAAGACTGATCTCCACTTCCTCCCCCAGCCATTCGAACACCTGGGCATTGTGTGCATTTTCCGGTTCCATCATTCTTGTATCCGCCGGTAGGCATGTACGCCCACATCCGCCATGCGTTCCAGGCCCTCTGGTTTCCAGCCCGACAGTTCTCCCTCCGCCACCACCAGAACCCCGCCGGGCTTGAGCGCGGGCGCCAGCTGGCGCACCACTGCGCGGCGCCGCCAGCGCTGCAAATAGACCAGCACATTCTGGCAGTGAATCACGTCGAGATTCTGAAACAGCGCCGACGTCACCGGCTCGAGCATGTTGTGGCTCAGAAATCTGACCCTGTCCTTCAGGAACTGGCGGATGCGCATGGCGCCGTTGCCGCCGTTCTCGAAGAATAGCTGGGCGCTGTCTTCATCCACGCCGCGCGCTTCGATATCGCGGTAGACACCGCGCCGCGCCGCTTCCAGGCTGGTGCGGTTGATGTCCGTACCGGTAACCTCGAAAGTCGCGGGCTGGGCGCTTCCCCGACAAACCCGATGGAGAATCATCGCCAGGGAATACGCCTCCTCGCCCGTGGAGCAACCGAGGCTCCAGACTTTCAGATGGCGCCCGTCGCCATGCCCGGCGCGCAGCCTGTCGCGAAAATAGCGGCTCAGAAATCCGAAGGTTGGCGCATGGCGAAAGAAGCGAGTCTCACCAATCACGATCTTGTCGAACAGCACTTCCCATTCGATGCGCCCAAACGCAGGAGAAGACAGCAATTGATGGAGGTAGTTTTCGAAGCAGGACGCGCCCTTCTCCAGCACGCGCCTTTGCAGTACGGAGCGCACGAACCCCTCCCGCTCCAGGGAAAGCTGAACGCCCGTGAGGTGCTCGAACACGGATTTCCAGTGGCGGAAATGCGCATCCGCCAGCTCGGGCAAGGATGGGAAGGGTCGGGACTGGCCGGTCATGTCGTCGCTACCGAAGCTCAGCTGGCGTGGCCAACATCCGCATCGTCGACGCTGAACTCGTCCAGCTCCACGCCGGCGAGCTCCACCTCCAGCTCGCCGATGGCGCCCTCCCGTGCCGCCGGCAAGGGTTCCGGCGTCTCGCCGGCTTCGCCAGTCAACGGCTCGGCGGCAGCCGCGGCCTCTTCCTGGTCCCAGGCGTTAGCGGTCGCGGCGTCGCTGACCCCGTCACCTGACGCGGAGGCATCGAAGCCATCGTCATGTTCGTCCAGAGGCGCGAACGCGTCGTCCGCTACTGCAGCTGCGGCAACGGCGGCCGCCGGCAAGGCGTAATCCAGGTCGCGACTGCTGTCTCTGCTGGTCGTATAACTGCTGGGCAGCTTGAAGCCGGCAACGAATTCACGCAGTTCGATGGCGCTTTCCGCCAGCTCGCCGACCGATTCCGCGGTATTGCGGGTACCCAGCGTGGTCTGCGAGGTGATGTCCTGGATGATATTCATGGTCGTGGAGATCTGGCTCGCCGTGGTGGCCTGCGAGCGCGCCGCCGCCGAGATACCCTGAATCAACTCGGCAAGGGAGGTGGATACGGTCTGAATTTCACCGAGGGCGCGCCCCGCATCGTGAGCCAGTTGGGCGCCTTTCACCACCTCGGAGGTGGTTTGCTCCATGGACGATACGGCTTCGTTGGTGTCGGTTTGAATGGTCTTCACCAGTCCGGCCACCTGTTTGGCGGCACCGGCGGAACGTTCCGCGAGGCGCTGCACCTCGTCCGCAACCACCGCGAAACCGCGCCCGGCATCACCGGCCATGGCGGCCTGGATGGCGGCGTTGAGGGCGAGAATGTTGGTTTGGTCGGCAATGTCGGAGATCAACGACACGATATCGCCAATTTCCTGGGAACTCTCACCGAGGCGCTTGATGCGCTTGGCGGTGTCCTGGATCTGCTCGCGGATGGTGTCCATGCCGTGAATGTTGCTCTGCACCACGGTGTCGCCGTTGGCGGCAATGCTCACCGAGCGCTCCGCCACCGAGGCGGATTCAGCGGCCGTGGCGGAAACCTGGTCGATGGAGATGGCCATCTCGTTGATGGATACGGACACGCTGGTGATCTCGTGCGCCTGGTGCTCCGACGCGTCCGCCAGCTGCAGCGCGGTGCCGCGCGTCTGGTTGGCGGCGGCCGAGACACTCTCCGCCGTATCCTGAATGCGTGCCACCAGCTCGCGCAGTTGCAGAATGGCGTAGTTGATGGCGTCTGCGATAGCGCCGGTGAAGTCCTGGGTTACCGTTGCCTCGGCGGTGAGATCACCGTCACCGAGACCTTCTATTTCATCGAGCAACCGCAAGATCGCCTGCTGGTTCTTGTCGTTGGCGTAGGCGGTGTCCTGCAGGTTCTTGCGGGTTACCTGGTAGGTCTTGACCCCCATCGCGGCCAGGGCGGCCAGGGCGAGAATGCCGAACACCAGCGCCAGGCCGTTGCTGAATGTGCGGCTGTCGGGCAGTGCGTTGATCGCATCGGTGAGCGCCGCGCCACCGCCCAGCAGATCGGGAGACTGCCGCAGAACCTGGTCGGCGGCCTGGCGCGAGCGGAACAGTGCCGGCGTCGCGTTGAAGATGTCCTGTACCGAGTTGCTCACGAATTCGAACTGGGTAGTGATGCTCTGCAGGCTGTCACGCGCATTGGCATCGGTGACGCGCCCGATACTCAGGGCGCTATCGCCGTTCTTCATGCCTTCCAGTACGCGCCCGAACAGGTTGGCGTCGCGGTTGAACTGATCTGCCGCGGCTTCCGCATCGGTGCCGCCGGCAACCATTTTGTCGATATTTCGCCCGATGCGCTCCGCACGCCACGACTGCGCCTGCGCGACCGCGACCTGGTCGGCGGGAGCACGGCTGTCGAGGAGAATTTCCACCACCTGGGTGTGCTCCTCCTGGAGCTGCGGCAGGCGCTCGTTGAGGGTGCTCACCACCTGGTGAAGAAAGAGGATGGTGTCTCTGCTGGCGGTGATGGTTTTGGCTTGCTCGGTGATGGCATTCAGTGTCGTGCCAAAGCTGGTCATGACATCGCCGGGCAGCTCGCTTCCCGACGTTTGCAACTCCGCCCAGCGCGACTCCATCTGGCCGAGCACGCCTTCCAGATCGGGAAACGCTTCCTCATTGCCGTTGGTGGCATCCCGCGACAGCCCCGTCACGCGGTAGGACAGGGCGCGCAGATCGGAAACGATCTCCAGGTTCTGCCGGTCATTGGCCGTGTCCAGCGCCACCTTGATCAGCGTGAGGAGTGCCAGGGCGAGAAACGCGACAAACGCGATACCCAGCACCACCGACGAATTGCGGAGATTGAATTTGCTTATTCCTTTGTTCATGTGCAGCTCCCGGCATCTCGTGCCGTTGTCGTTTTACATGGTCATCCGTCGGGACCGTGGCGGAGGAAACGCCAACAGCCCCTAGGCAGCAACGTCGAGAAACTCACTGCTGCCAAACAGCGCATCGGGACGCAACAGCGCCCAACGCTCGCCCTCACTGAGAAAGGTTCCCGGCACAAAGGGCGAAAGGGGCGGCGGGACGCCCTCGCGGTGGTCGTCGTAGGCGTCGACACGAAAGTGTTTCATTCCCACCACTTCGTCGATGATCAACCCGGCCGCGATGCCTTCCCGCTCCACCAGCATCACCCGCTGCCGCTTCGGCGGGGCGCTGAGCCGGCCCCCCAGAAAGCCGGCAAAGTCGATGATGGGCATCAGCCGCCCGCGCACATTGGCGACGCCCCTGACCCAGGGCTTCACGCGCGGCAGCCTTGTGCAATGGGGTACTTCCAGCAGTTCGTTGACCTCTTCCAGCAGCACCGCGACACCACAGCCCAGCAGCCGGAAACAAACCACGGTGCGCGTCGGGGTCACGTCCGTGCGCGCCGGCAGTTCGCGCGCGGCACCTCGAAACGCCTCGGCAAACCCGGCAAGACGTGTGTAGATTTCCGTATCCGTCGTCATCTCTGTCACACGGCTCAGGCGCACAGCCTGGCGATGGTGGAAATCAGCTCACCTTCCTGCACGGGCTTGGTGAGATAGGCCTTGGCCCCCTGGCGCGTCCCCCACAGGCGGTCGGTTTCCTGATCCTTGGTGGTGACGATGATGACCGGGATGTGGCTCGTATCCTGAGATTTGGTCAACTGTCGCGTCGCCTGAAAGCCATTCATGCCGGGCATCACGATATCCATGAGAATGATGTCGGGGCTCTGGCTCCTGGCGATGTCCAGCCCCTGTTCGCCGCTTTCGGCAACCAGCACGGCGTGGCCATGTTTTTTGAGAATGGTGGTGAGCTTGTGAACTTCTGTGGGCGAATCGTCCACGATAAGCACTGTTTTGGCCATGGCTGATCCTCAGATGCGGACAAAATGATGTATGGCGTACCGGCCGCCTTCACGCCGGGTCGGCAGGTTGATCCATGTTCCGGGAAGCGAATTTTTCCAGAGTCTCGAAAAGTTCATTCTTGCTGAACGGCTTGGTGAGATAATCGTCGGCACCGACGATGCGCCCCTTGGCCTTGTCGAACAAACCGTCCTTGCTGGACAGCATGATCACGGGAATCGAGCGGAATTCCTTGTTGTTCTTGACGAGGGCGCAGGTTTGATAGCCATCCAGGCGTGGCATCATGATGTCGACGAAAATGACATCGGGCCTGTGATCGGCGATCTTGGCGAGCGAATCGAAGCCATCGGTGGCTGTGATGACATCACAACCCGCTTTGGTGAGCAGTGTTTCAGCCGTTTTGCGGATGGTGTTGCTGTCATCCACGACCATCACTTTCAGTCCTTGAAGCTGTGTCATTATTTTACGTCCATTCTCAGGTCGTTTTGCTTTCCCCGGTTCGACCCCGGAGGGCATCGAACCGGCTTTTTACCACATTCAGTCACAGACATCCACCACTCTCCTCATCAAACTTGCATTACGATAGCCTGTCGGATCTTACCGTTTAATGACCGGAATCTGGCACTATTCGCTCTACATTGCCAGAACCGGAACAGGAATAGCATAATCCGGACCGACACGTCCAGCGAGATCAGCAAGCTATGACCTATTCCCTGGGGGTTGTGATGGACCCCATACAGAACATCAATTTCAAAAAGGACACCACACTCGCCCTGCTGTGGGCGGCGGCCGCCAAAGGCTGGAATCTATACTACATGGAACAGCAGCACCTGGCATTGGCGGGCGCAGATCCGGTGGCGACCATGATGCCTCTGCGGGTGTTCGACGACCCTGCGCGATGGTTCGAATTGGGCCCGGCGCAGGAGCGCCCCCTGGAAGACCTGGACGTGATCCTGATGCGCAAGGACCCGCCCTTCGACAGCGAGTTCGTCTACTCCACCTACATCCTCGAGGCCGCCGAGGAGCGCGGCACGTTGATCGTCAACCGTCCGCAGAGCCTGCGCGACTGCAATGAAAAGGTCTTTGCCACGCGCTTCCCCGACCTCACCCCGCCCCTGGTGGTGAGCCGCGACCCCGCTCGCCTCAGACAGTTCTTTCGCGACCACGGCAACGTGGTGTACAAACCTCTCGACGGCATGGGCGGCGCCTCCATTTTCCACGTCAAGGAGGGGGATTCGAACCTCAGCGTAATCATCGAAACGCTCACCCACAACGGCAGCCGCACCATCATGGCACAGAAATATCTGCCGGAAATCCGCGATGGCGACAAGCGCATCCTGATGATCGACGGCGAGCCGGTGCCCTATTGTCTGGCGCGCATTCCCGCCGCCGGTGAAAGCCGCGGCAACCTGGCGGCGGGCGGCAGCGGCGTGGTGCGAGCGCTGACGGACCGCGACCTCGAGATCGCCAGGCGCGTCGGCCCGGCACTGCGCGACAAGGGCATTCTGTTCGCCGGTCTCGACGTGATCGGCGACTACCTGACCGAGATCAACGTCACCAGCCCCACCTGCGCCCGTGAAATCGATCGCGAGAAAGACACCGCCATCGGCCCGCGCCTGATGGACGTCATCGCCCGCCACCTCGACCAACGCCGCGGATGAGCAACCGAGCCGCTGCCGGCAACTACCTGGGCCCGGCCATTGTCGCGGCCCTGGCCCTGCACGGCGCGGTTATCTTCGGTATCGGTTTTCAATCACCGCACCCCGACGCGGCACCGAGGGACCTGGACATCATCCTCGTACGACAAGCGGCCACCGCGGCCCCTCGAAGCAGTCACGCCATCGCCGCTCTCAGCCAGTTGGGCGACGACCTGGCGCACAGCCCGGCGGTGCCCGGCAACCGCGCAACTGACGCTGGTGCCGATGCTCTGTATCACGACGTCGCCGATTTGCGCTCACGCCTCCAACGCCGGCGGCAACAGCACGCCGCGCTGCCCGATACGCTGGTGCTCACCGCGGCCAGCGCCACGGCCTCCAACCAGGCGAACTATCTGAAACACTGGATCGAGCGCGTGGAGCGAGTCGGCAACGACAATTATCCCGAACAAGCGCGGCGCCAGGGCATCTTCGGCGCCATCCGCCTCGCCGTCACCCTCGAAAGAGATGGCCAGGTAGCGGGCATCGACATTCTGCAGAGCTCGGGACACAGAATGCTCGATCAGGCTGCGCTCCACACCCTGCGCCTGGCGGCACCGTTTGCGCCGGTACCCGAAAGCATCGCGGGGGATCGCATCGAAATCATCCGCACCTGGCACTTCGTTCCCGGCCACCAGTTCATCGCCGCGACGGAATGAGTTGTAAGCTTTAAGCCGGAGCGCTGCAAGAACTGAGTACTACCAGCGTTTAACTTAGAGCTTACAGCTTATAGCTCAACACCCGAATTTCCGACGTGCGCCGTATTCCGTAGCGCGCCTCCCCGCGTGCAACCTGCAGCGCGACATATTGCAATCTGGCGCGCTTGTCCCAATATAAGGTGTAAGCACTGAGTTACATGGACCAAGCCGGAGATGCCCATGCCCAACAGTACTTTCTTCAGCCTGAAAAACCATTTCTTGCTCGCGATGCCCGGCCTGCAGGATCCCAGCTTCCGCCATGCCCTCGTCTACATCTGCGAGCATACGGAGGACGGTGGCGCCATGGGCTTCACCGTGAATCATCCGAGCCGTGTGCCGATGAGTCGCATTTTCGAGGAGTTCGATCTGGAATACGCCGAGGATGTCGGCAAGCAATTGCTGCTGGCGGGCGGCCCGGTGCACCAGGAGCGCGGTTTCGTCATTCATCGCCCGGCGGATACTCACTGGGAATCCACGCTCCGAATATCCGAGGACGTCTGCATCACCGCATCGCGGGACATCATCGTCGACATCGCGCGCAGCCGCGGCCCGGCCTCGAGCTACATCAGTCTCGGCTACGCCGGCTGGGGCCCGGGCCAGCTCGAACAGGAACTCACCGACAACAGCTGGCTGGTGATCGAGGCCGATCCCACCATTCTCTTCGACACCCCCTTCGAGGAGCGCGCCAGAGCCACCGCCGCCAAGCTCGGGATCGATCTCGACCGGCTCAGCCCTCAGGCGGGCCATGCCTGAGCGGCCCGAGCTCACCGCACTGGCATTCGATTACGGGTTGCGCCAGATCGGCATCGCATCGGGCCAGACAGTGACGGGCAGCGCATCGCCGCTGGCCGTCATCCCCGCCCGCGACGGCCAGCCCGACTGGCAACAGGTGGAAAAGATCCTGAAAGACTGGAAACCGCGCATTCTGCTGGTCGGCCTGCCGCTCAACATGGACGGCAGTGAAAGCGATTTCTGCGCCCGCGCACGCAAGTTCGCGCGCCGCCTGGAAGGCCGCTTCGGCATCGAAACCCGCATGGTGGATGAACGCCTCAGCACCCGCGAAGCCAAGGACAGGGGCGGCTACCGGCAGAGTTACCGCCGCGACCCGGTGGACAACCTCGCCGCGCAGGTGATCATGGAAACCTGGCTGCGTGAACCGGAGAGTTGCGTCGCGCCCTGATACCCACGGTTGGATTGCCCGTGTAGGAGCCTGCCTGCAGGCGACCGTTGCCTTGCCTCTCGATGGTTGGGTCGCCTGCAGGCAGGCTCCTGCACGGGCAGGTTCCATCGTACCGCCATCTTGCTACGATTTTCTGTCGCGCGAATACAGGCTGAAGGAGTCCACCGACTCCTCCGCCACGAACAGATCGTCGCCCGTATCGGCGAGATAGGAGGCATCCGTGCCATCCTTGAGCTTGATCAGCAGGCGCAGGTCGTTCTTCGAATCGGCATGGGCGATGGCCTCTTCGTAGGTGATCTCGCCGGCTTTGTAGAGCTCGTAGAGCGCCTGGTCGAAGGTCTGCATGCCCAGTTCGGTGGATTTGGCCATCAATTCCTTGAGCCTGTGCACTTCCCCCTTGCGAATGAGATCCGCAACCAAAGGGGTGTTGAGGAGAATCTCGACGGCGGCGCGGCGACCGCGGCCATCGGCGGTGGGAATCAGTTGCTGCGCCACCATGGCGCGCATGTTGAGCGACAGGTCCATCCATATCTGGCCGTGCATATCCGCCGGAAAGAAATGCATGATGCGGTCGAGCGCCTGGTTGGCGTTATTGGCGTGCAGGGTGGTCAGTACCAGGTGGCCCGTCTCGGCGAAGGTAATGGCGTGCTGCATGGTTTCACGGGTGCGGATTTCGCCGATGAGAATCACATCCGGCGCCTGGCGCAGCGTGTTGCGCAGGGCCACTTCGAAGGATTCCGTATCCACGCCCACCTCTCGCTGGGTGACGATGCAGCCTTCGTGCTGGTGGACGAACTCGATGGGGTCTTCGATGGAAATGATGTGGCCCCGCGAATTGCGGTTGCGGTGGCCGATCAGCGCCGCCAGCGAGGTGGACTTGCCCGTGCCGGTGGCGCCCACGAAGATGATGATGCCACGCTTGTTCATCACCAGATCCTGGAGGATGGGCGGCAACTTGAGAGATTCCACCGTGGGAATCACCGTTTCGATACGGCGCAACACCATTCCCACGTCGTTGCGCTGGTAGAAGGCGCTCACCCGGAAACGGGCACCGTGCTCGGAGGCAATGGCGAAATTGAGTTCTTTCTTGAGGTGAAATTCGTCGCGCTGGCGCTGGTCCATGATGGCTTCCACCAGTTTGCGCGCCGCCTGTGGCGTCAACGCCGTGCGGCCCACCGCCATGATCTTGCCGTGAACCTTGATCGAGGGCGGCACACCCACCGTGACGAATAGATCCGATGCGCCTTTCTCGACCATCAATTTGAGCAGAACATCGAACTCCATGAGCTGTTCCTTTAGTGTGGGAGTGGCCTTGGCCGCGACCATCGGCGAGCGAGGCCGCGAAGCCTCACTGTAGGAGCCTGCCTGCAGGCGACAAATCTCGGTGGTTGTCGCTTGCAGGCAAGCTCCTACAGGAGCGGTGTCTACGCGCTACACAGGCCATCAGGTGTTCCGGCAAGACCGCGACCATCGGCGAGTGAGGCCGCGAAGCCTCACTGTAGGAGCCTGCCTGCAGGCGACAAATCTCGGTGGTTGTCGCTTGCAGGCAAGCTCCTACAGGAGCGGTGTCTACGCGCCGCACAGGCCATCAGGTGTTCCGGCAAGACCGCGACCACCGGCGAAGAAACCGCGAAGCCTCACTGTGTGGAGCCTGTTTGCAGGCGACAAATCTCGGTGGTTGTCGCTTGCGGGCAAGCTCCTGCAGCGCCGCCTAAAAATCATCCTGAACCTTGGCTTTTTCCCGCGCGGCCTCGCGGGAGACGATCTTCTGGGCCACCAGCTTCTTCAGACATTGATCCATGGTCTGCATGCCGTGGCTCGCGCCGGTCTGGATGGATGAGTACATCTGCGCCACCTTGTCCTCGCGGATCAGGTTGCGGATCGCCGGGGTGCCAATCATGATTTCGTGAGCCGCCACCCGGCCGCCGCCAATTTTCTTCAGCAGCGCCTGGGAAATCACCGCCTGCAGCGATTCCGACAGCATGGAGCGCACCATCTCCTTCTCCGCCGCCGGGAACACGTCGATCACCCGGTCGATGGTCTTGGCCGCGGAGGTAGTGTGCAGGGTTGCGAACACCAGGTGGCCGGTTTCCGCAGCGGTGAGTGCGAGGCGGATGGTTTCCAGGTCGCGCATCTCCCCCACCAGAATGATGTCCGGGTCTTCGCGCAGGGCCGAACGCAGCGCCTCGCTGAAACCGTGGGTGTCCTTGTGAACCTCGCGCTGGTTGATCAGACACTTCTTGCTTTCGTGAACGAACTCGACGGGATCCTCGATGGTGAGGATGTGCTGGTAGCGGTTCTGGTTGATGTAGTCCACCATCGCCGCCAGCGTCGTGCTCTTGCCCGAGCCGGTGGGGCCCGTCACCAGACACAAACCACGCGGCAGCATGCAGATGTCGCGAAAAATACCGCCCAGGCCCAGATCCTCCATGGTCAGCACGCGCGAAGGAATGGTGCGGAACACCGCGCCGGCGCCGCGATTCTGGTTGAAGACATTGACCCGGAAGCGCGCCACGCCGGGCACCTCGAACGAGAAATCCGTTTCGAGGAACTCCTCATAGTCGCGGCGCTGCTTGTCATTCATGATCTCGTAGATCAGACTATGCACTTCCTTGTGTTCCATGGGCGGCAGGTTGATGCGGCGGATGTCGCCGTCGATGCGGATCATGGGGGGCAAACCCGCCGAGAGGTGAAGGTCCGAGGCTCCCTGTTTGACGCTGAAAGCCAGCAGCTCAGTAATATCCATGCCGATTCCTTGATTGCCGCCATGCAAATGAGAGTTGTATTGTCTGCCCGCAGCGACGTTGCGAAACGCGACCCGCGGGGCATCTTCCACATTATTCGCCGCACAAGCCCTCCTTAGCAATCCCCGCGACATGCCGAACGAGTATATGCCCGAAATTGCCCACAACATCAAGCACCTCAGGGAGCGCATCGCGCACGTGGCCGGCGCCTGTGGCAGGCAGGCCAGCGATGTGACCCTGCTCGCGGTCTCCAAGACCCAGCCGGCGGCAGCCATTCGCGCCGCCCATGCGGCGGGCCTGCGCGCCTTTGGCGAGAATTATGTGCAGGAGGCCCTGGGCAAGATCGCCGAGCTCGCCGATTGCGCCATCGCATGGCATTTCATCGGTCCCATCCAGTCGAACAAAACCCGTCCGCTCGCCGAGCAGTTCGCCTGGGTGCACAGCATCGACCGCCTGAAGATCGCCACGCGCCTCAGCGAGCAGCGCCCGCCGGGCATGGCAGCGCTCAACGTCTGCATTCAGGTCAACATCGACGACGAGGCGAGCAAGGCCGGCGTCGCCCCCGGCGATGTCGCGGCGCTGGCGGCGGCCATCGCCGAGCTGCCCAACCTGCGGCTGCGCGGCCTGATGGCCATTCCCGCGCCCGAGGCCGACATCGAAAAACAGCGGGCGCCGTTCTTTCGTTTGCGGCAACTGCTTGATACTCTTAAGGCCGCTCCCGCGCTGCGCCACCTGGACACCCTGTCCATGGGCATGTCCGCAGACCTGGAGGCAGCAATCAGCGAAGGCGCCACCATCATCCGGGTGGGAACGGCCATCTTCGGCGAGCGTCAGTGAAAACAACCAGAACCTGTTCCAGGAGTGACTTTGAGTGATCCGGTAATCGCCTTCATCGGCGGCGGCAACATGGCAACCAGCCTGATCGGCGGGTTGATCGACAAGGGCTTTTCCCCGGCGGCACTGCGCGCCAGCGACCCTCTGGAAGCGGGCCGCGACAGGCTGACCCGGGATTTCGGCATCACCACCAGCGCCGACAACGACAGCATCTGCGCGGGCGCCGATGTGGTGGTGCTGGCGGTCAAGCCCCAGGTACTGAAAGGCGTTGCCCAGGACATCGCGCCCGCTCTCGCGCGCGACACTGTCGTGGTCTCGATTGCGGCGGGGATTCCGGTGAGCGCCCTGGAAAGCTGGCTCGGCGCCGACCGCGCCATCGTGCGCGCCATGCCCAACACGCCGGCGCTGGTGCACCGCGGCGCCAGCGGCCTGTTTGCCAATGGCAACGTGGGCAGCGCGCAGCGGGCATTGGTCGAGCGCCTGTTCGATGCCGTCGGCATCTTCTCCTGGCACGACAATGAAGAAGACATCGATGCCGTCACCGCCCTTTCCGGCAGCGGCCCGGCGTATTTCTTTCTGCTCATGGAAGCCATGGAGCAAGCCGGCATCGCCCTCGGCCTGGACCCGGCCAGCGCCCGTGCGCTGACGCTGCAGACCGCGCTCGGCGCGGCCACCATGGCCGCCAGCAGCGACGTGGACAGCGCCGAGCTGCGGCGCCGCGTGACCTCGCCCGGCGGCACCACCGAGCAGGCCATCCAGACATTTGTGGCCGGCGGACTGCCCGAGCTGGTCCAGGACGCCATGGCCGCCGCCAGCCGCCGCGCCGCCGAGATGGCGGACGAGTTTTCCCGCTGACCCCATTCCCTGACAAGGACACTGCATGAACGCTTTCACGGACGCCGGGACCTTCCTGATTCAGAGCCTGGCTACCATTTATCTGGTGATCATCATGCTGCGCTTTCTGTTGCAGCTGGCAGGCGCCGATTTCTACAACCCCGTCTCACAATTCGCCCACAAGGCCACGGCCATGCCCCTGGCTCCGATTCGCAGGTTGTTTCCCGCTTATCGGCAGTTCGATATCGCCTGTATCATTCTGGCTCTGTTGATACAGTGGCTGGCAATCCAGCTCACCGCCAGCATCAACGGCTTTCCGCTGCTCAACATTTTCTATGTATTGATGTGGGGCCTGATCGGCATGGTGTCGCTGCTGATCAACTTCTACACCTACGGGCTGCTCGCAGTGATCATTCTCAGCTGGGTTGCGCCCAGCAACCAGCACCCGGTGATCACCCTGCTGTGGCAGCTCATGGAGCCGCTGCTCGCGCCGTTTCGCAAGATCATCCCGTCGCTGGGCGGTCTCGATCTGTCGCCCATTTTCGTATTTCTGGTGTTGAACATGGTGCGCATATTCCTGGTGCATATCGCCAATGCCACCAAGCTGCCCGGCTGGGCGGTGCCCGGCATCTGACGGCTGCGCTGCCATGACGACACCCGGCTGTTCAGCGGAAACGGGGCGGCCCTACGTCAAATGCGGCGACGGCGGCCTGTGGCTGCACTGTCATCTGCAGCCTGGGGCCTCCCGCGACGAGATCAGCGGCATCCACGGCGAACGCCTCAAACTGCGCATCAACGCGCCGCCCGTGGACGGCAAGGCCAACGAGCAGCTGATCCGCTTCATGGCCAAGGCCCTCGGCGTTGCCAAGGGCTCCATCTCTCTGGTGAGCGGCCACAGCAGCCGCCAGAAAACCCTGTTTGTCGCCGACATCGACAGCCTGCCCAGCGAGTTTCCGCGCCTGTAGGGTGGGCAAGCAGGGCTTGCACAGCGCCCTTCACTCCGCTTTTTCCAGCTCCCGATACACTTCGAACTTGCCCAGCGGACACGAACCGAGACGCATGCCGATGGTGGTATCCACCTGGGTGATGGTGTCGAGATCACAGTAGTTCTGCGTCGACGTGGCGTGCATGAAGGTGCCACGGCTCTTCAGGCCGGCGCAGCGATGGGGCAGATGGTTGAGATAATCCTGACCGCCGCGCATGTGGAAGCGCAGCGTCTGGTCATCGACCACCTCGATGCGTTCGATACGCGAAATAGACAGGCATCTGCGACCATCGCGAAGCTCCTCATCGCCCTGCGACTCGGCGGCAACGATCGGCGCGGCACTCAGGCACGCAAGGCTGACGGCAATGGTGGCGGCACGTGCAAGAAGACCGTTCACGGCAAACTCCTGTTGTTCCGTAGAACTTTTAACTAGTAGGACTTTTGAATATAGGAACAGCCTGCACCAAAGGCAAACGCTTGCGCAACACCAACCTCCGCTACAATGGCGCGCAACGCAATACGAGCAGCGCACAATGCCAAAACGCACCAAGATCATCGCCACTCTCGGCCCCGCCAGTTCCAGCCCCGAAATCATTCAGCAATTGATCATCGCCGGCGCCAATGTGTTTCGCCTCAATTTCTCCCATGGCGACAGCGACGACCACCGCCAGCGCTGTCTGGCCATCCGCCAGGCAGCCGCGCACGTGGGACGCCAGGTGGCGATCCTCGGCGACCTTCAGGGCCCCAAGATCCGCATCGCGGGGTTTCGCGACGGCCCCGTTATGCTCGCCAACGGCGACCGCTTCATTCTCGATACACAACTCGGCGCCGCGGATGGCGGCCGCGAGCGGGTCGGCGTCACCTATCCCCAGCTGATTTCCGACTGCCTGCCTGGCCAGACGCTGCTGCTCGACGATGGCCGCCTGGAGTTGCTGATCGAGCACGTCGATGACAACTGCATCCACACCTCGGTGACCAGCGGTGGCGTGCTCAGCGCCAACAAGGGCATCAACCTGCGCGGCGGCGGCCTCTCGGCGCCCGCGCTCACCGAGAAAGACTACCGCGACATGAAGACCGTCGCCCGCCTCAACCTGGACTATCTCGCCGTATCCTTTCCGCGCTCCGGCGACGACATTCGCTTCGCGCGCAATGCCGCGGAGGAAGTTGGCTGCCAGGCACGCATCGTCGCCAAGATCGAGCGCGCCGAGGCGGTTGCCAGCGACGCGGCCCTCGACGACATCATTGAAGCTTCGGACGCGGTGATGGTTGCGCGCGGCGATCTCGGGGTCGAAATCGGCGACGCGGAGCTGATCGGCGTGCAGAAAAAGATCATTCTGCGCGCCCGCCAGCTCAACCGCGTGGTGATCACCGCCACCCAGATGATGGAAACCATGATCGACAACCCGCTGCCCACCCGCGCCGAAGTGTTCGACGTGGCCAACGCCGTGCTCGACGGCACCGATGCCGTCATGCTGTCTGCGGAAACCGCCACCGGCAAACACCCGGTGAAAGTGGTGGAGGCCATGACCCGCATCATTCTCGGCGCCGAGAAGCAGCCGTCCACCATCAGCTCCGGCCATCGTCTGGACCGCTCTTTCCAGCGCACCGACGAGGCGATCGCCATGGCCGCCATGTACACCGCCAATCACCTCAAATCCCTCAAAGCCATTCTGTGCCTGACGGAATCCGGCAACACGCCGTTGTGGATGTCCCGCATTCGCTCGGGCATCCGCATCTACGGCATTTCCCGCAATGCCGCGGCACTGCGCGCCATGTGTCTTTATCGCGGTGTCATTCCCTTTGCCAACGAATCCCATGATCTTCACATCGACGACGTGCTGGCCGCGACGATGGCGCGTCTCAAGCGCGACGGCGCGCTGCAACCCGGCGACCAGGTACTGGTCAGCTTCGGCAACATGATGGGCACCCGCGGCGAGACCAACACGCTCAAGATCGTTACGGTGGATTAAAGCCCGTACCATGGAAAACCGGCTGTAGGAGCAGCCTTGGCCGCAAACAAAAAATCCGCCCGAACCGATTCGCGGCCAAGGCCGCTCCTACCGGGGTGTAGAGTCGCTTGCAGGCAAGCTCCTACATCCGTGTCGCCATTTCTACCTCTCCCTGTAGGAGCCTGCCTGCAGGCGACAAATTCCGGTGGGTGGAGTCGCCTGCAGGCAGGCTCTTACAGGTGCGTAGAACGGGGCGGAGGCAACATTATGAAGAGGCTCGCGAGCCGTGTAGAATGAGCGGGCTTGTTCCCCATGCATGACTCACGACAAAGAAGGCTCCGTGACACAGACTGACTCTGTGGGCGTCGTAAGCCCGCGATTGTTCACATTCGACGAACCTCTGGAATTGGCCTGCGGCCGGGTGTTGGCGGGTTTCGAGCTGATGGTGGAAACCTACGGTGAACTCAACCGCGACGCCAGCAACGCGGTGCTCATCTGTCACGCCCTCTCGGGCCACCATCACGCCGCCGGCTACCACTCGCCCGAGGACAAGCGCCCCGGCTGGTGGGACCACTATATCGGCCCTGGCAAGCCCATCGATACCAACAAGTTTTTCGTGGTGTCGCTCAACAATATCGGCGGCTGCCACGGCAGCACCGGGCCGCGCTCCATCAACCCGGCTACCGGCGAACCCTGGGGCCGGGATTTCCCGCCGCTGCGCGCCCGCGACTGGGTGCACAGCCAGTCGCGTCTCGCCGCCAAGCTCGGCATCCGCCAGTGGGCGGCGGTGATCGGCGGCAGCCTCGGCGGCATGACGGCCATGCGCTGGGCGCTGGAATACCCCGAGCGGGTGCGCCACTGCGTGGTCATCGCCTCGGCCATGAAACTGTCTGCCCAGAACATCGCCTTCAACGAGATCGCGCGCCGCGCCATCACCAGCGATCCGGACTTTTGCGACGGCGACTACCTGAAACACGGCATTCTGCCGCGCAATGGCCTGGCCCTGGCGCGCATGATCGGCCATGTCACCTATCTTTCCGACGAGCTCATGGGCAGCCGTTTCGGCCGCGAACTGCGCCAGGGTTCCTTCGAGCGCGGCCTGGAAACCCCCATCGAATTCCAGGTGGAAAGCTATCTGCGCCACCAGGGCGACAGTTTTTCCGGCACGTTCGATGCCAATACTTACCTGCTGATGACCAAGGTGCTCGATTACTTCGACCTGGCGCGGGAGTACGACAACGATCCGATCAAGGCCTTCGCTTACGCGCAGTGCAAGTTCCTGGTAGTGTCGTTCTCCAGCGACTGGCGCTTCTCGCCGCTGCGCTCCGAGGAAATCGTCAGCGCGCTGATCGCCGCCAACAAGGATGTCAGCTACGCCTGCGTGGAATCCGACCTCGGCCACGACGCCTTTCTACTGCCCAACGACCGCTACGAAACCCTGTTCCGCGCCTACATGGACCGGGTTGCCGAGGAACCGCTCAACGGAGATCAGCCATGACATTGCGCGTCGACCTGGACATCCTGCAACAATGGATCGCGCCCGGCAGCCGCGTTCTCGACCTGGGCTGCGGCGACGGCACCCTGCTGCACAGCCTGCGGCAACGCCACGGTGTGGAGGGTTACGGGCTGGAGATCGACCCGCAGCGCATTGCCGCCTGTGTCGCGCGCGGTGTCAACGTCATCGAGACGGACATCAACCAGGGGTTGTCGCAGTTCGCCGACGACAGTTTCGATACGGTGGTCATGACCTACTCCCTGCAGACCTTGCTGCGTCCCGACAAGACCATCGGCGAGATGCTGCGCGTCGGCAAGGAGTGCATCGTCACGTTTCCGAATTTCGCCAACCTCCGCGCCCGCGCCCACCTGTTTTTTCGCGGTCGCATGCCGGTGACCAAACAACTGTCCTGGCAGTGGTACGATACGCCCAATATCCATTTCTGCACGGTGGAGGATTTCGAAGTGCTGTGCCGTGAAATGAAGATCCGCGTACTGCATCGCGAAGTGGTGGCACAGCATTCTCCCGAAAAACTCTTCAAGGGCATCTGGCCCAACCTGTTCGGGGAAACCGCCATCTACCATCTCAGCAAATAGTGGGGAGACACCTCATGAAGATTTTTGCCCTTGTCGCGAGCCTGCTGGCATCGATTGCCGTTTTTGCCAACGATCAGCCCTATAAAACCTTTGGCGATGTCCGCGTGTATTACAGCGCATTCAACAGCTCGTTCATTGCCCCCGACGTAGCGAGCGCCTACAACATAACGCGCGGCAAGGATCGCGGCCTGGTAAATATCGCGGTGGTTCCGCAGGGCAGCGGCCACGGCACGGCGGCCCTGGTGGGCGGCACCGTCAACAACCTGCTGGCGCAGCAGCAAACGCTGGAATTCATGGAAATTCGCGAAGGCGATGCCATCTATTATCTGGCGCCCTTTCGCTTTGCCAACGAGGACCCACTGAATTTCACCATTCACGTGCGCCCGGCAAATGCCGAAACCACCAGCACCTTCACCTTCAGCCGCACCTTCCACTGGGACTGATGTGAATCACCGCGACCTTAACCGCTCCTACGGCGGTGGTATTCATTCATGAGCAACACCATCGTGCTGGCCAGCGGCAACCAGGGAAAACTGCGGGAATTCCGCGAACTGTTGCTGCGCCGCGATCTCAGGGTAGTGGCGCAATCCGATTTCAACGTGCCCGAGCCTGAGGAAACAGGGCTCAGCTTCGTCGAAAATGCCATCCTCAAGGCGCGCCATGCCGCGAAAATCACCGGCCTTCCCGCGATAGCCGACGACTCGGGCCTGGAAGTGGATTACCTGAAAGGCGCACCCGGCATTTATTCATCGCGCTTTGCCGGGCCTGGCGCCGACGATGCCGCCAACAATCGCAAACTGCTCGACCTGCTCAGCGGCATTCCCGCAGCGCAGCGCGGCGCCCGCTTCCAGTGCCTGCTGGTATTCATGCGCCACCACGAAGACCCCACGCCACTGATCTGCCAGGGCACCTGGGAGGGAACCATTGCCACGGCCCCGGCCGGTGAGCACGGCTTCGGCTACGATCCCCTGTTTTTTGTGCATGAACGCAACTGTACCTCTGCACAATTGCCGCGAGAGGAAAAAAATCGACTCAGCCACCGGGCACAAGCCATGCGCCTGCTGCTGGAAAAACTTATATCACTGCAGCTATAAGCTGAAAACGTTACCTGAAAATGTTGCGCCTGCCGCCGCTGTCCCTGTATATCCATATCCCCTGGTGCGTGCGCAAGTGCCCCTATTGCGACTTCAACTCCCACGAAGCGGGCCAGGCCATTCCCGAAGAAGCGTACATTCGGGCGCTCAAACACGACCTGGACAATGATCTTGCGTTCGTGCAGGGCCGCAAGCTGACGTCCATTTTCTTTGGCGGCGGCACGCCCAGCCTTTTTTCCGCACAGGCCATCGGCGATATTCTCGATCACGCGGAACAGCGCATCGGTTTCGACTCCGATATCGAAATCACTCTCGAAGCCAACCCCGGTACTTTCGAGCAGGAAAAATTCCGCGGCTTTCATGCGGCAGGCGTCAATCGCCTGTCGATCGGCATCCAGAGTTTCAACAACCGCCACCTGCAAAAACTCGGACGCGTCCACGACCGCGCCAGCGCCGTCACCGCCGCGGCCAGCGCACGCAAGGCGGGATTCGACAATTTCAATCTCGACCTGATGCACGGCCTGCCGGATCAGACCGCCGCAGAAGCCATATCCGACCTGAAGCTGGCCATCGAGCTAAACCCCACGCACCTGTCCTGGTACCAACTCACCATCGAACCCAACACGGTGTTCTACAAACAGCGCCCGCCGCTGCCGGATGAGGACACCCTCGACGATATTCAGCAAGGCGGCCACGAATTATTGAAAAAATCCGGATTTTTCCAGTACGAAATTTCCGCCTACGCCCGCGAGAACAGACGCTCAGTGCACAACCTCAATTACTGGGAATTCGGCGACTACCTCGGCATAGGCGCGGGCGCGCACGGCAAGATCACCTTGCCAGACAAAGGGGAAATCCTGCGCATTGCGAAAACACGAAAACCGGAAGACTACCTGAATCGTGAATCAAACTATCGGGCCAGCACGGGCGCCGTACCGGCAGACGAATTACCGCTGGAATTTTTCATGAACGCGCTGCGCCTCTGCGGCGGTGTGCCAGTTGAATATTTCAGCGAACGCACCGGGCTGGATTTAAGCCGTGTTTCACAGACCTGGTCGACATTGATGCAACAAGGATTGGTCGAGTCCCCACAACAGCGGCTATCCACAACGGACAAGGGATTTCTGTTTCTGAATTCCGTACTGGAAACGCTGAGCGGGGAAATCAAATAATGAGTGATATTTAACGCCAAACCAATTCGCGGCCAAGCCCGCTCCTACGGTCCCCCGGTGGACGTCGCGTGTTTCCTGCTGCGCCGAATCTTCAGCGCTCGCCGTCCACCGCGTCGAGCGCGCGCACATGAAACTCGCGAAGTCGCGCCCCCAGTGCAAACAACTCTGCCCCGGACAGCTCCTTGCCGCGCAATTCAGCAGGCAGTTCCAGGGCCAGATGCAGGTAGCGTGCACCCCTGTCGCAAATGCGGGCAATCTGGTGAATGGGCAAGGTGCCGATCACCATGTCGCCTGGAGCCACATCCGCAGGGTCCAGATGATCGACCCAGATATCGATGTGAATCTCCTGTTCAACCGCCCAGCCCTTTGCACCGGGATGACGACTTACAAACCATACAGCCACAGTAATATTCCTTGTTTCAGTGAGGGGTGAATACTCCGGCAACAGCAGGATTGTTTCGCTGCTCACAACCTTGTCAACACCCTGACTCGAGCCTGGTTCGGACAAAATCAGCGACATATGAAATTGTGGAAAAAATTCCATGACACACCGCACTCTTCATATTGCTGCCTACGATATCTGCAACGCGCGCCGTTTGCGCAAGGCTCTTTACGTGCTCAAGGATTTCGCCTGCGGCGGCCAGAAATCGGTTTTCGAGTGTTATCTCCACGCCGCCGAGAAGCAGGAACTGCTCAACCGCGTCGAACAGATACTCGACCTCGACGAGGACCGCTTTTTAGTGGTCCCCATACCCGGTGGCAAGACCGTTCATGTGCTCGGCACTGCTGTCATGCCCTGCGATCCCGCTTTCTTCTACGTAGGTTGACGAGGTTCAATACCGTGGACACATTGTTTGTAGACCGCAAAGGCACCCGACTCGATACCGAGGCCGGCCGCCTCATCATCCGCCCACCCGAGACCAAAGCCACCACTCTGCCCTTGAGCCAGATCCGCTACATCGTCCTGTCGTCGCGCGTGGAGCTGTCCACCACGCTGATGCTGGCGCTGAGCCGCGAGGGCATCACATTGATCATCACCCATCCCACCCGCCACGATGACCACCTGGTTTGTGGCGGCCCCAGCCACGGCAATGTGACTCGCAAGGTCAGGCAATTCGCTTTATTCATCGATGCTCAGCGCCGTCTGGATGTCGCCCGCCGCATCGTAAGCGCAAAGCTGCTTTCCCAGTACCGTGCGCTGGCTCGTCATCGCCGCCGGCGCCCCGATTTGCGCCGCGCCATGACCAGGGCAATGTTACAAATAAGCGAGCGTTGGCAGGCGCTGCCCACGGTACAACACTTCAATGCCGTGCGGGGCATCGAAGGTGCAGCCGCTGCAGCCTATTTCAGCGCACTCGGCCATTTGTTTGCGCCGTCGCTGAATTTCACGCAACGCAAACGTCGTCCGCCGCCGGATCCGGTCAATGCATTGCTATCGCTGACCTACACGCTCATTCACGGCGAAGCCGTGCGCGCACTGCTCGCCAGCGGGCTCGACCCCACCATTGGCGCGTTGCATGATCCCCACTACAACCGCGACTCTCTGGCATGCGACCTGGTTGAACTGCTGCGCGCCAGCGCCGAGAGCTGGGTTGTAGACCTGTTCCGGCAACAACATTTGCAAAGCCATCACTTCCAGCAGCCCCAGACCGGAGCCTGCCTGCTTGGCAAGGAAGGGCGCGCACTTTTCTACCCTCTCTACCAGCAGGCCAGCCTGGCCTGGCGCAACCGGCTGCGCCAGGTGGCCGCCCAGTGGGCGCGCGAGCTCAGCCCTGACGGTAGCACCCTGGATGTGCTTGCCGATGTTCCTCCGCAGCCTGCTGATTGACAGCGCACAGCTGGACGAGCTGAAAATCGATGGACCGGCACTGTGCCTCAGCAGCTCGGGCAAGAGCCGCCAGCGCTTTCCATTCCGCCGCCTCAGCCAGGTCATCTGCATCGGGCTGCCGACGGAGGGTATCGACACCCTGTTTGCCACTGCCAACCAGGGCATACCCGTCAGTTTCTTCAACCGCCGCGGGAAAATCATCGCGCAACTGATTCACCCAGGCGCGCTGCCTCACCCTCTGGCCCACTGGCTCGAAGCCAGCGGCAGCGATCCCTTGTTGAAGGAGGTATATCAGCAGTGGCTGGAGAACCAGCTCCGCCACACCTATGCATTGATCGGCTGCGTTGCCCGCCACAGCCGCTACAGCGCCGTGAGGGCTCAGGCGCAACTGGACAAGCTGAGCAAGCAGGCGCGCTGTAAAACGTTGCTCGACGGCGCTCGGGAATGGTTCGAAGGGCTGCTCACGGCACGCCTGCAAGTACATGCAGTTCGCTTCGGGCTGTCTGCCAACAGCTCGATGCTGGCCACAATCATCGAAGGACTGCTTGAAGCAGGAACACTGCTTTGTCTCACCTGGCTGGTGCTCAACGTGCGCGACAACGGCGGCATTCCGCCGAGCCGCGCGCCCTTCTTTTTTGAAGGGCCGCTGTCACGGTCGGTGGACGAGTGGGTAGCGCGGGCTCTGTTCACGCTGTCCAACCAGCTGGAACAGCGCGCCCTGGATCAGGATGCGCCGTACCCCGAGGCCCGGCAATGAGCAAGCCTGTGCACTTACTGTGCTACGACATCGCCGACCCCAAACGGCTTCAACGGGTATTTCGAGCGGCCAGCAAGGTCGGGCAACCTCTGCAATACTCGGTTTACATAATCCATGGAGGAGAAGAAGTTCTCCAGCCCCTGCTTGCCAGGCTTTCCGAAATCATCGATCACGACGAAGACGATATCCGCGTCTACCGTATCGGTGACCAATCCACCATCCTGTCGTTGGGTCAGACAATAATGCCAAGTGAAATCTATTTGATATAGGAGCTGCTGGCCGACGACACGCTTTCATACCATCCGCATCGTTACCGCATTGGAGTGTGACGGACAGGCTGCGGGTTGGACTCGCTGCACGAGCCCAATCCGCAGGTGTTGCGAATGGTGGCGACCAATGCCAAGCCTGCAGAAATCCTACGGCAGTGGCACAAGCAGGTCGCGCTCGGTGACGGAAAGCTCATCGATCGACAGTATGGTCAACGAGTCATCAGCGGCTTGCCGTTGAAGATCGACTTTCACTTCCTGCGGCAATTTATACATCGACCCCGTTGCCGGATCGACGATGAGCATGCCAATCAGCCCACCAAGCAGGATATTTCCCCAGTACCAACCGCTGATCTGACTCGCCAGGGATTCGGACTTGCCGTCATAGCCCGCCTTGCTGAAGCGCACCATGTACTTCTCACCCTTGAAGTAGCCGGCAGACGAGTCGAGAGTCACTGTGGCGGGAGTAACCCCCGAATGGATGACATCACCGGCGCGGTTGCTGATTTCGAAGACAATACCGCTGGGTGAACTGTTGATGGCGACAGGATACTGATTATCGCCAACGATACTGGCGCAACCCGACAGAATCAGGGCCGAAACCAGTACGCCGATACCTGTTGTCTTTGCTTTCATGCTTGTTCCTTCGTGTGATAGTGAGCGACGGATTATGTTTGTCACACGAATGCCCCTGCGGCTTCACAACATTGTGATATTTACCACAACCCGCCAAGGCTCACGACACGAAAGCGGCGGCCACAACCTTGTCAAGCGACCTTGTATCGCGCGCCCTTCCTAAGATCGCCCTGCAACCACAACGAGGGCAGTCATGCACAAGGACATCCTGATACTGGCAAAGTCCCACAAAAATGGTGGATTTTGTGTTGCCGGTGTCGAGGTGAACACCAACGGCAGCAACCAGCGAAGCCTGACGCGCCGCTGGATTCGCCCAGTGTGCAACGACGGCGGCCAAACCTCTGGAGCCCTTCCCAGCGAATCCTGCCGGGATTTCTCCGTTCTCGACGTGGTACGCTTCGATCTCGAAAAGCACAGCCCCATGACTGGCCAGTGTGAGAACTGGCAATGGCCGTCATCTGCTATCCGCACAGTCTCCACGCTGCCCGACCAGCGCGTTCTCGGCCATCTGGCCGACCGCTGTGGTGATATCTGGCATGACAGCGCCACGCCGCGTGATGATCAGGTTTCTGCCCAGCGCGTACTCGCGGAACACATCGAGCACTCCCTGATGATGATCACCCCTCTGGATCTGGTATTCAGTCTCGAGCGGCAGAAAACCCTCACCGGAGTGCGCAAACGCGTTTATTGCTCGTTTACCCACAACGGCAAAACTTACCGACGCATTGCGGTGACCGACCCTGTCATCTTCCGGGTGTTCAGCAATCAATTTCCGGCCACTATGGGTACCACTATCCACAAGCGGCTGCGCCACGGCGATGGTTACTGGCTCACCCTGAGCCTGTCGCCTTGCTTTGGCGCGTCGAACTACCATTACATCGTTGCGGCTACCGTTATCGATCACACGGGCTATTTGAACAGGACCTACCGATGAAGACCTACACCATTGGCTTTACCCAAAAGAGCGCCGCACAATTCTTCGGCCTGCTGAGTGCCGCCAGCGTCGAGACCGTCATCGACGTGCGCCTGCACAACCTGTCACAATTGGCGGGATACGCCAAGAAAGACGATCTGAAGTATTTCCTGAAGCAACTGTGCAATGCGTCCTATATACACCTCCCCGAGCTGGCGCCAACGAAAGCCATGCTGGACGCCTACAAGAAGAAGCGGATGTCGTGGCACGATTATGAAGACGCATTTCTCGACTTGATGGTACAGCGCAACATCGAAACAGCGGTATCTCCCGACATATTCGCGAATGCCTGCCTTCTTTGCAGCGAGCATCACCCGCATCAGTGCCATCGCCGTCTTGTCGTTGAATATCTGAATAACCACTGGAATACTGCTCTCCAGATCAAGCATCTCTATTGACATGAACACGCTACTGATCCTTTACCCCGCCCTGTTCTCCTGCCAAAGCAAGTTTGTCCGCAAGCTGGAGAGGATTACCCACAACCTCACTTCCTTTGCCGTGGTTCACAAAGGAGATCCCCGGGAATTCATCGTCGACTTATTTGAGGACGACGGGCGCGTCCTCGATATCAACGAAATTGAAGATCTTGACGCGGCGCCGATCACTCATGCCGTGGTGTTCGATGATGGCGAGGAATTCGCTGAGGCTCGCGCCTGGCTAGCCGAGCAGGCCATACCGATGCGCTGGATCAAAATATCGATCACGCGCATCGTCAACATAAAACGCAACCCCGAGTACCAGCGTGCCCCCAATTCCTCCACCTATGAGTATATCGGTCGCGGATCGTACTGGGGGAACCCGCACTCGATGTATGAAGAGGGAGAACCCCGCGAGGAAGTCATCCGGAAATACAGGTACGACTTCGAGCACAACAAGTTCATCAACATCGACCCATCGCGGGTACATGAGCTGGCCGGCAAGCGGCTTGGCTGCTTCTGTGCGCCCGCGTCCTGTCATGGGGATGTTCTGGCCGAGTTCCTCAACGGCTTTGACGACGGCAAGTAATGCGGCCTCACTGCCGAAAACTTCAGTAAACTGCACAAAGATTCAACACAGGACAGACACATGCGTCCCGGAAAGTCATTCTCCCGAAGCGGACCTCCACTACCCGACGAATTGGAACTGATGCGCACATCAAAGCGATACAAAATTTTCACAATAGGCGGCAAATCCGACCTCGAGCTCGACTCCACACCTTCGCTGGAACCCACACTTCCTGTGCCAGACTTCTTGAAAACCACCCCCCCGAGGCCCTCCCTCACAATGGCATTGAAAAACCTCTTCCGGCGAAAACGCTGACGGCCCTTCTTGCATAATTCGAAAGGTCTGAAGATTTCCTTATAAAGCCTGAATTCAGGTAATTCTGACAGTGAGACCGTAGAGTGGGGAAGTATATGTGAGCTAGCCGTACGCATCTGCATGACGGTGCGCAAGGTGTGGTTGTCCTACTCCAAGGCGTACCCTTTCTATCAGGGCTCAATTGGAAGCACCCGAACACTTAGCGAAAAACGTAGGTTCGATCTGTCTTAATCCCTTTTCTATCAGGGCTCAATTGGAAGCAGAAGCCGAAGCCGACAAGATCAAGGCCGCCAAGTCTTAATCCCTTTTCTATCAGGGCTCAATTGGAAGCCTACCTGGACGGAGCCTACCTGACCGGAGCCGTCTTAATCCCTTTTCTATCAGGGCTCAATTGGAAGCAACGGCGACATAACCGGACTGGTGGACGACATTCTGTCTTAATCCCTTTTCTATCAGGGCTCAATTGGAAGGTATAAACGCATGTTAGTAACAGTAATAACCCGTCTTAATCCCTTTTCTATCAGGGCTCAATTGGAAGCTCGGGGAAGGGGAGTGGTAGATCTTCTTACATAGTCTTAATCCCTTTTCTATCAGGGCTCAATTGGAAGGGAGTGCCTCAGCTATAAAGAGGCGGCGAGAGAACGTCTTAATCCCTTTTCTATCAGGGCTCAATTGGAAGTTGTACGCTAGCCTAAACCCCACAAACTGACTGGTCTTAATCCCTTTTCTATCAGGGCTCAATTGGAAGGAAAAAGCATATCAATAGTATCAACTGGCAGAGTCTTAATCCCTTTTCTATCAGGGCTCAATTGGAAGACCGTTCTTTGGCATCGCTGACCAGACCACAAAGTCTTAATCCCTTTTCTATCAGGGCTCAATTGGAAGGGCACCCCTGAGGCATACGTAGTTCAGGGGGTGTGTCTTAATCCCTTTTCTATCAGGGCTCAATTGGAAGAGTCGGAACTAGGGGGAACGGCGTTCAGTTCTTCGTCTTAATCCCTTTTCTATCAGGGCTCAATTGGAAGAGGAAAAGGATCTCCTCAGCAAAGATAATTCCTGTCTTAATCCCTTTTCTATCAGGGCTCAATTGGAAGTCTACGCGCCGTATCGTACCGGCTGCGCTTCGTCGGTCTTAATCCCTTTTCTATCAGGGCTCAATTGGAAGCAGTACTCTTGGACTTGCCTGCCGCGTACACTACCGTCTTAATCCCTTTTCTATCAGGGCTCAATTGGAAGCGCATAGATGAGCCGCCCTCGGCGGATAGTCAGTAGGTCTTAATCCCTTTTCTATCAGGGCTCAATTGGAAGCTACGCCCTCGAGGCAAAGGCCGAAGCTGAGTTCGAGGTCTTAATCCCTTTTCTATCAGGGCTCAATTGGAAGATGGCACACCTGAGGAAATCCGCTATGCCTACGCAGTCTTAATCCCTTTTCTATCAGGGCTCAATTGGAAGCTGCCATCGCAGTAGAGGGAGCTAAAGCCCTTGTGTCTTAATCCCTTTTCTATCAGGGCTCAATTGGAAGGGCGCAGTATCAAGGAATGGAAGAAGTCCTCGGTCTTAATCCCTTTTCTATCAGGGCTCAATTGGAAGCCAGCAACGACAACGCCCCCCTGTTCTGCCAGGTCTTAATCCCTTTTCTATCAGGGCTCAATTGGAAGCGTGGATGCCGTGTGCTCTGGTTTGCAGTTGATGGTCTTAATCCCTTTTCTATCAGGGCTCAATTGGAAGAAGGACGAGGCCAGCTTCGAGTCCGAGGTCAAAGTCTTAATCCCTTTTCTATCAGGGCTCAATTGGAAGCCAAGATCTTTCTGCACTTCAGCATAGAGATGATCAGTCTTAATCCCTTTTCTATCAGGGCTCAATTGGAAGATCATCGGTCTCACCGACATTGGCGTAGATGTGTCTTAATCCCTTTTCTATCAGGGCTCAATTGGAAGCAGATGCTCGCGCATCAGTAGTAGAGAGTAGCACTGTCTTAATCCCTTTTCTATCAGGGCTCAATTGGAAGCTCGATGTCATCGAGACGGTAGATGGTGCCTACCGTCTTAATCCCTTTTCTATCAGGGCTCAATTGGAAGAACCGGGTCCCTCGGCACAGTGGCCAAGATCATCGGGTCTTAATCCCTTTTCTATCAGGGCTCAATTGGAAGACTATGTGCAGGCATATACCTTCCCAGCGGAATGGTCTTAATCCCTTTTCTATCAGGGCTCAATTGGAAGGCACTCCGGCGAATACTTCTTGCCATTCAAATGGATAGCCATACCCTCGGCAAAAATCTGAAAGCACTCAAAGCTGATCAAAATTTGCACAGAACCTTCCTCGTTACGGGCGCTCAGTACGACAAGCTGGTGTAGTATACAAGTTGTTAAAGAGCAGTAGAAGTTACGTTGCTCACCCACCGAATAAAACTGTGTCAGTAGAGCAGCCGGTAGTGGCCAAGCCCAAAAACGGCTTTCTTGCCCAGGTGCAACCACTGCCCTTCTGTCAGAAGCGAGGCGAAGGGCGCGAGGCTGCCGGAAAGCTCGACACGGCCCACCAGTCCACCAAAAGTCATAGCCTGCCGCTGACGGCTGGAATAGCGTGTCCAGTCTCGCCACTTCATATCTGCTTTTAGTTGGATATTTCTGGCGCCCTCATCCAGGGCAGTAAAATCGAGCTGTTGCGAGTTGCGCAGTTGGGTATCGCACAGCAACTGGTAGCGGCGCGCCAGTGCTATCAGCAGAGTTCTGGCATCCAGTTCCCGCAGACCCACGTTTTTCTCTTGTCGCTGCAGACGCAGCGGTGTGGTGAATTCCAGCACGACGTTGTCACCCATCATCACAGGTGATAATCCTGCCGGGTCGTGGGGCTGAATCCTGCCGCCCGCCTGATAGATGGCATCGTCGTCCTGCTCTCGGTGAATACTTACCAGTTGGCAGCGGCTGTGGCTTTTGCTCAGGCCACGGGCCAGCGCCCGTTCCCAGGCGAGAATGACTAGCGGTAACTGAAACAGAGCCTTGCCCATCAGCACCATGGAAAAGCGGAACTCTTCCCCACCTTCCAGTGCCCTGGCTCCTCCCTCCGGAGGCTCGATTACATAGGGATTCGGCATGGCGCTGAATTTTTGTAGAGAATGCTGTTCCGGCGGCGGCGTCTCGAAAATCTGTGAGTAGGGACAGGTGGACAGCAGCGGACAGCCCTTGCAATCTTTCATGCGGGTCATGCAGGCCACCCGCCGCAGTGCATGGCCGAAGGCGCCACGCAGCATAGAGCCGGCGAAATCCGGCAACCGCAGGGGTTCGAGGGCGCGGACGGTGAAGGTGTAGCGGCAGAAGGTGAGCACCTGGGTCACTGCTTGATCCAATCCCTTAGCACGGATTTCAATTGCTGGACCTGCCCGCCCTGTACCACTTTGATTCGCAGATCCTTTGCTCGTTGCTGATCGGCAGGGTTCAGCGGCCGATAGCTGACCAGCATGGATTTGGTGCTCAATCCACCCAGGTCGCTGATGGAGTCCAGCTTGTAAACGGTGTCTGTTGCCGCCTCGGCTGTTCCCTTGCCAGCCATGCGTTTGGTCTTGCACTCGATCAGGTGCAGGCGATTGCGGGCCATGAAGCAGACATCCACTTCATTATGAGAAGTGGCACCGATACGATGAATATGCTGGTTCAGACGTGGGCTATCCTGGATCACTCCCTCGCCCTTCAGCTCATTGAGTTTACTGTTGACGTAGGATTCCAGCCAGCCACCATTGGCCCAATTGCGCGCTTGCTCATCCACAAACTGAATTTGCGCGGTCACTCTGCCCCGTAACAGACCAGCTTCGGCACACTCATCCAGCAAAACCACCAGCTGTGGGTCGGCATGCTTTACCACGGTTTTCAGTTCCAGAGACAGGGTATGTTTTCTTTCCGCCTCGCTGGCCAGAAGATTCAACTGTCCAATGGCTCCTTGCCATTCATCCACTTTCAATACCAGGCGTTCACACAATTCGCGCAGATTCTGGGGCAACCCCGCTATCTGGCTTTCGCCACGAAATTCATAACCGTAGGCCTGAATGTAGCTTTTCAGGTCGATGCGCTGTGAAAGATCGTGGCTGGACGGGTCACCGTTCAGGAACAGCACCTTGTCATCTTCCACCTTCACATAGAACACAGCCGAACCGTTCATGCGAAAGACTTCCTGGGCGGCGATAGCCATCCATTTGGTGCCACCCGTTACGTTCAGCGCGATTTCATCAGCCGGCTCATTTTCGACCAAGGCCATCAGCTGATGCTCCATGGCATCAAAATCATCGACGATATCCAGAGGATGCTGCACTACCTTGATGCCGCGCGGTTTTATCACCTGCTCCAGATAATTGGCCTGGTGCTGCATTTGCGGCGTTACCAGCAACACCACCTTTTCGGGCTTCATGTCGTTATCCAGTAACGGCAGCAGGTTTGGTGCAGCCTGCTGGGAGACCATGCAGAAATGGGTTTTGAATTTTTTCATTGAATCAGCCCCCGCCGCCTTTAAGTGAAGCCACAGCCGCTTTCAAACGATCCTTGCCTTTTTTGGAGACGCCCCATTTCAGGGTTTCAGCCAGTATTTCTGCCGCCTCAAGACGGCTGCGCAACTCTTCCCAGGATGTGGCAACCTGGATGAATTCGTTGCGCTTGCTGTCGAATTCCTGACCGGGCTGGTAAGCGCCATGGCGGACCTGCTCGAACGCCTCCCGAAATTTTTCAATTACGGGTAGATGCTCTTCATAGGCCAGTTCTTCCGGGCTCAGCGTGCTGCGGCGCTCGACTTCCTGTTGCTGTCGCAACTGTTCTTCCCGCTCTGCTTTCTTTGCCGCGTCTTCTTTCATCGCGCCATAACCCACGGCGGTTTTGGCACCAAAGCCGAGCCACTCGAAGGCGTGTGCGAAAGCAGCTTGCAGTAGTTGCTGCCACAGACCATCTTTGGCGAGTTCTGATGCATGTTGTTCCAACAACGCCAGATCGCACTGCACATGGAAAGAAAAACTCGAGCCGGGTGGTACGGTTAAAAAGCTGATGGGTATGGGTTGACCGGAATCGTGTGGGTTCTGCCCTTCTTGATAGTAATGCTTCTGGTGGGGCGTCATGATTTCCACCTGCAGGGAATCACCCTTGATTTGGGGAATGACATCCCAGAAGGTAAGAGCGCCGCGCAGATGTTCTTTGTCTCCGTCTTTGCTTTCTTTACCGAATAACACATCCAGCATCGAGAGCAGAACCGGTTCCTTGTTGTTGTCCACAATTTGCTTTTCATTGACGACAAACGGATAGATCGGCTTTTTAAGCCAGCCATAACCGTCACCCCACTCGCCGGAAGCAAGTTCTCTGGCAGCTTGGCGCAACACGCCTTTCACGCCACTGCCGGGCAAATAGGGCAGGCCATAGGGGTTGAGAAAAGCGAAGCCGTTTTCCAATGGGTGTTCATTGCCAAGACCAGTAGTAAAGGGCGATGCGGCGACAGCATCCAACTGCACACTATTGGCCGTATCGGATATTGCGGCGAAACTGGCCTGTTGGCGAGCAAGCAGGGTAGCCATGACTTTTTTGTCATCGTCATTCAGCTTACCTGCTCGTTTCAACGGCACGACTTTTTCCTTTTCCTTGGCGAAATTACTGTTCCACACCTGCAGATACATGCCAAAACGCAACCCCGGTGAGGCGTTGCTGAAGTCCTTGCCCAGATAATCGGGTATGGCGGCGATGGCCATATCACTCCCCTCCCTTGCGGGCTGCGGCCATCTGGCGCAGCCATTTGAGCCAGGCGAAAGCTTCAGCGTTGATGGCCTGGTAGTCCTGCGCCTTCTCGATCTTCATCAATGCCTGCATGAAATCACTGAAGTCGGGTTTTGGTATCACTTTGGGAAACCGTTTACTGAGCCAGGCTCGTAACTGTATTGCGACCGCTTCATGCTCGTTTTTCTTTTCCTGAGCAAAAGCCATAACCTGCATCAAGCCAGAATTCATAATAAGCGCTGGTAGCCCTTTGGAGGCATTGACATATTTGTCGTAGCTTTTACCCAGTACCTGCTGGGCTTTTTCAGTACACTCCCAAGCATCCTGAGCACGCAGTTGTTCCAGTGTCGGTTTGCTCATGGCCTTAATCCTCCACCACATGCGCCACAACCAGGCCGCGCCCGGTGGTGGCATCGCCGCCGATTTGCAGCAGTTTGTTGTTGATCACACCCTTGATCTGCTCCATCACGGTTTCAGCCGGGACTTCCGGCCCCTTGCCAGTACGGGTCTGGCTGGCCATCAACGGTGCGATCATGAGGGATTCCGGCGGCAGATTTTCGGTGTAGAACAGGCCGCCATCGCTGGCTGTGCCAGTTTTTTCGTCGATGCGCACATGGGGCTCCACCAGCATGGCGTTTTTGGCGAAGTAGGCAAAATCGGTGTCGGACAGCACGACCAGATCATCGGTCAGCTTTTCCCGGAAAAATGCATACTCATCTTGCTGCGGCAGGGCCTTGGCGGCCAGGTCGGCAGCGACATCTGACAGTTCTGCCGACTTTTCAGCGGTATATTCAAAGGCTTCCAGATGCAGCTTGTCAGCGGACAGCAGGTTGCCATTGGTGAGCAGGCAGTTACCTTCCGCCACATTCAGGGCGGGCCAGCTGCCCGTAGCACCGGTCAGCATCAGCAATCGCTGAGCGCGGGCCAGCGCCTGTGGGCAGGTGGCATAGACGTAACCACCTTTCAGGCTGCGGATCGGCAGTGCCACCAGTTGAGCATCGCCAAAACTGACTGCTCCAGCGTACAGGCTGTCGCCGGATTCCGGACCAAACAGTGTTTTGATCAGGCCATCCAGGGTGTCTTCCTGATGCTTGTCCTTGGCAAGGGCTTTGAAGCTATGCCGCACGGCCCCCTTGATGCCAGAACCAGCAAAACAGGGGTGGCCCGTGTGTTTTTCACGTTGGATGGGGTTGTCGATCACATCGATGGCTTGCCCGGCACCCACATGAACGGGGCTGACGGCGTACAGGAAAACGCTGGCGTGTTTTTCAAACATGGTTTAGTATCCTTTCAAGTTGGTCATATTCTGGAGCCACTCATGACACAAGTAGTCAATATTCATGAAGCAAAAGCCCATCTTTCCGAGTTGCTGGCCAAGGTGGAAGCCGGTGAAACGGTGGTGATCGCGCGCCGCAACAAGCCCATTGCCAGGCTGGTCATGGCGGAAAGCGAAGCGCCGAAAAAAGAGCCGCGTCGCCTCGGGCTCGCGAAAGGCGAGTTCAGCATCCCGGATGACTTTTTTGAGCCGCTGGATGAAGAGCTATTGGCGTTGTTCTCCGGCGACACCTCGTATGCCACAGATCCACTGCACCCGGACTGGAAGCCTGAAAAATGAAATTGCTGCTCGATACCTGCACGTTTCTGTGGATGGGCGGCCAACCAGATCGCCTTTCGACCGACGCCAGGACAGCGCTGAGCGATACTGACAACGAGCTGTTCCTCAGCCCGGTCTCTCTGTGGGAAATTCTGGTCAACCACATGCGTGGGAAAAGACTGCCCCTGAAAGTACCGGGTGATCCAGAGCACTATTTCGCCGAGTTGCGTCAGCGAATGGGCCTGATCTCGCTGCCTGTCACGGAAGCAGCGGTTATTCAGCTGCCCAAACTGCCACCCGTGCATCAGGATCCCTTCGACCGTCTGCTGATTTGCCAGGCCATCGATCAGGGTTTGATTCTGGTGACGCCCGATGCGCATATCTCGCGCTATCCGATTCGTACCCTGTGGTAAGTGTTGTTTTTCATTCATGACCAGGCCCCTATGATGCAACGGTTGAATCCTTCGGCGCGTCGGGCGTCATTTTCACAGGATTCGCCCCACAGACCGCTGTTGACAAGGTTGCGAAGGGCGTCCGGAGTGGCTTCCAGCTCTTCCAGCCAGTAAACGCTGCCAGCCGGAGCAACCCGCTGAGCGGGTTTGGGTTGCCAGTTGGCCAGATCCCAGCCCGACAGCGTTTCGGCACGAGGTATCGCGGCGGATACCAGCTTTGCCGTGATACCGCCCGGCAGGGTTATATGACCGTCGCTGTTTTTCTGGCTGGCACCGTCGCGGGAAGGCAGCTTCCAGCCTTCCACAAACAGGCCGGGGCTGGTCAGCACGAGGCGGCAGCGCCCGGCATTGGCGATAGCCTGATAGTCTGGCTCCGGCAAGGCGATGTCGATGGTTTCAATGGAAGCGGCCCGGCCATCGCCGCCGAAGCGCAGCAGTCCATCAGCGGGTGGTTGCGCGCCAGTGACGGCGGCGAGAAATCCCACGTCATAATTAGTAATGATGGGCTCACCCGTCTGCTTGTCAGTGCCGATACGGCTGCCTTTTTTGTGCATCACCAGGGCCTGGGTGGAAAATAACTTGCCCTCTTCCACGCTGCGTGTGACGCCATTCATGCCGATACCTACGCGGGCATCGAAACTCCAGAGCTGCGATGCATGCACGAGCTGTTCGGTGCTTGGCGTTTCGCCCTTCACATAAACTGCCCAGCCCGCCTGCGTCAGCCAGTAGCCGCTTTCCGGTTTGCTGCGTTTTGCTCCCTGGGCCAGCACCGGCAACATGGGCAATGGAAATGACGAAGGCAGATTGATGGTTTGGGGCGACAGGCGGCAGACCTCCAGTTTGCCATCATCGGTTTTGCTGATGACCAGATCAGCCGGTGGCGGCAGCAGAACTTCTGCCTTGCCCGCATCGCTTTTACGCGCCAGATAAAAACCGGACAAGGTAAAGCTGCCGGGCTCTTTCGGCGTGCCCAGTTCGGCATCGTGAGTGATTTGGCCGGCGGCAAAGGCGGCCAGATCGATCCGGCGATCCACCAGCATCCGCGAGCGAATGGCTCCCGCCGCCACGGATGGCCAGGGCGGGATCAGGCTTTCGCCATAGCTGCCGGGGTCGCCGAACAGTTTGTTGCCGCGCAGAAACAGTACATCCAGTGGCTCGATAAAGCGGTATTCGATACTCATTGGTCACCTCCTTGTTCTTCGGCGGATACACGGGTTTCACGGGCAAGGAATTCGGCAACGGAAAGGAAATTGCGTAGTTTTTCGATGCGCTTTTCCTGCGGCCAGTTGAGAGCCAGTTTCACCAGACTTTCCGCCAGCTCCGACACCTGTTTCTTGGCGTCACCATTTGCCTGCCGGTCCAACTGGTATGTCAGCAAGCTCTGGGCCATACCGCTGTCAAAGACATTGGCGGGCAGCTCGCTTTCGTCCAGCCATTCCAAGGTGTGGTAGATGGCGCGGCGGGACACGCCATCGGCTGCCAGGAAGTCACGCATGGCGATCAGCAGCCTGATGGGCTTGACCGGCCCATCCCACTTTTCAGTGAGATACAGCGCACCGCCGGAGCGTTTGACGATGGTGAGAGAGAAGGCATCGCGGCCCCCTTCGTTCTTGGCACGACTTTCGGCGCTGCGCAGTTCTCGCAGCACGGCAGAAAGCGGCGCCTGGTGGTGGGCGATAATGGCGCCACACGAAGCCGTCGCCCCAGAGCGGACTTGTCCGTCCGACCCAACATGAGAGCCGCCCATCATGCGCATCAAGCGGCCATCCAGCCAGGCGAAGCCGCTCTTGCATACCAGTTTCTTGCGTCCGCGCAACTCGCCCCAGTCAACCGCTTCGTCTTCCGGCACCGTACCACTGTAGGCATAGCGCAGGCGCTGCATGGCAGAGAGCAGGTCGGTCACCGGCAGCATGGCCAGCACGTCATCACCTCCGGCGTAGATCAGTCGGCCCAGGTGTTCCTCTTCCACCACATGGCGCACCACGGTTTGCGAGAAATCGTTGAGCGCGCCGGAAATGGCCAGGTGACGGTTGGGTGTGATCGCCCGTTGCTGATCACCATATTGCTTGATCAGCGGCTGATTGGCGGCACGCTTGGCAAAGCCTGTCTGCACCTTGGGGTGAAAGCTCTGCTGATAAGTGATGGCTGTGTCGGTTTTTTCGTCGCCGGACAGAATAGCGCCCATGCGGTCGCCATCCATCATCAGCAGGCTGTAGTAGGTTTCTACACGCTTGATGCCAAGCAACTGGCGAATTTCACGCTGTGCTTCATCGAGCGCCTCGCCATCGTCGTCCGCATCACGCGCTGCTTCCAACCAACCGGGAATGCGAGCAACCAGACCAGGTTCACCTTTCGCACTGTAAATGGCCTTTGCCAGTTTGCGTGGCAGAGCAACGCGCGGCTGCTGCGCCAATGTGGCTTCCAGCTCATCACTGATAACCGCGTTGATATTTTTCTCAAGCTGATGGGCCAGAGCCATGGTGTGGGTGGACACCACGAATCGGCCAATTTTTTCTTTCAGTTTCAGCGCCTCTTCAACCTCTTCGGCAAAGAGTGTTGGCCACAGGCGTTTGATGGCTGGCAAGGCACTCAAGTGCTCACCCTTTTTCGCCCAGGATGGCTTCTTGTCGGCAATTTCCGTCCAAAGCGTACCTTGCTGCTTGCGGTAATTCTGGTTCCAGTGCAATTGCTCGCGATTGGTGGTCAGCCATTCGTTCTCGCCCGTCAGCGAGCAGCGCCAGCCTTCCTGCGTTGTTTGCACAAAGGTGCGACTGGCCTTGGCAGCGGCCATGACGCGCTCGGCCAGGTCGAATACTGCCGGGTAGAGCACGCCGGGGTTGGGGGCGAAGAACACGAACTGCTTGCCCTGTTCATCCACCAGTTCCAGCTCCTTTTGCAGGACCTTCCAGGCGGGTTTGTCCAAAAAGCCCGGTTCGCCTTCACCCGTAAAAAACGGCCTCATGGAAGCAGACAATTGATCGATATCCAGATCCCGTTGCTTCTGTTCATCACGACAACGAATCAGCGAGAACGGTACTGCTGCCCAGTGGACTTCCGGAAAGCCTTGCAGTTGCTCCTTCATTTGCTCGTAAGGTGTGGTGATATTTTCCTGTTCACCGCTGTAGCCGGCGGTGCTCAGCAGCAGCGTCACCACGCTCTCGCCCAACTCTTGCAGCCACGTTCTTACGCCAGTTTCTACCATCTCGGCAATGGCCTTGGCCTGGCTGGCGGGCACTACCGCCACAAAGCGGTTGGGCAACGCCGCTGAAAACAGCGGGTTGCTGTCGGTACTGCCTTTGTTCCAGGTGCATTCTGCAAACAGATCATCCGGCAGATTCATCTGCTCGCGCAGCCACAGATCCACCTGCGGAATCCCGCGCAAACGCGGGAACAGAATGGCGTCCGGCCCCAGTTGTTCGCACACCGAACGCATGGCTTCCCAGGCGAGGCGGGACAGTAAATGGGAGCCAGCCCATAGATCGGAGGTGGTGCGGGCCGCGGCAATGAAGGGTTGCACCGGGCCGATGGACAGGCTCAGCAGAGCAACTTCGCCATCAGGATCGGCGGCGAAGGCACCGGCAAAGGCCGAGGTCAAATCCAGGTGATCCCAGATGCTGTGGTCGGGAATGCGGGTGTCGGCAGGCAGTATCTCCCACAAGTTACCGAGCTTGTCGTTATCCTCGGTGTCGGCGTTGGTCACGCCCAACTCCGGCCCGAAGCGCCAGAAAGCCAGCAGCAATTTGCGCCAGTCTGGTGATTCTTCCTTGCCGGCACCGAGCCTAACCAGCAACTCGGACAGGTGGTTGAAGCTGCGCTCCTTGACGGCTTCGATGGCGGTATCCGTCAACCCGCCGGATTTACCCAGATCGAACGTCTCGCCGGTCAATGGGTGAATCAGCACCGGTTCTTTGGCCCAGAGCACCTGTGCCCAGCCGGAAACGGCCAGCGTCCTTTCTTCACCATTTTTGGTGGGGACGGTGATTTCATCCATGGGGAATTGCGGGCGATCCGCTGCTGCCGCCCACCAGTCGGCGCGCTGGATGTGGCGGTACATATCCGCAGGGATGCCTTTTTTGAACAGGGTGCGGGTGAGCACTTCGTCGTTGTCGACATCCACGCTGTCGGCAGTGATTTCGTGAAAACCGAGCAGGCGGGTCAAGGCACGACTGGTGCCGTTTTCATGGCCTGCCGGGTCGCGCAGCAGCACCAGCGCTTTTTCTGCCGGGTCGTGGAGCCGGGCGGCTACTTTGGTTTGCCAGAGGGTATTATGGTCAGTCATGTTTACACCTCAGCCCGATGAAATTGTGGGTGTCGATCCAGAAAGGCGTGGGCCGCGGAAAAACAGGGGATAAAGCCTTGTTGCTTCTGAGGTGACAACTTTTTCCACAGCTCATCAGCGGGGCGACAGGGCATATGAAACACCGTTGCCACAAAACCCGCTTCACTCGAACGCACCTTGAAACGCAGGCTATGCGGCACCCGATCATTATTTCCCCAACCAGGCATCATGCCTTTAGTGCTGGGGTAAGCCAGCATCAATCGATCCGGGACAGCACGGCGCATATCGGCCCGCGCCTGAGCCAGCAATCTCATTGCGTCCTCCCATTTCGTTAGCGGCGCTGATTGCCACAGCAGCACGCCTGTTTCATCCACTCCCAGGGCATGAGGCCAGTCAGTCTGTATCGCAGTTTTCCAGTCCCGCGTGCAGTGCTTCAACTCCCCGATGTCTCCGACCAAATCAAAAGATCCCCAGCCATTGCGGCTACGGCCACCCAAGGCGCCGTAGGCATGCATCAAGGCGATGGCTTGTTCCAGATATGAATCTTCGGGAAAAGCGATACGTAGCCGCGTTTCGGAGCCTGACTGGATGGCGGCATTGGCTTTCAGCTTTGGACCCGGAACAACTGGGCCATATCCAGAGTACAGCGCAGCCGCAATGTGGTTCTTGCCCATTGAAACCTGGCCAATGGCAGGCGCCTGATTGAGTTTACCCAGGCTCCAATCATCCAACCGAATCCGCACCTGGCTCTTGCGCGCGGCAACCTTGTTTCCTTTGTGATCCTGATCATCTTCCAGCCAGGCGTGACCAAACAGCAGCCCCTCTTCCTTGCGCATGGCCGCCACATTCACCTTGAATTGTTTTTCTGCCGCGTAGGCCACCCGCCACCACTGCCGCAACAACGCTTTGAACGGCGGTGTGCGCCACTGCCCCGATTGCTCGGCATTGCCGAGAAAGGCGGGCGTGATGAAACGCACGGTATATTCCAGTTTTTTCATGTTTTATCCTTCCTGCTTATTCGATCCATTCAATTTGGTCCGCATCCAGCATCACGGTATAGCGGGTGTAACCGTGCTTGCCGAAGCCGGTGATCTGATAGCGCTTGGCCAGGCTCTGGCCCAGACGTTCAACCAGAGCCTTGTTGACCCGGCTTTTCTTTTCATCAAACCAGCCTTTCTCCATGCCGTTGGCCAACGCCTCGCGGGTACGGTCCAGGTCACGGCCCATCTCTCCTTCTATGCGTTCGAAGAGAGCGAGAAAAGTTTCGGCGTATGCCTGGTTGGGCCCGGCCAGATCGCGCACGCCAGGTTCATTGTCACCATCCAGCAGACGCCGGATGATCCAGACATAAAAGGCAAACAAACTCGGAGGCAAAGTCACCTCTTCACCCGCCGCAATCAGCCGTTTGCCGGCGATGTTCACGACCAGTGACTCCTCCCCATTGAGGCGCTGCGCCTTTTGAATGGTCTCGCTGAAGCCTGCACGGCCTTCGAGAAGCAGGGTCGGTACTTCATCGCGCAAGCGTACAAAGGGAATTTCCGCCAGGGTGACCTCTGCATCGCGGGCGTCGAGTACCCTACCGTTGGGACCGTCGATGAGATGGCTCATCGGGGTGGGATAATAGAAGCCCGGCAGGTTCTCGAAAGGCTCCGACACCAGAACGTGGGAAAGCCTGTCTTGCGCGCGGCCGAACAGGGAAAGGGCGTAGCCGGCGTAATAGCCCATGGTTTTGCGCCCGCCAGCCATCGAGACGTGCAGCGCGGCATCGTCGTCCCGTGTCAGATCACGAATGAAGCCGGTGATGAAGTCCGCCGCTGCCTCGTTTTCCTCAGGGGTGCGAATGTCTTCCAGAGGTCGGCCAGAACCCGTGCTGATGGTATGCAGTGAATCGCTGTCGAAAAGGCTCGGGGCGAGGCCGTAGTCGTGGCAGAACGCCGTGAAGCGTCCCTTGTCGAGAAGATTGAGCCGGGCATTACGGGCGCCACCAATGGTGGTGAGGAGGTGGATTTCGGTAGGCACGAAGGCAGGTTGCCTCTGCCAGGTGAGCGCCCACAGGGTCTCGGTCAGGATCTGTGGCGACATGCCGCTGACGACCAAGAGGATACGACGGGGAAATTCTTCGGGGCTGGAATACGCCACTGCTACCCTTCCATGCTGTTACTGGTGGCACAATCTTGCCACGGCCTTTATGGAAAGGATTCAATCACAAGATTGTCAAATGGGCGACATCAAAACCGAGGAACGGTAGATTTTGCGTCATGAGCGGTCGGTTGGGCTTCGACAAGCCGGGGGCAAACGGCTTTTTCGCGGCCAAGGCCGCTCCTACGGCGAGGCGGAAGTGCGAAGCGGGGGTGCGGCGTCAGGCGGAGGTCGCGCGCCAGGACCGATACGTTTCCTGCCGCGCCTGCTTCGATAAAACAATCTGCCACAGCTGCCCCTGGCGGGAGCGGAAATATCCGGCCGAGCTGGATAGGTAGAAAAGCCACATGCGACGGAAGCGTTCGTCGTATTTTTCCGAAAGCTTCGGCCAGGCGGCCTCGAAGTTGTCGTGCCAGGCCATCAGGGTGCGGTCGTAGTCCTGGCCGAAGTTGTGCCAGTCTTCGATGATGAACAGTTCTTCGAGGGTTTCGGCAATATCTTTCGCGGATGGTATCTTGCCGTTGGGGAAAATGTATTTATTGATCCACGGATCGGTTTTGCGGGAGGTGACGCGATTGCCGATGGTGTGCAGCAGAAACAGCCCGTCGTCGGCGAGCAGGCGATGCACCGTCTTGAAATAATCGCGATAATTTTTATAGCCCACATGTTCGAACATGCCGACCGAAACGGCTTTGTCGAATTTTCCTTCGAGGTCGCGGTAATCGATGAGCTGGATTTCCACCGGCAGGCCGCGGCAGGTTTCCTGGGCGAGTTTCTGTTGCTCCCTGGATACGGTGATGCCCACCACTTCGACGCCATGATGGCGCGCGGCGTGGGCGGCAAGACCACCCCAGCCGCAACCGATTTCCAAGAGCCGCTCGCCCGGCTTGAGCTCCAGCTTGCGGCAGATCATTTCCAGTTTGTGTTGCTGCGCCTCGTCCAGCGTTTTGGCGTGTTGCCAGTAGGCGCAGGAGTAGATCATCTGCTGGTCGAGCATGGCCTCGAACACATCGTTGCCGATGTCGTAGTGTTGTTCGCCTACCTGAAAGGCGCGGCGTCGGGATTGCAGATTGACGAGCCGGGCCTTGAGGCTCGCAAACGCCAGCCGCAGCCGTCCCCAGCCGCGAACCTTGTGGTCGAGGCCGGCGCGCATCAGGCGGTAGAGCATTTCATCGAGGCGCTCGCACTCCCATTGCCCATCCATGAAGGCTTCGCCGAGCCCCAGCGACCACTTGGCCAGTACGCGGTCGTACACTTGAGGGTCGCGGACGCGGATGTCGTGGGGTGAATGACCGTCGATCGCCACCTCTGCCTCGCCCAGCAGTTGTTGCAGAATTTCCTTATGTTTTTTCATGATCTGTGCTGCCCAAAACAAAAAGCCTGTGTTTACCATAGCCCAGCATTACGCAATTTCAAGATTTCAGGAAAAGTCAAGAAAAACAAGCATCAGCGACGAATTTTTTGTTCGCTCGATGGTATGCTCGGCAGCACGAGAAGAACCATGATGAGGTAAGAATGCCGCTGCAGATTTCCATTGCTCTTCCATCCTGGTTGCAACAGCTCAATGCGCAGCCGCGTCGCTTTGCAAACGAGGAAGAGGCGATGCGCTGGACGATAGAGGCCTCGCGCCACAACATCGGCGACGGCGGTGGGCCGTTCGCTGCCGCGGTCTTGAATGAAAACCTGGAACTGATCGCGTTCGGTGCCAACCGCGTCGTCCCCGACCGCGCCTCCATTCTCCATGCGGAAATGTTTGCGCTGCTGTTGGCACAACGCCGGCTGGCAAGCCATGATCTCGCCGCGCTGGGCAATTTCACTCTCGTCACCAGTTGCGAGCCCTGCGCCATGTGCTTTGGCGCCATTCCGTTCGCGGGTGTGCGCCGGGTGATTTGCGGCGCCACCAAGGACGATGCGCAGTCCGTCGGTTTCGACGAAGGCGACAAGCCGTCGCACTGGCAGGACAGCCTGCTGCGCCGGGGCATCAGTGTGCAAACGGAAGTACTGCGCCCCGAGGCGGCGGCAGTGCTGGACGAGTACCTGCGCGTTGGGGGGAGGCTTTATTAGACGTGGCGCCGCACTCTACCCTGTAGGGCCTGCCTGCAGGCGACAAGTTCGGTGGTTGTCGCTTGCGGGCAAGCTCCTACAGGTGTTTGGTCCGTCTGCGCCAGCACCTGGAAGATACGGCGGCCCCGCAGACCAATACGGGCTCCACGCCCGCACCTTACCCTGTAGGGCCTGCCTGCAGGCGACAAGTTGGCAGTTGGGGGCAAGTTCCTACAGGCCTTTGGCTCGCTGTACCAGTGCATGGAAGGTGCGGCGGTCCCGCTCCCGGTCGACCGCCAGATTAATGGCGTCGAGATCGACGATCTCGCCATTTTCTTCACGCAAGCGGTAGGTGAACACATGGGGGCGGTCGTCACGAAGCCATTCGAAGGCTTTGCCATAGCGCAGATCGTGAAAATAAAGGGTGTCGTCGATACTTTCTACCTGGAAGTAGCCGTCTGACACCTTCAGTAGATCCCTTACCAACGGCGCGTGACTATGCCCCGCCAGCAGCTCTTCCCGGCGGGAGAAATGGACAAAGTCCGCCGGGCCACTCGTATCGAGCAGTGAGAAAAACCCCACCCGGTAGCCGTCGTCCGTTTCGGCGATCCCGCGCCACAGCAGATTGTTGAACATGGTGGGCTTGACGAACAGGCGTTGCACCGCCACCCCCTGTTGCCGCAGGGCATCTTCAAACTGTGCCGTAACGGCCTGCTTGTTGTACAAGGTCAGGGCGAGGTAGGCACTCGCAAGCATCACACCCACTCCCGCCAGGGCCTGGCGCGCCCGTGCGCCGCGCAGCCAGGGGAAGACCAATACCACCAGCAACAGCGGCAGGGTATAGAGGGGATCGATGACGGAGATACTGGCAATGGCAAAGCTATGATTGCTGAATGGCAGCAACAGCTGGATGCCGTACGAGGTAAAGGCATCCAGCAACAAGTGGCTCGACAGCACCGCGCCACACAGCAGCGACCAGTGCCGCCAGCTGGCGCGCTCGTCCCTTGCAAGCAAACGCCCGAGCAGCAACGCCGCCAACAGCGCAAAAACGATGGAATGCGTGATGCCTCTATGAAAGGTCAGTGCCGCGGCATCGCCGAGCAGTTTCCCGACAGCGACATCGATATCCGGCAACAGCGCCACCAGCGCTCCCGTCAATACCGCCTTGTTGCCACAGCGGCGCCCCAGTGTAAGCTGGCCGATGGCGGCGCCCAGCAGAGCGTGGGACAGGGTATCCATGGCGGCGGCGCTCCGGTCGTCAGGTGGCAGGGGCGCCCATCATAACAAAGGGGTCACATAAAACTGCGCGAGCGCCTGGAGTCTGTTTGAGGTCGCTTGCAGGCAAGCTCCTACAGGGCACCTATGCGCAACGTGAAGCATGGAACTCAGCAGCAGCAAAAGATCGTGAACAAGTGCTTACAAATAGCGATCGACACTCAGGCAGATACCCTTCTTCGCCAGCAGATCCTTCTCGCGCGCCAGCGCCAGCCGGGTGAGGGGATGATCCTTGAGCCAGCCTTGCGGGTAAAGAATATGGAGATTGCGACCATCCACCTGCAGTTGGCATGGCAGCGGGGCGCTCTCCACCGGTGCAACATACTTGAACAGCACGGCAAGACGCAGCAACAGGCACAGGCGCTCGACCTGCTCGGCGCGCCCGTTGCCGCGCGTCTGAATCTCTTCGAGGGGAAACTTCTGGCGTTGGCCGCGCACCAGCAGGCCCAGCTCCACCTGCTCGGCATTGGAAAATCCCGGAAGGTCGCCGTTTTCTACCAGGTATTGGCCGTGCTTGTGAAAGCCGCTGTGAGAAATGGCGAGCCCCGCTTCATGCAGGTGGCACGCCCACACCAGCAACTCCAGATCCTGATCGGTGAGCTGCCAGTTGTCCCTGGCCGATTGATAAAGGTGGCGCGCCGTTTCTTCCACATGGCGTGCGCTCGACTCGTCGACACCGCAGCGCTGCATCACGGCCTTTACCGAACGCTCCCGCACGTCTTCGTGGCTGAGGCGGCCGATGGTGTCATACACGATGCCTTCGCGCAGGGCGCCGGTGGAGGTGCGCATCTCATCGATTCCCAAGGCATCGAAAAACGCGCAGGCAATGGCCAGACCGGACGCGAACAGGTTGCGGCGCCGCTCGGGCAACCCGGCGAGCTTGCACAGCTCGGCCGCTGACGAGTAGCGCAAGATCAGCTTGCGCAGTTTCTGAAGGTTGCCCCGGGTGATCCCGGCGCTGGCCCAGTCCTGCGCGGCAATTACGCTTTCGAGGGAGCGCAGGGTACCGGACGAGCCCACCGCATCGCTCCAGCCGTAGCGTTTGAAGTCGGAGCGAATGTGGAGCATCTCGCTGTAGGCGGAGAAGTAGGCGTTGTCGAAGCGCTTGCGGGTGATCTCGCCGCCGGGAAAGAAGCGTTCGCCGTAGGACACACAACCCATGTGAAGACTTTCCATGAGGTGCGCCTCGAAGCGCTCGCCGATGATGAATTCCGTGCTGCCGCCGCCGATGTCGACCACCAGGCGGGCGGTATCGTCGGCGAGGGTATGGGCAACACCGAGGTAGACCAGACGCGCCTCTTCCCGCCCCGAAATCACTTCGAGAGGATGGCCAATGACCGCTTCGGCGGCCACGCGGAAGTCCCGGGCGTTGCGGGCGATGCGCAACGAGTTGGTGCCCACCACGCGCACCAGGTCGGGTTTGACGACATCGAGTGCCTGGCGAAAGCGGGCCAGGCATTCGAGACCGCGCGCCATGGCGGCATCGTTGAGGACACCGTTTTCCAGGCCGGCCGCGAGCTGGACGTTCTCGGCAATGCGCTCCACCGGGCGAACTTCGTTGTGTTCGAGCCGCGCCACCAGCATGTGAAAGCTGTTGGAGCCCAGGTCTATCGCAGCAAGCGAACGCACCTCGGACGGTTGCTTGTACTGTGTGGCCATGGCGTGGTCTTGCACCATCCTCTACCTCTCTGCCCAGGCGCAGTGCCGCCCCTGGATTGTGACCCGATAACCGTAAGTGGTATGATGCGCCGCATTGTACCTTTCCAAAGTCCGCGAATACCATTTCAGCGGACGCTTCTTGCCTCACACAAACTACGGAGAAACCCATGGGTGACCAAATCGTTCACGTAACCGATGGCAGCTTTCAAGGCGACGTTCTGGGCTCTGATATTCCCGTTCTTGTAGACTTCTGGGCAGCCTGGTGCGGCCCCTGCAAGATGATCGCGCCTCTGCTGGATCAGGTGGCCGATGAATACGCGGGCAAGATCAAGGTTTGCAAGGTCGACGTCGACGCCAACCCCCAGACCGCTGCCAAGTTCAGCGTGCGCGGCATCCCCACCCTGATGCTTTTCAAGGGCGGCGAACTGGAAGCCACCAAAGTCGGCGCTCTGTCCAAATCCCAGCTCACCGAGTTCATCAACAGCAACGTATGATCGGCGTTTGGCAGGCCGCGCGCCACGGCCTGTCAAAAATTCGTTGCGCTTTGCGCTTCAACGTCTATAATTCGCCCATCAACTGCATTCACCCGTGTCTGGATAATTCTTTCTCACCTATCTGGTCAGGCTTCTGCATGCGCCTCGCTGCGCCGCAGGCCCTTCTGCCAGTGTGGCGGTGAACAATAATCGGTGAAGCGCAATCCTGAAAACTCTCTCAAAACCACCGGCTACGGAACGCAGCCTTCACTCAGCCATTTTTCTATCACTGAACCTCACTTCTGTATGAACCTTACCGACCTGAAAACCAAACCTATTGCCGAGCTCGTGCAGATCGGCGAAGAAATCGGCCTCGAAAACCAGGCCCGCTCCCGCAAGCAAGATATCATTTTCAATATCCTCAAGCGCCACGCCAAAAGCGGTGAGGACATCTATGGAGACGGTGTACTGGAGATTCTCCCCGACGGTTTTGGCTTTCTGCGCTCCGCCGACGCCTCCTACCTGGCCGGCCCCGACGACATCTACGTTTCACCAAGCCAGATCCGCCGCTTCAACCTGCGCACTGGCGACAGCATTGCCGGCAAGATCCGCCCCCCCAAGGAAGGCGAGCGCTACTTCGCGCTGCTCAAGGTCGATCACATCAATTTCGACAAGCCCGAGAACGCCCGCAACAAGATTCTGTTCGAAAACCTCACGCCGCTGTTTCCCAATGAGCGCCTGCCCCTGGAGGCCGGCAACGGCAGCTCCGAAGACCTCACCGGACGCATCATCGACCTGATCTCGCCCATCGGCAAAGGCCAGCGCGGCCTGATCGTGGCGCCCCCCAAGGCGGGCAAGACCATCATGATGCAGCACATCGCCCAGGCGATCATCCGCAACAACCCGGAGTGCATCATCATCGTCCTGCTCATCGATGAGCGCCCCGAGGAAGTGACCGAGATGCAGCGCACCGTGCGCGGCGAAGTGGTGGCCTCCACCTTCGACGAGCCGCCCGCGCGCCACGTGCAGGTGGCCGAAATGGTGATCGAAAAGGCCAAGCGCCTCGTCGAACACAAGAAGGACGTGGTGATTCTGCTCGACTCCATCACCCGCCTGGCGCGTGCCTACAACACCGTGCAACCTTCATCCGGCAAGGTATTGACGGGTGGTGTCGACGCCCATGCCCTGGAAAAGCCCAAGCGCTTCTTCGGCGCCGCGCGCAACATCGAAGAGGGCGGCAGCCTCACCATCATCGCCACCGCCCTGGTGGATACCGGCTCGAAAATGGATGAAGTGATCTACGAGGAGTTCAAGGGCACAGGCAACCTCGAACTGCATCTCGATCGCAAGATCGCCGAGAAGCGGGTTTTTCCCGCCATCAACATCCGTCGCTCCGGCACCCGCCGCGAGGAACTGCTGATGGGCGAGGGCGACCTGCAGCGCGTGTGGATCCTGCGCAAACTCCTCAACGATATGGAAGATGTTGCCGCTACCGAGTTTCTCAACGACAAGCTGAAGGGCTTCAAGTCGAACGACGAGTTCTTCAACGCCATGAAACGGAAGTAGCCGGCCTCAGGTCCGACGTGTGACGCCCACCTTGCGGTGGGCGTTTTCGTTTCAGGACTGACGCTGCTGACGGCCGCTGTGCCACAGACTGGCGACTACCGACACCACCAGAATGAGCGCCACCACCCCCAGCGAGACCACCACGGGGATCTTGTACCACTCCACGATCAGCATCTTGGCGCCGATGAACACCAGGATGACGGCAAGGCCGTATTTGAGCAGGGCGAAACGGTCGCCGAAGTCCGCCATCAGAAAGTACATGGCGCGCAAGCCGAGAATGGCGAACAGGTTCGAGGTGAGCACGATGAACGGGTCGGTGGTGATGGCGAAGATCGCCGGGATGCTGTCCACCGCAAAGATGACGTCGGAAATCTCCACCATCACCAGGGCAAGGAACAGCGGCGTGGCCATGCGCATGCCGTTTCGCACCACGAAGAAGCGCTCTCCCTCGAGCTTTTCCGTCACCGGATAGTGGTTGCGAATCCAGCGCACGAACGGGTTTTTGGCCAGATCCGGGTCATGATCGGACATCCACACCATCTTGATGCCGGTGGCGATCAGGAAGATGCCGAAGATATAGAGAACCCAGTGAAACTCCGTCACCAGCCAGCTGCCGGCAAGGATCATCACGGTGCGCAGAACGATGGCGCCGACGATGCCGTACAACAGCACGCGCCGCTGCAGCTCCAGGGGCACGGCAAAGAAGCTGAAGATCATCATCCACACGAAGACGTTGTCCACCGCGAGCGACTTTTCCACCAGGTAGCCGGTCAGGAAGGCCAGCGCCTTCTCGTTGGCGATCTCGCGCCCCAGGGTGCCGTCGAGATACCACCAGAATCCGGCGTTGAACAGCAGCGCCACCGTCACCCAGGCCAGCGACCAGGAGGCCGCCTCCTTGAGCGATACGCGGTGCGCGTGCCCGCCCTTGACGACGAACAGATCTATCGCCAGCATCACCGCAACCACTGCGGCAAACGCCGCCCACAACCCGAAACTACCTACCGATTCCATATTGTCTCCGCTTCAAAACGCAAAAAGGCCTGTTCCCGAAGGACACAGGCCTTTTACGTTTTGCACGCGCACCTTGCCCTTCGGCAAGGTCTCGCTTGCAACATTGCTGTTGCCCGCACCACCGGGACGTCGGTAACACCGATGTGCCGTGATGACGATGATGCGGCGGAAAGCTACTCCCCTTGTGGCGGCCAGTCTAGGGAGTGCTGGCGATGTGTGTCAAGGAATAAAATGAGAGATGCCTGAATGGGAGACGGGAGATGAGCGCTCTCTTTGTCTCCCATTCAGACATCTCCCGTCTCCTGTGGCACACCCGCTGCTCATCGGCTATGATTGCCGGCGAATCAACAACCCCTATAGGTAGTCGGAGCCCGATGGCTCCTGCTGATGAATACGTCCCTGCCGTTTTCTTCCGCGACAGGCGCCCGGGAAGAGACCTCCGAACCCGGCGAGCCTCCGTCGCGACCGCCACGCCATACCCCTTTCGACGTTTCGGCATCCTGCGTGCAATATCTGCATGCCGGTGCTTCGCGTCCGCCATTTTCCTGACAGCCACACTTATTCCCTCATGGAAATTCTGTTTCTCAGCATCCTGATCCTTCTCAATGGCCTGTTCGCAATGTCGGAAATCGCGCTGGTTACCGCGCGGCGCGCGCGCCTCGTCCGGCTTGCCGAAGACGGCGACAAATCCGCCGCCGCCGCCGTGAAGCTGGGAGAGGATCCGAACCGCTTTCTGTCCACGATCCAGATCGGCATCACCTCCATCGGCGTTCTCAGCGGTATCGTGGGCGAGGCCGCTCTCGCCCAGCCACTGGCTCTGCGCATGCAGGAGCTCGGTGTCAGTGTCGACACGAGCAACATCAGTGCCACGGCGCTGGTGGTGGTGGTCATCACCTATCTGTCGATCGTGATCGGTGAACTGGTTCCCAAGCGGGTCGGCCAGATCCACTCGGAAACCATCGCCCGCCTCGTGGCGCGCCCGATGACCATACTGTCCGTGGCCGTTCGCCCATTTGTGCACCTGCTGTCCGGGTCCACCACCTTGTTGATGCGCGTCATCCGCCAGCACGACAGCAAGGGCCCGGACATCACCGAGGAGGAGATTCACGCCATCCTTCATGAGGGCTCCGAAGCCGGCATCATCGAGAAGAGCGAGCATGAAATGCTGCGCAATGTGTTGCGCCTCGACGAGCGCCGTATCGGCTCGCTGATGGTTCCCAGAACCGATCTGATCTGGCTGGACGTCAACCGCCCCTGGGCCGAGAATCTGGCGCTGATCACCGAATCGAGACACTCGCGCTTCCCCGTGTGCCGCGGCGGCCTGCACGAGGTGCTCGGCGTCATTTCGGTGAAGAATCTTCTCAATCAGCCCCGCAATCAGGCGGAAGTCGACCTCACCGAGAACCTGCAACCCGCCGTGTTCGTTCCCAGCTGGCTCACCGGCATGGAGTTGCTGCATCAATTCAAGGCCAACGATTCCCGCCTGGTCTTCGTCGTCAATGAATACGGCGAATTGCAGGGCATCGTATCGCTGCACGATCTGCTGGAATCGGTGACCGGCGAGTTTCATTCCGCCAACGTCGAAGAAGCGCGCGCCTTCCAGCGCGAGGACGGCTCCTGGCTGCTGGACGGTCTCATCCCGCTTCACGAACTGCGCGACTGCCTGGGCATCAAGACATTGCCGGAGGAAGACAAGGCGCGCTATCACACCCTGTCGGGCATGATGATGTGGCTGCTCGGCCGCGTACCCCACACGGGCGACATCGCCATGTGGGAGAACTGGCGCTTCGAGGTGGTGGACCTGGACGGCAAGCGCATCGACAAGGTGCTGGCCAGCCTGGTGCCGGAGAACAGCGCCGATACCTCCGGCCCCCTGCTGCCGTAAGCCCTGCTTTCGATCTGAATTGTCCTAATCCACGATCCGGCACTCCGCTGCCCGGCCCCTGCCTGGGGAAAGCATTTTGAGACACGCCGTAGATACCTCCCTGTAGGCTCGACAGCGCCATCCCTGGCGCTGACGGTCTCAAAATGCTTTCCCCAGGCAGGAGCCTCCTCATGTCGTCAAGCTAAAATGAGTGCCTTTCGAGCCCGGGCTTGCATTGCCCCAGCTTTCTGGCAACACTTTGCGCCCATCCATCGCCGTTGGCCAACACCATGAAATACAGGGATTTGCGGGACTTTCTCTCTTTCCTCGAAGCGCGTGGCGAACTCAAGCGCATCCGCACAGAAGTGGATCCGCACCTGGAAATCACCGAAATCTGCGACCGCACCCTCAAACTTGGCGGCCCCGCGCTGTTGTTCGAAAACGTCAAGGGTCACAGCATGCCGGTGCTGGCCAACCTGTTCGGCACACCGTTGCGGGTCGCTTTGGGCATGGGCCAGGAAGACGTGGCGGCACTGCGCGAAGTGGGCAAGCTGCTCGCCTTTCTCAAGGAGCCCGAGCCCCCCAAGGGGCTGCGGGATTTATGGGACAAGCGCGGCGAGTTCAAGCAAGTGCTCAACATGCCCGCCAAGGTGCTGAAAAATGCACCCTGCCAGGAGGTCGTGCTGGAAGGCGAGGCCGTGGATCTCGGCGCCATTCCCGTGCAAACCTGCTGGCCCGGCGACGCTGGGCCTTTGATCACCTGGCCGCTGGTGGTCACTCGCGGGCCGGAAAAAACACGCCAGAACCTCGGCATCTACCGCATGCAGGTCATCGGCAGGAATCGCGTCATCATGCGCTGGCTCGCCCATCGCGGCGGCGCGCTGGATTTTCGCGACTGGCAACTCAAGCATCCCGGCCAGCCGTTTCCCGTCGCGGTGGCGCTGGGCGCGGACCCCGCCACCATCCTCGGCGCGGTGACCCCGGTGCCGGACAGCCTGTCGGAATACGCCTTCGCCGGCCTGTTGCGCGGCGACAAGACCGAGGTCGTGAAGTGCCTGGGTTCGGACCTGCAGGTGCCCGCTTCCGCGGAAATCATCCTCGAAGGCCATATCCATCCGGGTGACATGGCGCCGGAAGGCCCGTTTGGCGACCACACCGGCTACTACAACGAAGTGGAAAGCTTCCCGGTTTTCACCATCGAGCGCATCACCCAGCGCCGCGACGCCATTTACCACAGCACTTACACCGGCCGCCCGCCGGATGAACCGGCCATCCTCGGCGTGGCGTTGAACGAGGTGTTCGTGCCGCTGCTGCAGAAACAGTTTCCGGAGATCGTCGACTTCTACCTGCCACCGGAAGGCTGCTCCTACCGCTTCGCGGTGGTGACCATGAAGAAGCAGTACGCCGGCCACGCCAAGCGGGTGATGATGGGCGTGTGGTCGTTCCTGCGCCAGTTCATGTACACCAAGTTCGTGGTGGTGACCGACGATGACGTGAACGCCCGCGACTGGCGCGACGTGATCTGGGCCATGACCACCCGCATGGACCCCGGCCGCGATACGGTGATCATCGACAACACCCCCATCGACTATCTGGATTTCGCCTCTCCGGTGTCTGGCCTGGGCGCCAAGATCGGCTTCGACGCCACCAACAAATGGCCGGGAGAAACCAGCCGGGAATGGGGCACGCCAATCGCCATGGACGCCGACGTGAAGGCGAGGGTGGATGAACTCTGGGACAGCCTGGGTATCGTCGAGCCCGCGCGCGATCTTTGATGGACAAGAGCAATCTCTTTGAAGGCATTCCCGCCGAGCTGCCCGCGGAGCTGGAAACCCAGCTCGCCCAGGGCCGCGCCTTTCGCCTGAAGCGCATCGTATCCCGTGGCCAGAGCACGGATTGGTACGATCAGGATGAGGATGAATGGGTTTTGCTGGTGACCGGCGCCGCACGCCTCGAGTTCGAGGGCAACGCGCCCATGGAGCTCGCCGCGGGCGACTACACGCTCATTCCCGCGCACTGCAAACATCGCGTCGCCTGGACCGATCCGGAGCGGGAATCGGTGTGGCTTGCGATCTATTTCGAGGGGTGAGCTTGCCTGTAGGAGCCTGCCTGCAGGCGACACAACACATCGGCACGCACGGCATACGGTCGCCTGCGGGCAGGCTCCTACACAGGCAGGTTCCTGCTTAAAGCTTATGGCTTACAGCTCGCCCTGCCATATGGCCTTCCCTGATGGCGACCTGGAGATCCCGCGGCGTGACGGCATCGCCGACCGCCTTCAAGGCGATGTTGCCGTCAACGCTCTGGACAAGGTCGTCGTATAGCCCGCTGTTGGCTTCGTTGTAGCCGATCCACACGACGGTGTCGGCGGGAATTCTTTCTGCCTGATCGCCTTCGAGCCAGCCCAGGGTACAGTCCTTGTCGCCAATTTCGATGACGCGAGACCGGGTTCGCACGGCGAATTTCCCCTGCCGCAGGCGGCGCAGGATCGGTTCGAGGCGCTGAATCGCATTGATCCGGGGCGCCAGCGAGTCGAGGCGCGTCACGAAGGTGACCCCCAGACCGCACTCGATAAGATACTCGGCGATACCCAGCGCCTCGAAATGGCCGACGTCGTCAAAAATCACCGCGGAGCGGCCGAGCCTGTCCTTTGCCACATCGTAGATGCTGTGGGAGGAATGGACATGGGCCTGATGGATTCCCTGCGCGACGAGCCCCGGCACCGCCACCTGCACGCCGTCCATCCGGGGAGTCGAGCCCGTGGCGACGATAACCGTGTCCGGGAGCTCTTGAAGCACCTCTTCCTGTTCCGCGTAGGTGGAAAGCCTGACATCCACGCCGAGGCGATATATCTCCTGCTCCAGCCAGACGCCGATATCACCGAACTGCGCGGCCCTGGGAGCCAGTTTGGCCAGGTTTATCGCACCGCCCAAACGCGGCTGCGCCTCGAACAATGTCACCCGGTGTCCGGCGCTGGCGGCGATGCGGGCGGCTTCCATGCCGGCCGGACCACCGCCGACCACCACCACCTTCTTCGGCTTGTCGGTTTGCGTGATCAGGCTTTCATCAAGGGTCGCCTCATAGCCAACGGACGGATTGACCGTGCATCCCATGCTCGGCGGAAAGGCAAGAATGCCACCGACGCAGCCCTGGTTGCAGCCGATACAGGGCCTCACCCGCTCGGCCTGTCCGGCAAGGCTTTTGGCAAAGAAATCCGCATCGGCGATCATCGCGCGGTTGATCCCCACCATATCCGCGGTACCCTCGCGAATCGCCTGATCCGCTTCTTCGAGGGTGCGGTAGCGTCCCGCAATCATCGTCACCACCCGGCCCTTTGCGGCGGCGACGATGGGGCCGCTGGAAGGCAACATGGAGCCGGTCGGCGTGTCCATGGCGGGCAGCATCGACGGCACATCGTAATAGCTGCCCATCGAGCCATTGACGAAATCCACCAGGCCCTCGTCCACATAGGAACTGACGATGGCGGCGCATTCCTGGGGCGTCACACCGCCCGGCACATGGGCGTCGGAGATGCGGATGCCCACCGGGAAATCGGCGGACACGGCCGCGCGCACCGCGCGCAGACATTCGCGCCCGAAGCGCATGCGGTTCTCCAGGCTGCCGCCGTAGGCATCCTCGCGCTTATTGGTGATCGGCGAAAAGAACTGGTGGACCAGATAGCCGTGACCGAAATGCAGCTCGACGCCATCCAGGCCGCCGTCCTGCGCGCGCCGCGCCGTGGCGGCAAATGCGGCGATCACCTCCGCGATGCGCTCGGCGTCCATTGCCACGGGCACGAACCCCCAGGGGCTGGGCACCGTGGATGGCGACCAGGAAGGCGAGCCGTCCAGCCCCGGCCAGTGGTGTCCGCCGTGCCAGACCTGCACGAACAGCTTCATGCCATGGCGGTGCACCGCCGCCGAAATTCGCCGAAAACCCGCGATGATGCTGTCATCCCAGCCGTACAAGGTGCGATTCGACGCCGTGCTGGGGTGTACGCAGCAGACTTCCAGCGTACTCAGGCCAACGCCCGAGCGGGCGCGCGCCTCGTGGTAGGCGATGAGCCGGTCGCTGACCTCTCCCAAACCGTAATAGGTGCCGTGGCCGGGCCTGAAAATACGGTTCTTGACTTCAATACCGTTGATGCGGATGGGCTCGAGAGCATGGGTGAGTTTCATGTGCAAACCTCTCTGGTTCATTTTTATCGTAATTTTTTGGTATCGCGTGGTGCCAATTTGCAGGAGCAGCCAAGGCTGCTCCTGCAGCGTTCACAAAAGCTATTTCAGATAGTTGCGCCCCAGCACCGACAGGTGCAGTTCCGTGGCACCCGCCCAGATGCGCTGCAGACGCGCCGCGGTGTACATCTGCGAGATGGGGTGATCATCCATCCAGCCGGTGCCGCCCCAGAGTTGCAGACAGGTGTCCATCACCCGACCTTCCATTTCCGGCAACCATATCTTCAGCATGGCGCCGTGTTTGGGGTCGTAGTGACCGGCGATGTAGTCGCCGATGCAGCGGTCGATGAAAGCGCGGGATACCGCCAGTTCCGTCTCGATCTGCGCCAGCTTGAACTGGGTGTTCTGAAAGTCGATCAGGCGCTTGCCGAACATCTGGCGTTCCTTGGCGTGGGCCAGGGTCATCTCGAATGCGGTTTTGGACGCCGCCCAGCCACGAATGGAAATGTGGAAGCGATCCAGGGTGATGGTGGTGTCGAACATGCCGAACGCCTTGCCTTCCTCGCCCAGCATGTTGGTGGCAGGCACCACCACATTGTCGAAGAAGAGTTCCGAGGTGTCGCCACCACGGTAACCCAGGGTGGGCTGCTTGCGGCGGGTGAGCCCGGGGGTCGTGGCGGGCACGATGAACGTGGTCATGCCGGCGGTGCGCGCACCGCTGTCGGTCTTGGCGATTACGTAGATCAGGTCGGCGGTGGAGCCATTGGAAATGAAATGCTTGGTGCCGTTGATCACATAGTTGTCGCCCTCGCGACGCGCGGTGGTCTTGATGGCGCCCGCATCGGACCCGGCACCGGGCTCGGTGAGTGCCAGCGCCTGCACCGCCTCGCCACTGAGAATCCTGGGAAACCACTCGCGCTTCTGCGCTTCGCTGCCGTGATCCACGAGAATGGAGGTGGCCATGTCGGAAGTCAGACAGGCGCCGGCAATGGCGCCTTCGGGAATGAGGCCCAGCTCTTCGGCGATCACCACGATGGAGAGACGGTTGAGGCCGGGGCCGCCGTACTCTTCGGGAATCGCGGCGCCGAGAATGCCGAGCGAACCCGCCTTGCGCCAGAACGCGCGCAGCGCCTGCTCATCTTCGAAGCGCCCGCCTCGGGCGACGATTTCTTCCTGCAGGAAACGTTTGACGGTGGTGCGAAAAAGCGCGATTTCCTCGCCTAGCGTGTCGATCATGTTTCATACTCCTGTTTCAATTTCTTGTGGGGCCATGGTACTACAGCAACCCTGCGCTCTGCTCGCCCCTTGTATGAAAGGCGTAATTTTGGCAAGAAGAGTTCGCTGTCCGGGGCAAGGTCTGCCGAGCTTTCGGGGACGTGGTTTTCGGCATGTCTTACACCGAAGTTGAAAACCTCGCGTGCAACAGAGTGGGCTGTAAGCCATAAGCTTTAAGCAGGAACACTGGAAGAACTGAATGGCACAGAGAGCCCCAACGACCCGCGGGCTACCCTCTTCTTGCGTGAAACGTGAAACGTGCAACGTGAAACTCAGAAGCAGCAAAAGATCGTGAACAGCGTCTCGGATGTCACCAAACTGTCACCATTCTGTTATGTCGCCGTCACGCAAGCTGCCTAGCCTTGCTGTCATGGACAAAGCCAGAACCCATATCAGTACCTTGCTCATCGGCATCCACAATCTGGATGTCACCCTGTTTCTGTGGATGATGAAGCGCAAGCACCTGGCCTTGTGGGCGAAACTGTGCCGCGCCCTGTCCCACACCGCGGACGGCTATGGTTATCCGGTACTCGCCCTGTGCCTGTGGTTGTGGGGCGGCATCCAGGGTACGCTGTTCGCCCTTACTCTGGCGCTCACCTTCGTGCTCGAGAGGCCGCTGTACCTGCTCCTCAAGCGCGGCCTCAAGCGCAATCGCCCCGCCGCGGCGCTGCCCGACTTCAAGAGTTTCATCATTCCCTCGGACCAGTTCAGCTTTCCCTCCGGGCACACCTCCGGGGCGTTCGCCACGGCCACCACCTTGGTGCTGTTCTACCCCCAGGTGGCGCCATTGGCCTATGCCTGGGCGTCCCTGGTGGGGTTGTCGCGGGTGACTCTCGGGGTACACTTTCCCACCGACACACTCGCTGGCGCCACCATGGGCACCAGCCTCGCGGCACTGGCCGGCGTCTGGATCATGCAATGAAAATACTTTATGGCGTGCAGGGTACCGGCAACGGTCACATAACCCGGGCACGGGCCATGGCGCAGGAACTGGCAAAGCTCGATGTGGCCGTGGACTACCTGTTCTCCGGGCGCACTGCCGACAAATTTTTCGATATGGAAGTGTTTGGCGACTACCAGCTGCGCCACGGCCTGACCTTCGCCACCCGCGAGGGCCGTATCCGGCCACTGGCAACCGCTGCCAACGCGCGCTTCCTGCAATTCTGCCGCGATGTGCGCGCGCTGGACCTGGCTCCCTACGACCTGGTGATCACCGATTTCGAACCGGTCACCGCCTGGGCCGCGAGACTGGCCAAGAAGAAAGCCGTCGGGCTCGGTCACCAGTACGCGTTCTTCCACAGCATTCCGCAGCATCACGGCGGGCCTCTGCAGCAGGCGATTCTGCGTTACTTCGCACCCGCACCTGTGTCCATCGGCCTGCACTGGCATCATTTCGGCCAGCCGATCCTTCCCCCCATCGCACCGGTGGAGGCGCGCGCGGAGACACCTCGGCGCCACCACTGCCTGGTGTACCTGCCCTTTGAATCCACCGAAGCAATCCGCGCGCTGCTGAGCGCCTTCACCACGTACCAGTTCAGCGTCTATCACCCCGAGGCGGTGCCGGGCAGCGAAGGCAACATTCATTGGTATCGCCCCAGCAGGGATGGCTTTCAGCGCGATCTTCACCGCAGCGAAGGCGTGATCTGCAATGCGGGCTTCGAGCTGTCGAGCGAAGTGCTGCAGCTGGGGCGCAAGCTGCTGGTAAAGCCCGTACACGGCCAGTCCGAACAGTATTCCAACGCCCTTGCGCTGGACCTGTTGGGCTATGGCCATGTCATGAAAACACTCAGCGCCAACAGTGTCGCGCAATGGCTGGAATCCGCCTGCGCCACCCGCGTCGTCTACCCCAACGTGGCCCAGGCCGTGGCGCGCTGGCTGGTGGCCGGCGCGCAGGGTTCGATCCGCGAGCTGGCGGACAATCTATGGGCCGCCACCCAGATGCCGGACATGACAGGCGCTACCCGCACCGATCGAATGCTCAATCATTTCATCGCGGAATAAGGGGAAACGGAACGATGGAACACAACCAGGCCGGCGCCACGCGACCTCTCAACGCCATCTGGCTATCCGACATCCACCTCGGCTACAAGGGCTGCCGCGCCGAGTTCGTGCTCGATTTTCTCAACCGCAACCCCGCCCGAATCATCTATCTGGTGGGGGACGTGATCGACATCTGGGCTCTCAAGCGCCAGTTTCAATGGCCCGAGAGCCATCAGGCAGTATTGCGCAAGTTGCTGGATATCGCCGCGTCGGGCACCCGTGTGGTGTACATTCCCGGCAATCACGACGACCACTGCCGCGATCTGTGCGGGCAGCGCCTGCTCAACATCGAAATTCTCCGCGAAGCGGTACACCGCACCGCGGCGGGCAAGCGCCTGCTGGTGCTGCACGGCGACGAATTCGATCACGCCGCGCGCTGCACCCGCTTGCACAAGATCGCCGGCGACCTCGGCTACGACTTCCTGCTGTTCCTCAACCGCTGGGGCAATCGCCTGCGCGGGCTGTTCGGGCTGCCTTACTGGTCGCTGGCCTACTACGTGAAGAACCGGGTAAAGAACGCCCGCGCCGCCATCCGCGCTTTCGAGGAAGCGGCTGCCGCTGAAGCCCGGCGCCGCGGCCTGGACGGCATCATCTGCGGCCACATCCACCAACCGGAAATCCGCACCATCGATGGCGTGCTGTATTGCAACGATGGCGATTGGGTGGAAAGCTGCACGGCTCTGGTGGAACACAACACCGGGCGCCTCGAACTGATCCACTGGGGCGACCTGCATCAGGCGGTCAAGTGTGAACGCGCCGCCAACGACGATATCCCCCGCCCTCTGCGCCTGCCGTCTCTCGGCGCCGTCGCGAGTCTCACGAAGTAGCGTCTCGCCGACTGGGCTTGCCAGACACGTCAGAAATTTGAGCTAGAGGCTGTCTTTCAGCGATAAGCCATGAGGTAAACTCTGACAGGGCTCGGTTCTTCCAGCGTTCCTGCTCAAAGCTCATGGCTTACAGCCAGCTACGCCTCACGCCCCTGATATTGCGCTACACTTGCCCCCTTGCCAGCAGCCGGGGACTCCGCTTCAGATCATGCAGTTGTACATTATCCAGTCACAGAATGGCCAGGTACTCGATAAACACCTCAACTGGGTGGACAGTGCCGAGACGTCGCAGCTGTTCAGCACTGCCCACAAGGACATCGCCCTCAATCAACTGATTGAAATCAACGCCCGGGATATCCACCTGCGCGCCCGGGTGGTGGCCTGCGCTCGCAACGACAAGGGCAATCCCGTCATCGAATCCCAGCCGGCCGCCAGCGCCGACGATTCAAATAGCATTACCAGGCCCCAGGACCCTACATGCCACTAGAACAAGCACTGCGCGCGCTCGCTGCACCCGAGAACCTTGCGCTCTTGAGGCGCGTCAAGCGCGGTATCGAAAAGGAGAGCCTGCGGGTCAGCCCCCAGGGCCAGCTTGCCACGACCCCTCACCCGAAAGCGCTGGGCTCGGCGTTGACGCACCCGCGCATCACCACCGATTTTTCGGAAGCGCTGATCGAACTGATCACACCCGCCACCACCGATATCGAACGCACGCTGGAAGCGCTGGAGGATATCCACCGCATCGTCTATCGCAACATCGGCGACGAACTGCTCTGGATCAGCAGCATGCCGTGCGCCATCGGCGAAGACGAGGACATTCCCATCGCCCGCTACGGCTCCTCCAATGTCGCGAAAATGAAGGAGATCTACCGCATCGGTCTGGGCAATCGCTATGGGCGCACCATGCAGACCATCGCCGGCATCCACTACAACTGGTCGGCACCGGATGAGTGTCTGAGCCTGTTGCAACAGGTGCGCGGCGACAGCGGCAGCTTCCGCGATTTCAAGACCGCCGCCTATTTCGGGCTGATCCGCAATTTCCGGCGCCACACCTGGCTGCTGTTGTACCTGTTCGGTGCCGCGCCAGCGATCTGCAGATCCTTCGTCAGGGACCGCCCCCATCGCCTGCAACCCCTGGGCGAGGACAGCAATACCCTGCACGCGCCCTTTGCCACGTCGCTGCGCATGGGCGATCTCGGCTATCAGAGCTCCGCCCAGGAATCCCTCTATGTGTGCTACAACGACCTGAACAGCTACACCAGTTCGCTGCGCAGTGCCCTCGCCACGCCCTATCCACCCTACGAGGAAATCGGCCTCAAGGATGACGCTGGCGATTACCGGCAGCTCAACACCCATTTGCTGCAGATCGAAAACGAGTTCTACAGCACGGTGCGCCCGAAACGCACTGCGGATTCTGGCGAGACGCCGCTCAAGGCATTGCTGGAGCGCGGCGTGGAGTACGTGGAAGTGCGCTGCCTGGACCTCAATCCGTACCTGAGCCTGGGCATCGACCGCGAGCAATCCGACTTCCTCGACATCTTTCTTTTCCACAGCCTGCTCACGGACAGCCCCGACATCGACGCCGACGAATACCACGAGACACTCCAGAACCAGCTTGCCACGGTTTATGAAGGCCGCGATCCGGCGCTGCACCTGCGCCGCGGCGGCGCGCCCGTGGCGCTGCGCGCCTGGGGCGGCGAACTGCTCGACGCCATGCGCCCGGTGGCGGCGATGCTCGACGCCGCCTACGAGGACGGCCGCTTCAGCCGCAGCCTCGACACCATGGTGCAGCGCATCGCGGACGCGGAGCTGACACCGTCGGCACGGATTCTCAGGGAACTTCGCCAGCGCGGTATTACCTACTTCCACTGGACACTGGGCAGAAGCCGCGCCAACAAGGCTGCGCTGCTGGCAGAAACCCTGGACGAGACAAAGGCGCAGGCCTACGCCGACATGGCGGCCGAGTCCCTGCGGGATCAGGCGCAGGTCGAAGCATCCGACGACATCAGTTTCGAAACCTATCTGGCCAACTATTTCGGCCAGCACCAGCAGTGAACTATCTCGCCCACATCTATCTTTCCGGTTCCGATCCCGATGTTCAGGTGGGCGGGCTCCTCGGTGATTTCGTGAAGGGCCCCCTCAAGGGGGAATTGCCGGCATCGGTGGAGCGCGGTGTCCGCCTGCATCGCCGCATCGATACCACAACCGACGCGCACCCCGCCTTCAGGGATGCTCTCGCGGCGATGCCGCGGCCGTGGCGACGCTTTGGCGGCATTCTCCTGGATGTGTATTTCGACCACCTGCTGGCCAGTGACTGGCAGCATTTCCACCGTCAGTCTCTCGACGCGTTCTGCCAGGAGTTCTATCGTCACCTTGCCGCACGGGACGAGATGCTGCCGCCGGGCGCGCGCCGCTTCTGCGACATCGCACCACGGGTAAGATGGCTGCAGAGCTACGCCGAACCGGACAATATACCGCGCATGCTCGACAACATCGGCCAGCGCCTGCGCCAGCCCATGCCGCTGGGCGAAGCCTGGCCGTATCTCGACGATCAGCGCGCCAGTCTTGAAACATGCTTCGCTCAGCTGATGGCCGAGCACGAAGTGCTCAGTCGCCGTTTTCTCGCCGACGGCGAACGCTGAGTATTGCCGCCATGCCAATCCGGATGCCGATGAAGTGCCGATCACTCAACAGGTTTTGCCCATGATTTCCAGCCGCCACTGTTTCCTGCTCATCGCCCTGGCCTGCGCCGGGCTGATCGCCACCGCGCTCTACATGGAGCACGTCATGGGGCTCGTCCCCTGCTATCTGTGCATCGTGCAGCGGGCGTTCGTCATTCTCACCGGGGTGATTGCCCTGCTCGCAGTCGTCCACAACCCGGCAGCCCTCGGTATCCGCATCTACGGAGGTCTCGCCGCGCTGAGCGCCTTCACCGGTTCCGGGTTCTCGATCCGCCAGTTGTGGCTGCAAAGCCTGCCCGAAGACCAGGTGCCGGCGTGCGGCCCCTCCGCCGATTATCTGATGGGAAGTTTTTCTCCCGCGGAATGGCTGCCGATACTGCTGCGCGGCGATGGCAACTGTGCGAAGGTCGACTGGACGTTCCTCGGTCTGAGCATTGCGGGTTGGATGTTGATCATGTTTGTCGGGCTGGGATTTTTCGCCCTTTGGCAGGTTTTCCGGCGCCAGTGAGGGGTACGGTGAGATTCACACGTAGGTTGGGCTGAGGAACGCAGCCCAACAGTTCCGCCATCAACGTGCCTCACTTCTGTTGGGCTTCGTTCCTCAACCCAACCTACAAAAAAAAGGAGGGTCGCTGACCCTCCCTTTTTTATGCAAATGACGTCCGCACGTCACTCCTGCGCGGCGGCGCCTTCCTGTTGCTCGCCTTCCGCGTTGGCTTTCAGCAGCTCGACCTCGAAAATCAGGGTTTGCTCGGGGCCGATCATGCCGCCGGCGCCACCGGGGCCGTACGCCAGCGAGGGTGGAATGTACAGCTCCCACTTGGCGCCTTCCTTCATCAGCAGCAGCGCCTCGGTCCAGCCGGGGATGACCTGATTGACACCGAAGGTGGCCGGCACGCCGCGCTTGAAGGAGCTATCGAACTCGGTGCCGTCGATCAGGGTTCCCTTGTAGTGAACCTCGACCGTGCTGTCGGCGGTGGGCACCTCGCCCTCGCCTTCCTCGATGATCTTGTACTGCAAACCGCTGTCCAGGGTGACCACGTCCTCCTTGGCGCCGTTTTCCGCCAGGAAGGCCTCACCTTCGGCCTTGTTCTTCCCGGACAGCTCTTCGAACACCTTCTGGTGTTCGGCCATTTTTTCTTCCTGGAACGCCTGCAGCACCGCCATCACTTCGTCTTCACCGAGCTTGGGCTCGGCTTCGCTGATTGCATCCCGCACACCTTGCGCGAAGACATTGACGTCAATATCCATGGACTCGGCCTTGAACTGACTGCCGATGTTCTGGCCGAAGATGTAGCTGAGCTTCTGGGTTTGGGTTTCCAGGGTCGCCGCCACCTCGCCGGTATGTGCTGTCTCGCCGTCGCCGGGCCCTTTGTCGCAGCCAGCGACCATGAAGGTCAGCGCTACCAGGGTAGCCAGGGTTTTCCTCTTCATTACTGTTTTCCTTCAGCAGGTGTTGGGTTAGTGCGACATATTAACGCAAAGCCCAGCGCCGCCACAGTGTTTCAGCTGTAAGCTCCAAGCTGTAAGTTGAACTCTGGCGGAACTCGGTTCTTGCAGTGCTCCGACTTAGCGCTTGGAGCACACCTCGATGATCACTCGCTGCGGCGGAACAGCAGATCCCAGACGCCGTGGCCGAGTCTCTCACCGCGGCGCTCGAACTTGGTGATCGGGCGAAAATCGGGGCGCGGCGAGTAGCCCTGGCCTGCCTCATTGACGTAGCCCGGAGCCGCCGACATTACTTCGAGCATGTGTTCGGCGTAGTTCTGCCAATCCGTTGCCAGATGCAGGATACCGCCGATGCCGAGCTTGCCACGCAGCCGCTCGACGAACGCCGCTTGAATGATGCGGCGCTTGTGGTGCTTCTTTTTGTGCCAGGGGTCGGGAAAATAAACCTGTACGCGGCTCAGACTGCCATCGGCGATACAGTCGTCGAGAACGTCGAGTGCGTCCGCCATGTAGACCCGCACATTGGCAAGGCCGCGCTCGGCGGCATTGTTGATGAGACGGCCGACACCCGGCGGGTGAACCTCGATGCCGACGAAATCCTTGTCCGGCTCCGCCTCCGCCATTTCCAGCAGGGAATCCCCCATGCCGAAACCGATCTCCAGCACCACCGGCGCCGCGCGACCAAAGATGCGCCGCCAATCCGCCGGGCCGTCGTGAAGGCTCAAACCATACGCAGCCCAGTGATCGTCGAAAGCCTTGCGCTGGGCGTCGGTCATGCGCCCGGCGCGAATGACATAGCTGCGGATGGATTTTTTCTTGAATTCAGGACGCAGTTCCAAGAGAGTTCCTCAGGCTGCGGGCTTTTTCAGCAGCGCCACTGCCAGCGTCAGCCAGCCGAGCAGCAGCAGGACACCGCCGAGCGGTGTGATCATGCCGAGCCGCGGCACGCCAAACCACACCAGCGCGTAGAGGCTGCCCGAAAACACCAGCACGCCGGCGATGAAGCAGTAGCCGGCGAGCAGAATCAGGCGGCGAGGCGCCAGCGCGGGCAGCAGGCCGAGCAGCAGAATGACCGGAACATGGTACATCTGGTAGCTGACAGCCGTTTTCCATACATCGAGCATGGCGGGCGACACCAGGCCTTGCAGACCATGGGCGCCAAAAGCGCCCAGCGCGACGCCGACAAAACCGAGAACGGCGGCAATGACCGATAGATGTTTCATGATGGTGCTGTATCCATAAATAAAGCCGCGGCCCAGGTCGGGAACGCGGCTTCATATGACTGATGGGAATGACGGAGCGCCTCAGGCCTCCATGGATGCCCGTACTTTTTTCATGGCGTTCTGCTCCAGCTGCCGGATCCGCTCGGCGGACACGCCGTATTCGTCGGCGAGCTCGTGGAGAGTGGCCTTGCTCTCGCTCAGCCAGCGGCGGCGCAGAATGTCGCGACTGCGGTCGTCGAGCTTGTCCATCGCTTCATCGAGGCGGTTGACGCTGGTTTCTTCCCAGTTCTCGGCCTCGAGCATGGCCGCGGGGTCGGAGCGCTTATCTTCAAGGTAATAGACCGGTGCGGAATAGCCGTCATCGTCGTCATCGGGCGCGTCGAAGGCGGTGTCGTGGGCGTAGAGCCTCTGCTCCATCTCACGCACCTGATTGACCTCGACACCCAGCTCCTGAGCCACGGCGGTGGCTTCGTCGTTATTGAGCCAGCCGAGGGTTTTCTTGGCACTGCGCAGGTTGAAGAACAGCTTGCGCTGCGCCTTGGTGGTGGCCACCTTGACGATGCGCCAGTTGCGCAGAATGTATTCGTGAATCTCGGCCTTGATCCAGTGCACCGCGAAAGATACCAGGCGAACGCCCTTTTCCGGATTGAAGCGCTTGACCGCCTTCATCAGGCCGACGTTGCCTTCCTGGACCAGATCGGCCAATGGCAGGCCGTAACCGTTGTAGGAGCGTGCGATATGTACCACGAAACGCAGATGCGACATGACGAGCTGGCGAGCCGCCTCGAGCTCCCCGTCATAGTAGAGACGTTCCGCCAGAGCCTGCTCCTCGTCCGCGGTCAGCACCGGAATGGAAGAAACTGTCTGCATATAGGCAGTCAGATTTTCCCCAGGCGACATCATTGCCACGGTTTGCAAACTTTTTCCCATACCTACCTCTCTTTCAAGACGCCGTAGTTTAACAGCTGCGTGTTAGATTGCCATAACTTTGCCAGGTTCCCTGGGTCTGCCACTTTTATAGCAAGACACGCCAAAATCTATTTTTATGCGGTCATTCCGGCTCGATGCGCCGCATATGGCTGGCCACCGCGATCCAGGCGCCACCAAGGCCGAGCGCGACCCCGCAGGCGAGCAATACCAGCAAGGTCGCAAAGCCCGGACCCTGCAACGAGAAGCCGCTCTGGTACAGCGCGGCGATGCGCTTCGCCGCTGGCGCCATCGCCAGGAAGCCGATCCATACCAGCAGCCAGGCGCACAATCCACCACCGACGCCATACCAGAAACCCGCATAGAGGAAGGGCCGCCGCACGTAGCCATTGGTGCCGCCGATCAGTTTGACGACCACGATCTCTTCGCGGCGATTCGCGATCGCCATGCGAATGGTGTTGCCCATCACCAGCAAAACCCCGAAACCGAGCGCAACCCCGAGCCCCATGGCGGCCTGTTTGCCCGCATTGATGAAGGCGTGAAGCTTTTGCAGCCAACCCAGATCGACGCTGACATCGTCGACCTCATCGCGCGCCTTGAGCCAGGCCACCAGGGCATCGGCTGCGGCGGCGTCCCGCGTCACGGCGTCGGCGGGCTGGACGAGGATGGCGGGGGGCAGCGGATTGTCATCGAGCAGCAAGAGCACGTCGCCGAAACCGGATGCCTCGCGAAATTCCTCGAGAGCGCGCTCGCGGCTCAGATAGACGATGGCGGTGACGTCGGGGCGCTGTTCCAGCGCCATCATCAACTCGGCGACGCCATCATCGGACAGGCTTTTGTTGAGAAAGACGCTCATGCGCGCGTTGAGTTCGATACCGCTCCCCAGCGTGCGCAGGTTTTCGATGGCGGTGTAAAGCGCGGCCGGCAGCGCCATGGCGATGGCGATCACCAGCACGGTCATCAGGGTCTGCAGTGGCTGGCGCAACAGGCGCCGCAAGCTCTGGACCACGGTTTTGCCGTGGTGATTGACGTAGCTGTCCACGCGATGGCGCAGCGAAGCGCGGCTTCCTCTTGCGCCCGAGATGGTCTTGCGCGGCTTGGTGCCCATGTTCAACCCTCCACCAGGCGACCGTGACGCAGATGGAGCTCGCGACAGCGCATCGGCGCGATCAGGGCGATGTCGTGGGTGGCGATGAGCACGGTCACCCCGACATCGTTGAACTGATAAAAGAGATTCATGATCTCCGCCGACAGTTCCGGATCGAGGTTGCCGGTGGGCTCGTCAGCGAGCAGGATTTTCGGCTTGTGCACCACGGCGCGGGCAATGCCGACGCGCTGTTGCTCGCCCGTGGAAAGCGCAATGGGATTCTGTCTTTCCTTGCTCAGCAAATCGACCTTGTCGAGCGCCGCCCGCACCCGGCGCGGGATATCGGCACGCGGAAAGCCCATGACTTCAAGGGGCAGCGCCACGTTGTCGTACACCGTGCGATCGAAGAGCAGGTGGTGGTTCTGAAAAACCACGCCAACGCGGCGGCGGAAATACGGCACCTGGCTGGCGTGGAGGCGGTTGAGATTCTTGCCGTTGATCAGTACCTGTCCCTGGGACGGGCGCTCCAGCAACGTGATCATTTTCAGCAGCGTACTCTTGCCCGCGCCGGAGTGGCCCGTGAGGAAGGCAAACTCGCCCTCGCCCATGAAAAAACTGAGGTTCGCCAGCGCCTCGTGACCGGAAGGGTAACGCTTGCTGACGTTGTCGAACTGGATCATCTCTGGGCTCGTTCTACACGGGAGTCTTTTTGCGGGCTGGCAACCTGCGCTCGGCGGCACGTCTCGGTGCGCCGCCTGTGCGCCAACAACGCTTATTCCTCACCATCGGTGGCAAGCAGCGCGTCGACGAAATCCTCGGCAACGAAAGGCTGCAGATCATCGACGCTTTCTCCGACACCGATATAGCGCACCGGAATGCCGTAGCGGCGGCACAGCGCGAAAATCACCCCGCCCTTGGCGGTGCCGTCGAGCTTGGTCAGGGCGATCCCGGTCACGCCAACCGCCTCGTGGAACTGTTGTAGCTGAGTGACCGCATTCTGGCCCGTTCCGGCATCGAGAACCAACAGCACTTCATGAGGCGCGGAGGGGTCGAGGCGCGCAAGCACCCGCTTGATCTTCTTCAACTCATCCATAAGATTGCTTTTGGTGTGGAGCCGCCCCGCGGTATCGGCGATCAGCAGGTCTACCTGTCGGGCGCGCGCAGACTCCACTGCATCGAAAATTACCGAGGCGCTGTCGGCCCCCGTGTGTTGCGCAATCACGGGAACCCTGTTGCGCTCGCCCCACACCTGAAGCTGCTCCACGGCGGCCGCTCTGAACGTGTCGCCAGCCGCCAGCATCACCGACCGGCCACGATCCTGGAACTGTTTGGCGAGCTTGCCGATAGTGGTCGTCTTGCCTACACCATTGACGCCGACTGTCAGCAGCACGAAAGGCTTGTCGGCGTCGCTCACCCGCAAGGGCTTTTCGCAGGGTTTGAGAATTTCCACCAGCAATGCCTTCAGCGCGCCCTGCAGAGCGTCAACGTCACCGAGCTCCTTGCGCTTGACCCGGTCGGTGAGCGTGCCGATGACCTCGGCGGTAACTTCGATGCCCAGGTCGGCCGTCAGCAGTTGTGTTTCGAGGGTTTCCAGCAAGTCATCATCGATTTGTTTCTTGCCGAGAAATACCCGGCCCAGCCCCTTGCTGGTACGCGAGAGCGCCTGCCGTATCCTGCCGAAGCGCTTCTCCCGCACCTCGGCTTCAGGCTGCGGAGCCGGAGCCGGAGCCGGAGCCGGAGCCGGAGCCGCAATATCGTCCGCTTCCAGCGCAACCAGCGGCGCTGAAGTCTCTGTTTCCTCGGCAGCGCTACTGGCGACGTCTTCTTCCTGTGACGCAGCCGGTGCCGCGGGCTCGTCCGGCTTCTGCTTGCGAAAAAAAGAAAACAGCCCCCGCTTCGCGGGTTGGGCGGATTCCCCCTCGTTACTGCGCTGCGTCATGAAGACCTTACCTGACATCGTTTGAAACCGGTGTATCCTACCATTTCTTCCACGCCACGGCAGGCGCGAAACGCCTTGAGGAGTCATTCCGCTTGAACCGCAAATCCCGTTCCGGCAGCCAGCAACAGCTGAGAATCATTGGTGGCAAATGGCGCAGCCGGCGCATCGCCTTTCCCGACCGCGACGGCCTGCGCCCCACCGGCGACCGCATCCGCGAAACACTTTTCAACTGGCTGGCGCCCGATATTCCCGCCGCCCGCTGTCTCGATGCCTTCGCGGGATCGGGTGCGCTGGGCTTCGAAGCCCTGTCCCGCGGCGCGGAGACCGTGGTTTTCGTGGAACAGGATGCCGCCGCGTACCGGCATCTGCTCGACACCAAGGCCCTGCTCGACGCCGAGGGCGCCACCATCATCCAGCAGGATCTGCTGACCTGGCTGAAGGCGGCGCAGCCCTCCCCGTTCGACATCATCTTTCTCGATCCGCCCTTCGCGCACGGGCTCTACGATCCCGTTTTCAGCGCACTCGAGGAGAGCGGCGCAATCGCCGCAGGCAGCCTGATTTATATCGAAAAAGCCCTCGCGGAAGAGGCGGCACCTCCGCCGAATTGGCGCTGCCTGCGGGACAAGCGCGCAGGAGACGTTCACTTCCGGCTGTTTATCGTGGATTGAGCGGCTGCGGTGCATTGTTGTACCATCGTGGCCCCGTCAAGGAACTGCATCATGAAGACCATCATCTATCCGGGCACCTTCGACCCGATCACCCACGGTCACACCGACCTTGTGGAAAGGGCTTGCAAACTGTTCGACAAAGTCATCGTTTCCATTGCCATCAGCGAAAAGAAGAAACCGCTGTTTTCTCTCGCGGAGCGCATCTCGCTGGCACAAACGGCGCTGTCGCACCTGAACAATGTGGAAGTGGTGGGTTTCGATTACCTGATGGTGCACTTTGCCCGCGACCAGAACGCCACCGCCGTGCTGCGCGGTCTGCGCGCCGTATCGGATTTCGAGTACGAATTTCAGCTCGCCAACATGAACAGGGCACTGTCACCCGACATGGAGTCGATTTTCCTCACGCCCGCCGAGAAGCACTCTTATATCTCTTCCTCGCTGGTAAGAGAGATTGCCTCGCTGAACGGCAACATCACGGCCTTTGTTCATCCCGCCGTTGCCGAAGCCCTGTACCGCAAGTTCGGTCACGAGACCACGACGCAGTCATGAATCACGCCGTCTGCTGCCGGCGCGGCCATTCTCAGCGCTGGCAGGCGGGGCAATACACCGTCGTTCTCTGACCCAGGCGGATTTCCTTCAAAAGCGCGTCGCAGTGCAGGCAAGGCAGGCCGCCGCGCCCATAGACCGCCAATGATTGACTGAAATAACCCGGCTGACCCGTGCCGCCGACGAAGTCGCGCAGCGTGGTGCCGCCCTGGGCGATGGCCTGGCTCAGCACGGTCCTGATACAGTCCGTCAGCCGCGCGTAGCGCACACGCGATACCCGGCCCGCCTCTCTCAGGGGATGGATTCCCGCCGCGAAAAGGGCCTCGTTGGCGTAGATGTTTCCCACGCCCACCACGACACGACTGTCCATCACGAAACTCTTGATCGGCACTTTTCTGCCTTTGGCACGCAACCACAAATGGTCATCCGTGAAGCCGTCCTCCAGAGGCTCCGGCCCCAGTGAAGCAAGCAGGGAATGGGTCAGCGGATCACCCTCCACCCAGGTAACGATTCCGAAGCGGCGCGGATCGCGAAAGCGCAGCACCAGTCCGGACGACAGGCACCAGTCCAGATGGTCATGTTTTCCCGGCTCGCTGCCGGCTTCGACCAGGCGCAAACTGCCAGACATACCCAAATGCATCAACACATGGCCTTCGCCAATGGCGAATATCAGATATTTTCCGCGCCGCGTCACGCTGCGCACCACCTGTCCCGCCAGCAATGCCTCGAGCCGGGCCGGAACAGGCACACGCAGGCGCGTTTCCCTGACGATACACTTTTCCACGCGCATCCCTTCCACATGAGGCGCTACACCTCTGCGCGTGGTTTCAACTTCGGGGAGTTCAGGCACAAGGGCTTCTCACAGGCAAACTTTGCCGGCATACTAGTAACAAATTGCACAACGGGCAATTGCCGAGCCGTTTGTCTCATTTCTTCCAGGAACTCTGGGCAAACAGATTTTGAGTGAGTATCATTGCTCACCTTTTATACATATGGGGTAGGAAATTATGGCCTTAGGTAAACGCAACAAGGCCGAAGAAGACGCACAGATCGACCTCACGCCGATGCTCGACGTGGTGTTCATCATGCTGATCTTTTTCATCGTTACAGCATCCTTCGTGAACGAAAGCGGTATCGACGTCACCCGTCCGCCGCCCACCACGGATCAGCCACCGAGCGACACCAAGAACAGAAATATCGTCTTTGATGTCAGCGATTCGGGCGATATCTTCCTGGAAGGCCGCAGAATCGATGTACGGTCAGTGCGGGCCAACGTGGAGCGCATCCACGCCGAGAACCCCCAGGCAAAAGTCATCATCAGCGCGGCGCCGCAAGCCAAGACCGAACTCTTCGTCGAAATTTCGGATCAGGCACGCGAAGCCGGCGTTTACGACATCTCTCTGGCAACCAAGAGAAGATAAGAAAACAGACACAACAAAAAAACCGGCGCTTGCGCCGGTTTTTTTGTTTGTTTGTGAACCTTGCCTCAACCACACATCAGGAAAGGTTCTCGCAATATATTGATTACTTGATCTTGGCTTCCTTGTAGGCAACGTGCTGCCTGACCACCGGATCGTACTTTTTGAACTCGAGCTTCTCGGGAGTGGTACGCTTGTTTTTGGTGGTTGTGTAGTAGTGCCCGGTACCGGCACTGGAAACCAGCTTGATCTTTTCTCTGTTTGATTTGGCCATGTTCTAATGCTCCTCAGATTTTCTCGCCACGAACGCGCAGATCCGCGAGAACCTTTTCGATGCCATGTTTGTCGATGATACGCAAACCCTTGGTGGACACGCGCAGCTTCACGAAACGCTTCTCACCTTCCACCCAGAAACGATGGCTGTGCAGGTTGGGTTCGAACCGGCGGCGGGTCTTGTTTTGCGCGTGGGACACATTGTTTCCGGTCATCGGTCTCTTGCCGGTAACCTGACATACTTTGGACATGGTGCAGCCTCTAGGAATCTGGTTTTTTCAGCTTTCGCCTGAATTTCCCGCCTCGCCGGGACGGGCGCGACAAACATACTTACGGGAGACCCGCAGGAAGGCGCGATTTATACCAGAGCAGGGGGACAAAATCAAACGAATTTTGCCTGCCCGGGCGAGTGGCTGCGCGTCCGTCTCGCGCCTACATCAAACCGCGCTGCGCCAGCGATACCACCTGTCCCGCACCGACAATCAGGTGGTCCAGAAGGCGCACATCCACCAGCTGCAGCGCATCGCGCAGACGCCGCGTGATGGCTTCATCATCACGGCTGGGCTCGGCAACCCCGGAAGGGTGGTTGTGCGCGACGATCAGCGCGGCGGCGTTGTGCTGCAGGGCGCGCTTGACGATTTCGCGCGGATACACGCTGGCGCCGTCGATGGTTCCGAAGAACATTTCCTCGCAAACGATGAGGCGATGGCGGGTATCGAGGAAAAGCGCCGCGAACACTTCCTGAGAGCGATGCCCCAGGCGGGCCTGCAGATAGTGGCCGACAGCGGCCGGGCTGGTAAACACATCTTCACGCACCAGGGTTTCGGCAAAGTAGCGCCGTGCCAGTTCCAGCACCGCCTGCAGCTGGACATATTTGGCCTCGCCCAGTCCCTTGGCGACGCAGAAGGAGGACTTGTCGGCACTGAGCAGCGCTCCCAAACCGCCGAAGCGGGTGATCAGCTCCCGCGCCAGATCCACTGCCGACCAGCCCTTGATACCGGTACGCAGAAAAATCGCCAGCAGTTCCGTATCGGACAAGGCCGCAGGCCCTCGGTGCAACAGTTTTTCTCGCGGCCGCTCATCCTGCGGCCATGTCTTGATCGTCATAACAACACTCCCTGTCGTCGAAAAAAAATGGACCAGGTGGTATCTTAGCTTCCCGATCAACATTTTCCAGGTGTGGCGATGAGTTCTCTGGCCAACAAGCGCATTCTCCTTGGCGTCAGCGGCGGCATCGCGGCCTATAAAAGTGCCGATCTGGTGCGCCGCCTTCAGGATGCCGGCGCGAGCGTACGGGTTGCCATGACCAAGGCCGCGCAGGAGTTCATCACGCCGCTCACCATGCAGGCCCTTTCGGGCCATCAGGTACATCTCGACCTGCTCGACCCCGAGGCGGAAGCCGGTATGGGGCACATCGAACTGGCGCGCTGGGCCGACGTCGTCATCATTGCACCGGCCACGGCGGATATCATTGCGCAACTCGCCAATGGCGAGGCCGGCTCACTGCTGACCGCCACCTGCCTTGCCAGCGCAGCCCCCATCGTCATCGCACCCGCCATGAACCAGGGCATGTGGCGCAAGGAAAGCACACAGCACAACCTGCGCACCCTGCAGGCGCGCAACTTCACCATTCTCGGCCCGGCCGAGGGCAGCCAGGCCTGTGGCGATGTCGGCCCCGGTCGCATGCTCGAGCCGGCAACCATCATCGCAGGCCTCGAGCCTTTGTTTGCCACCGGCAGTCTCGCCGGCAGGAAGGTGGTGATCAGCGCCGGACCGACCCGGGAAGCGGTCGACCCGGTTCGCTACATTTCCAATCACAGCTCCGGAAAGATGGGCTATGCCCTCGCCATGGCCGCGGCAGAGGCCGGCGCCCGCACCGTGCTCGTCTCGGGCCCCACCAACCTGGCGCCGCCGGAGCGCGTCACGACACGACAGGTCACTTCCGCGGCGCAGATGCTTGCCGCCTGCCTCGAAGAAATCGTGGACTGCGACATTTTCATCGCCGCCGCCGCGGTCGCGGACTATCGCCCCAAGACTGTGGCCAAACAGAAGATCAAAAAGGACACGGACATCATGCATATCGAAATGGAGAAGAACCCCGACATCGTGGCGACCATCGCCGCGCTGGACAACAAACCGTTCACCGTGGGCTTCGCCGCGGAAACCAACAATATTCTGGAGCATGCGCGCGGCAAGCTCGCGCGCAAGAATCTCGATGCCATCATTGCCAATGATGTGTCCCGCGACGACATCGGCTTCAACAGCGATGACAACCAGGTGTTCTTCATCACGCGGCACAGCGAGGAAGAGCTGCCCTTGCTCGGCAAGAATCAACTGGCGCGAATTCTGATCCAGAAGTTGGCCGAGGCCTGACCGACACGCCGCAGCCTTCCCGCCCATGGCCGCATCTCTCGCTTCAGCCAGTCGCCTGCTCGCGGCGAAGCCGCGCTTGCCACGCTGGTGTGTCGGCGTTCTTGTGTTGCTGATGAGCATTTTGCTCTACAGTCATGGCCAGCTGGAAACCCATCTGCTTGTCCGCCCGCATCAGAAAAACATCGAACAGGCACTGGAGGGCGCGGGAACCGCAGCACGAAATCGCCTGGACACCCAGCTCAGCAGCATCATCAGCCGCCTGGAGACCCTCAGCGCCGAGGCTCGCACCCACCACATACTCTCCCTCGAGGACAACAATCCCAGCCAGTGGGCCAACAATGCTCGCGTACTCGACACGCCGGGGCCGCGCCAGACCTGGCTCTACGACGCCCGTGCGCGCCTCCCCGAAGCCCGCCGCATCTATTTGCTCGACCCCGGCCAGCAACTGCAACTGTTGCAGGACAATTTTGTCGCCGAGCGCCTCTACAGCAACGCGATGGGCGGCGGTGCGCCGGCGCCCATCGCCGCCAAGGTGGAAACCTGGCGCATCTATTTCGCCCGTCCGGTTCGCGAGGCCGAGGCCATCAAGGGCGTCGTCCTGATCGAGGTGGACCCCGTCACACTGTCCTCCGAATTGACCAAGGCGGCCGCTTTTGACGGCAGCCTGCAGCTCGTTCAGAACGTGAAGAATTTTCCATCCGGAATCGTCTTCAGCGAGGGCCGCGCCGCGCCGGGCGGCGGCATCCACAACCTGACTCTCGCCACAGGCGTGCCCGACTGGGAGCTGCGCCTGGCGGCCAGCACGACCATGATGCAGGCACTGGCGCCGTCGCCGATCCCTTTCCATCTGCTGTTTGCCGTGCTCTGCGCCAGTGCTTTGGCGCTCGCCGGCCTGATGATTCGCAGACACCTTTATTTCCTGCAAGGCCCGCACCCCCAGCGCGCCAGCAACTACAACCCGATGGATGATCTTTTCACCGAGCGCCACCAGCGCATCCGCCTGCCAGCAGCTGCCGCAACCCGCGCCGAAGAGCACGGCGATGAGCCGGAGCAGATTCTTCCTCCCCATGTGTTTCGCGATTACGACATCCGCGGCAAGGCCTACCTGGAGATCACCGGCGATTTTGCCGATACCCTGGGGCGGGTGCTGGGCACCATGGTGCTCGAACGCGGCGGCGATGCCCTGATCGTGTGCTGCGATGGCAGGCGCTCCAGCCCGATATTGAAAAAGGCGCTGATCCACGGTATCGCCTCGACAGGATGCAATGTTCTCGACATCGGCGAAGGGCCGACACCCATGATGAACTTCGCCGCCGCGACACGCGCCGACTGCGACAACGGCGTCATGGTCACCGCCAGCCACAACCCCAAGGATGACAACGGCTTCAAGATCATCATGGGCAATCACGTGCTGAGCAGCGGCGAGATCCGCCTGCTTCACGAGCGCATGGTGCGCGGCGACTACCAAAGCGGCAGCGGTGGCCTGCGTACGGTGGATGTGCGCGACACCTATTTGCACGCCCTGACAGAAGGCGTCGCGCCACTCGCACCACTGCATGTCGCCATCGATTGCGGCAACGGGATCGCGGGCAGTATCGCACCGGCACTTTTTCGCAAGCTCGGCTGTCGCGTGGACGAGTTGTTCACCGAGGTGGACGGCGATTTTCCCAACCATCCGCCCGACCCCACCGACCCCGCCAACCTGACCAAGCTGATCGACACCATCGCCTACGCTCGCGCCGACATCGGGCTTGCCTTCGACGGCGACGGCGACCGCCTGGTGGCGGTCACCGGCAGCGGCAAGATCGTTTGGCCAGACCAGTTGATGATGATTTTCGCCCGCGACATTCTCGGCAAAAGCCCCGGCACGGAAATCGTCTTTGACGTGAAAAGTTCGCGTCATCTCGAAGAGCTGATTGCCAGTTACGGCGGCAAGCCGGTGATGTGGAAGACCGGTCACGCCCACACCCGCAACAAGGTGAAGGAAACCGGTGCACCGCTGGGCGGCGAATTCAGCGGCCACATTTTCTTCAATGATCGCTGGTACGGCTTCGACGATGGCCTCTATGCCGCGGTGCGGCTCCTCGAAATCCTGTCGCTGCGCGAACAGAGCCTGGACGAAATCCTCGACAGCCTGCCCCATGCGGTGAGCACGCCCGAGATCAAGATTGCCGTGCCCGACAGCGACAAGCACCGGCTCGTCGAGCAGTTGATCGAACAGTGCGATTTCGACGATGCCCGCCTGATCACCATCGATGGCCTGCGTGTCGAATACCCCTGGGGCTGGGGTCTGGTGCGCGCCTCCAACACCACCGCGGCATTGACGCTGCGCTTCGAAGCGAACTCCCGCGAAAGTATCGACAACCTGATCGGTATTTTCGATGAACAACTCAGCACCCTGGATCCCGCACTCGCAGGCGCCTGCGCCGGGTCGGCAGGAGCGAATCTTCTGATCGGCTGAACACCGCAGTCGCAAGGTAATTGGCCTCCTGTAGGAGCTTGCCTGCAAGCGACCCCCACCGAAATTGTCGCCTGCAGGCAGGCTTCTACAAAATCTTCGCCTTTGTCCTTCGCTGTGAGGGCGCTACCCAGGGCGTAAAGGCTTTCATGCCTTCGCCTCGCATCTGGCAAGAAGCAGGTGTGCGGGCCGGCACCAAAGACAGTAGAATGGCCCCTCGTTTTTGGCCCTATCTCCAGGAGTGACGAAATTCATGTCCCTGTCCCGTCTCGACGCCCTGAACACCGCCAGCGTGCTCACTGAGGCCCTGCCCTATATCCAGAAATTCACCGGCAAGACCGTGGTGGTCAAGTTCGGCGGCAACGCCATGGAAGGTGAAGAGCTCAAACGCAACTTCGCTCGCGACGTGGTACTGATGAAACTGGTGGGCATGAATCCGGTGGTGGTGCATGGCGGCGGACCGCAGATCGCCGAATTGCTCAAGGCGCTGGAGATCGAATCCGAGTTCGTGGACGGCCTGCGTGTCACCGACAGCAGAACCATGGACGTGGTCGAGATGGTGCTGGGCGCGTCGGTCAACAAGGAAATCGTCAACCTGATCAACCACGCGGGTGGCAAGGCGATCGGGCTCACCGGCAAGGACGGCCAGTTGCTGATGGCAAAAAAACTGACGGTCAGCCGCAAGACGCCAGACCTGGAGGTGCCCGAGATCATCGATATCGGCCACGTCGGTGAGGTGGTGCACGTCAACGTGGCGGTGATCGACATGCTCACCGCCGGCAATTTCATTCCCGTCATCGCCCCCATCGGGGTGGACGCCGAAGGCAACGCCTACAACATCAACGCCGACCTCGTCGCCGGCAAGGTGGCGGAATTTCTCAAGGCCGAGAAACTCGTGCTGCTCACCAACGTCGCCGGCCTTCAGGACAAAAATGGCAACGTTCTCACCGGCCTGTCCACGGCCGAGGTCGACGCCCTGATCGCCGACGGCACCATCTACGGCGGCATGCTGCCGAAGATTCGCTGCGCCCTGGATGCGGTCAAGGGTGGCGTGAGAAGCGCCCATATCCTCGACGGCCGCGTACAGCACGCCGTGCTGCTGGAAATATTCACCGATGACGGCGTGGGCACACTGATTACCAATCAAGGCGATCAATAGCATCGTGGCTGGCAAGGAAAATACGCTGTCGCGGCGCGACGAAATTCTTCAGGCGCTGGCGAAGATGCTCGAAGCCTCGACCAGCGAGCGCATCACCACCGCGGCACTGGCGCGGGAAGTGGGTGTTTCGGAAGCGGCGCTTTATCGCCACTTCCCCAGCAAGGCGCGCATGTACGAAGAGCTGCTGGCATTCGCTGAAGAGACGTTGTTTTCCAACATCAAAGCCGTTACCGCCAGCGAGGAAAGCACCGCCAACACATGCGGCACGATTCTGCTGGTGGTTTTGACCTTTGGCGAACGCAACCCGGGAATCACCCGGCTGCTGTGCGGCGATGCCCTGCACGGCGAAAAACCGCGCCTGCACAACCGTGCCGGGCACATCTTCGAGCGCCTCGAGTCGGAGATCAAGCAGGTCATACGCCTCGGTGAAGTGCGGGAAGGGCTGGTACCCGGCCTGCCTCCCGGCCAGTGCGCCAGTCTCATGATCAATCTTGTCGAAGGCAGGCTGCGGCGCTACGTGCGCAGCCAGTATCGCCACTTGCCGAGCACGGACTGGGAACAGCACTGGCCCGTCGTTGCGAGCGGGATTTTTCCCTGACCAAGTGAATCAGGCATGCTCGTGAGCCGATCAATCAGGGCTCGCTCTCCTCCGACCTGATGGACGAGCCGAGCTCCGGACGCAACACCTTCAGCCGTGCGGCATGACGCTCATACCTGTCCATCACGTCGCGGTACTGCGCCTGGCGCTCCACCAATTGCTGCTGGGCGTGGCGTTTCTGCGCGTCGAGCTCCGCCAGCACCTGGGTCAGCGATTCCGGCGGCGTCTGGCCGCTGGCCTGATACCCGGCGGCGCGCTCCTTCACCTCTTCCTCGCGCCGCGTATAGTCCATGATGTTGGATTTGAGAACGCTGATTTCACGCTCCACCAACTGCAGGCGCCTGGTGCGCGCACGGGCGACATCTTCCAATGAACTGTAGGTGCGCAAAATGAAGGCATCGAGTTTTTCCTGCTCTTCGCGCGCCTCGATCTGTTCCGGGGTCAGCTCCGCCTCGGTGCGCGCCGGCACATGTTTGATCAGGCGCCCATTGGCCGAGAGGATGTCGTAGCCCTTGTCGGCATATTCGGGCGGAATCGAAAAATCGATGACCGGATTGCCCTCGGCATTGCGATAACGGTACAGCGCGCCATCGATGACATCGCCCTCCTCGCGCGGCTGTACTGCGAGCAGGGGGCCGCTGAAAAAGGTGGCAAGCGCAATGGCCGCAACGATAGTCAGGATGCGCCGCTGGTGCGAGATGGATGACGCTGCGATGCCGGGCGTGGATTCCGACATCGATGACACGTCAGGAAACTTCCACCGGGTACGCATGTCTCATACGCCATATTTGCTGCGGTAGGCCCGGATGGCGTCGAGCGTGGCCTCATTGTTTTTCTGTTCTTCCAGATAGCCAATAATGTGATCAAGCGTGACGATACCGATGACGGGAACCCCGTACTCTTCCTCGACCTCCTGGATGGCGGAAAGATCGCCTTGGCCTTTTTCCTTGCGGTCGAGGCCGATCAAGACACCCGCGGGCTGCGCATCCTGGGAGCCGATAATGGCCATGACTTCGCGAATGGCAGTGCCGGCAGTGATCACGTCGTCGATGATCAACACGCGGCCCGTCATGGGCGCACCCACCAGCGTGCCACCCTCGCCGTGATCCTTGGCTTCCTTGCGATTGAAGCAATAGGGCACATCGCGGTCGTGATAGTGGGCCAGCGCAACTGCCGTGGCGGCCACCAGGGGAATACCCTTGTAGGCGGGGCCGAACAGCACGTCGAACTCGACATCCGCGGCCACGATGGCGTCTGCATAGCAGCGACCCAATGCCGCCAACGCCGCGCCGGAACAAAATTTGCCCGCATTGAAGAAATAAGGGCTCACTCGTCCGGATTTCAGGGTAAACTCACCAAACCTGAGTGCATCGACCCTGAGCGCCAGCTCTACGAAGCGGCGTTGGTGTGCTTGCATTGTCTTTTCCCAATCACATTTATGACTGTGGCCGGATTTCTTAATCCGCCAACGGTCGGTTATCATACACGCTCTCAAATCAAGGGGCTAACATGAGAATCATCAGTCTTTCTGTTGACGGCATTTACCAGGCCTCCCATCGCGGCCTGTTCGACTGGCTTGCCAGCCAGGATGCGGACGTCATCTGCCTGCAGGATCTGCGCGCGCAGGAGCCAGAAATCGCTGACCGGGAAGAATTCACACTTCCCGATTACTACGCCTATTATTTTGATTCCCCCAAACCCCACACCAACGGGGTAGCGATCTACACCCGCCAGCCTCCCAAGGCCATCGTTTTCGGCTTTGGCCTGCCCAGCTGCGAGGACATGGATGGTCGCTACCTGCAAGCGGATTTCGAAAACATCAGCGTCGGCTCGCTGCTCGCGCCCGCGGGCGTGGTGGGCGAACCCAGCCAACAGGTGAAAGACACCTTCTTTCAGGAACTGCAGGCGCACCTCGACAAGATTTCGCGCAAGAAGCGCAAATACATCATGTGCGGCAATTGGCAGATTGCCCACGGCGAACTCGATATCGAAAACCCGGACGCCCACCTGTCGGAATCCGGCTTCCTGCCTCACGAGCGCCAGTGGCTCGATCAGGTTTACGATGACGTCGGCTATGCCGACGCCTTCCGCCGCGGCAACACCGACAGCGACGAATTCAGCTGGTGGCCTTCCGGCGTGATGGGCAAAGGCGACGGCTGGCGCACCGACCTGCACATCGTTTCACGGGATCTGGTCCGCTTCGTGGAATACGCGGTCATGTACAAAGCCAATGCGTTCTCCAGCCACGCACCGGTCATCGTCGATTACGATATCGAAGAATTCTGAAGCCACTGCGGTTCCCACGTTCGACGTGGGAACCACCTTCCTTCCAGCAACGCCCCGCTTACAGCTTCTGCGCCAGCGCCATTTTCTGCACCTTGACCAAATCGCCGATACCGCGCTTGGCGAGCGTCATCATCGCCGAGAATTCCTCATCGGAAAATGGTGCGCCCTCGGCGGTGCCCTGCACCTCGATGAAACCACCCGCCTCGTTCATCACCACGTTCATGTCCGTCTCGGCATTGGAGTCCTCGGCGTAATCGAGGTCCAGCACCGGCACGCCGTTGAACATGCCCACCGACACGGAAGCAACCATGTGCTGCAACGGGTTTTCCTTGAGCTTGCGTCTCACCACGACGTGGGAAATGGCATCCGCCAGCGCCACACAGGCGCCGGTGATGGACGCCGTGCGGGTGCCGCCATCTGCCTGAATCACATCGCAATCCACGGTGATGGTCACCTCGCCGAGTTTCTTCAGATCCACGGCCGAACGCAGTGAACGACCGATGAGGCGCTGGATTTCCTGCGTCCTTCCACCCTGCTTGCCACGCGCCGCCTCCCTGTCCATGCGACTGTTGGTGGAGCGGGGCAGCATACCGTACTCCGCCGTGACCCAACCCTGGCCCTTGCCCCTGAGAAAGCGCGGCACGGAGTCCTCCACGCTGGCGGTGCAGATCACCTTGGTATCGCCGAACTCGACCAGCACCGAACCCTCGGCGTGCTTGGTGTAGTTGCGCGCGATGCGCACGAGGCGAAGTTGTTCAGGGCGGCGGCCGCTGGGACGGGTCATGCGATTTTCCTTGGAGTGCAAAAAGAGGCGGTATTGTACTCAATATCCAATAGCGCGTTTGCACCTGTTAAAATGAAAGCCCTTTTTCAATATGGCAAGTCCGATGGCTCGCAGCATGACCGCCTTTGCCCGCGCTTCTCGACAGGAAGAATGGGGCACCCTGACCTGGGAAATCCGCTCGGTCAACCACCGCTATCTGGAGCCCGGATTTCGTATGCCGGACACTCTGCGCGACCTGGAAATGGCGCTGCGGGAAACGCTGCGCACCAAGCTCAATCGCGGCAAGGTCGACTGCTACCTTCAGCTCAATCTCAAGCGCGAGCTGGACGGTCTTGGCGTAAACACCACCGCCGCCCGGCAGTACATCGATGCGGCGCGGACCATCGCCGCGCTGATGGAGAACCCCGCCTCCCTGTCGCCCCTGGAAATTCTCGAGCGCCCCGGTGTGCTGGAAGAACGGGAAGTCGACAGCGACGCCCTCAAACAGGCGACCTTGAGCCTGTTCGCCACAGCCGTCGATCAACTGCTGGAAGGCCGCGCCGTGGAAGGCGCCAAGCTCGCCGATTTCCTGCGCCAGCGCATCGCCGGCATCCGCACCCAGACCGCCAAGGTCCGCGGCCTGCTGCCGCAGATTCTCGCCGCCCAGAAACAACGCCTTCGCGACAAGACCCAGGACCTGCAACTCGAACTGGATCCTGAACGCCTCGAGCAGGAAATCGTCATTCTGGCCCAGAAAGCCGATGTGGACGAAGAACTCGACCGCCTCGACGCCCACCTCAAGGAAATCGAACAGGTACTGAAACGCAAGGAACCCATCGGGCGCCGCCTGGATTTCCTCATGCAGGAACTCAACCGCGAGGCGAACACCCTGTCATCCAAATCCATCGCCCTGGATACCACACAATCCGCAGTGGAGCTGAAGGTATTGATCGAGCAGATGCGGGAGCAGATTCAAAACATTGAATAGATTTCCACACACCCAAGCAGGTGAAAGCCTGAGCCCCTCATCAAAAAAGCAACCAATACATTTCATTTTTTAAAAATTGAAACGTTTACGTTGCTTTTTGGAGAAGAGTAGCCGTGCGCAACCTGCTGAACAGTGCCACAAGCGCGCCAACCGACGCGGAGACGCCTGCCATAGATGAGGACTTTTGGATGGCGAGTCATGACAGCAGGTGACGTTAGCGTACTCAAGCTCAGCCTCCACGATGCCGTTGGAGGAGCTTCTTTCACCAGCCCACTCTGGGCACAATAAGCGAATAACAATACAGCTCAATGCGCGAATATTGATACGTCATCCACCACCTCCGGAGGTAACCCATTGGCAACAGCCACAGACAAACTGGCGGAATCCCTCCGGACCCTCAAAACTCTACAAGATCGGGATATCGTTGCGATTCGCTCCACTGGCCTCAGCCGCACCCACCGCGCTCAGGCAGAATCCGACTGACCTTCGCGCCGCCTTGGCTGGCATCACCGACGCGTCCGAGTGTTAGCCCCAAGCAGTATGTCCCCTTTGTCCAATTCTAAAATGTCCCCTTTTGAGTTGAGTAGGGGGCTGTGACGGAGGAGTGCATTACTTTGAGTCACAAAGAAGTCGATCGGCTGAGTGTTATTCAGACCGTCCAGCAACGCCAGTTGAAGCAGGAAGATGCCGCCCGACAGTTGGGGATGAGTACGCGAGAAATCCCCCCACGTCAGTCGCCTCCAGTTGCTGTGGCAAAGTATGCGGGATGTGGTGCTGGAAGATTTTCCGTCCCCGCCTGGGTCGCCTGCAGATATTGCGGTGTATCTCAAACACATTGAAGACAACTACATATCTGACGCTTATCATTCCCTGTCGATCGAGGGGTATCGGGTCAGCCCGGAGCTGATCGAGCGAGTCCAGGGCGGACGGTGGAATCCAGATCAAGACGACGGCGACCAAACCCACCGAAATGCTCTCGCGGCGCGGGGCTACTGGCAAGCCTTTCAGGCCGTATAGAATCCCCGCACAGCCAATTCGCAATGCCAAACGCGCTACTCAACCTCCGCAGCGCGCTTTTGTGCCTGGGAAAAATTCCCCAGTATCATGCCGCCATCCATGTTGTAGACCGCGCCATTGATATAGGCGGCGTCTTCCGAGCACAGGTATTCGACAAGAGAGGCGACTTCATCCGGTTTCCCCGCACGGCCGGCGGGGATGACACCTTGCAGATGGTTGAGCATGTCGCCCAGCAGTTCTTCCGTCAGTTCCGTGTGAATGATGCCCGGCGCCACCGCATTGATGCGCACTCCATGGGGGGCAAGCTCCATCGCCGCGCAGCGGGTGAAGGTTTCCAGGGCGGCCTTCGACATGCAGTAGGGCGCCAGGTAAGGGGCGTGAAACTGGGAGTTCACACTCGTGATATTGACGATCACACCGGTTTTTCTTTCGCGCATGCCCCGCGCCAGAATCCGTGTCAGACGTACGGGGGCCCACATGAGAATATTGGTTGTTTTGCTCCAGTGTTCGTCTTCATCGGCGAGTACCGAGATGTATTTTTCCGGGCTGGCGGCATTGTTGACCAGGATATCGACGTCGCCAATTCGCTCGGCCAGCGCCACGACTTGTTCCAGATCCGCGAGATCGGCAATTTCTACCCGCGCGCGACCACCGCTGGACAGGATCTGCTCCCGAACCGCTTCGAGAGGTTCTTTGGTGCGCCCGTTCAGGATCACTTCGATGTTCTTTTTTGCAAGGCGAAGGGCAACGGCCTTGCCGATGCCACGGCTTGCGCCTGTTATCAAGGCGACTGTAGTTTCAGTTTGAGATACCACAGCTAACGTCTCCTTTCTTGAACATGATGATTTTTGGTCACTATTCTATAGCGCCAACCTTGCTGAATGTTGGCTCGGGCCGCGCGCCCCAGAGGTCGAAATCTTCCGGCTTTGTCGACATGACGCGGGGTTCGCGCGCACCCTCTTCCGGAAAGAGCTCCATGCCGTAGCTGTATTCCCAGGTCATGCCATCCGGGTCTTCAAAGTAAATGAAAATACTGTCCGATGTGGGATGGCGCCCCAGGCCGAACAGAATCTTGACGTCGGATTCTTTCAACCTGTAATAGGCCCGACCAATATCGTCGATATCGGTGACCATGAAATTCAGGTGATTGAACCCCGGCTTGCCCGTCATCGATTGGCCGAGCCCCATGGAGTGGTGATAGGGGCTGGGAAAGGCTCGCATCAGCGACACGAACAGGTCGCCCACATAATCGGAAACCTTGAAACCCATGTTTTTGGTGAAGAATTCGGTTGCGGCCCGGCAATCGGGCACGTTGATGGCATAGTGCCCTACGCGCTGGATTTTGGTGTGGGTGGGCACGAAGTCCCGGCCCTTTTGCTCCATTTTCGAATAGTACTCCAGGCAGGACCCTCCGAACGGTTCCCGCACCCGGAATACCGGCGCGAACGACAGTCCCAGTCCCGCTTTTTCTTCGTCGCCGACCCAGGCCGGATTCAAGCCGAGCTTTTCGTAATGCACAAAGGCCTTTTCGACGTCCCGCTCCGACTCCAGTTCCCAGCCTGCCCTTTTGAAGCCGGGCTCCTCCGCCTGGTGGAGTATCACGTTGTGATGGTCGCGGCTGCAGCGAAAAAATCGTTCGCCGCTGCTGCCCTCGCCGGCATCCGCCAACCCCACCACGTCGAGTGCGAACCTGGTTGTTTTATCGATATCCGTGACATTCAACGCCACATACCCGATCTTGCTGTACCTGAAGGGTGCCATGCTGGTTTCTCCCATTGTTATCCTGTTACCTCCACATCCCGGTTTGCGAATGCTCAACCAATCACTGATATATCGATTGATATACTGGCGAATATAACCCACGCGGCAGATACCGACAACGTCACCCGGGCGATAAAATGTTTCTTTCCCGAATATTTCGGGCCATCCAGTCATATCCGGACGCTCATGCCACCACCACGCCCCACAGAACTTCCCATCGACGCAGTGCTGCCCCAACTCGGCGAACATCTGTGCGCCGCCAACCGCTGCCTGCTGGTGGCGCAGCCCGGTGCCGGCAAGACCACCCGCGCGCCCCTCTACCTGTTGCAGCACACACCTGTGGCCCAGGGCCGCTGGCTGTTGCTGGAGCCGCGCCGGGTGGCGGCGCGGCTGGCGGCGACGCATATGGCCGTACAGCTGGGCGAAGAGGTGGGGCAGACGGTGGGCTACAGAGTCAGGGGAGAGAGCAGAGCGAGTGCGGCGACGCGCCTGGAAGTGGTCACCCAGGGCATTCTTACCCGCATGTTGCAAACAGACCCGCTGCTGGAGGGTGTCGCGGGGATCATATTCGATGAATTTCACGAGCGCAGCCTGGAGGCCGATCTCGGTCTTGCCCTGGCGCTCGACGTGCAGCAGGGGCTGCGCGAAGATCTCAGATTGCTGGTGATGTCCGCCACGCTCGATGTGACCGCCTTGTTGAGTGTGCTGGGCGAGAACACTCCCGTGATCGACTGCCCGGGCCGCAGCTGGCCCGTGGAGACCTATCATCGACCGCCGCCCGCCCGGGAGGCTGCGGAGATCCACCAGGCCAGGGTGATTGGCGAAGCACTGGCAAGCCACCACGGACATCTGCTGGTGTTCCTGCCCGGTGTTGCGGAAATCCGCCGCCTGCAGCGCCACTTACAGGAGAAGCTGCCGACGGACGTCGATATCTGCCCTCTGCATGGTCAACTCACATTGGCACAGCAACAGGAAGTGTTGCGACCGCAGCGCGACGGTCGCCGACGCATCATCCTTTCCACCGCCATCGCCGAATCCAGCCTCACCGTGCCCGGCGTTGCCATCGTTGTCGACGCCGGCATGGAGCGGGTGCCGGTTTTTCAACCGCGCTCCGGCCTCACCCGGCTCGCCACCCGCCGCGTCAACCGCGCCAGTGCCGACCAGCGGCGCGGACGCGCCGGGCGTGACGCACCGGGACATTGCTACCGACTGTGGAGCCAGGAGCAGATCCTGCCCGCGCACGGCGAGCCGGAAATCGTCCAGGCCGACCTGTCGTCACTGGTCTTCGAGCTGCTGCGCTGGGGCGTGGCGGACCCGTACCAGCTGCAGTGGGTCACGCCACCGCCGGCAGCGGCACTGGCAAGTGGCCGACAATTGTTGCGCACTCTCGGCATGCTCGATGACAATGGTGCGCTCAACAGTTTTGGCAAGGCCTGCGCGCGCTGGCCCACGCATCCGCGCCTGGCAGCGATGCTGGAAGCCGCCGCAGCCCGGGATCTGTTGCCGCTGGCATGCTGGCTGACGGCGTGGCTGGAAGAATCTCCTGGCGGGCAAGAGCCGGATATTGCCGCCCTGTTCGCGCGACGCCCCGTTCGCGGCGGCAGCGGCACGGACGGACGCTGGTACAGCGCGGCGAAACACTGGGCCGCGCAGGCGCGTTGCGCCCTCGAGGTGAATGACGCCGCCGCGCTGCCCGAGCTGTTGGCGCGCGCCTACCCCGACAGGGTTGGCGAAGGCCTGGGTGGTGGGCGCTTTCGTCTCGCCACCGGCGGCCAGGCCGTGGTGGCGGAGACACACCCGCTGGCGCGAGCCGCGTTCATTGTCGCGGTGGAACTGGACGGCCAGGCCAGCGGCGCGCGGCTTTTCCACGGCGCCGCCATAGCAAGACACACTCTGGAGAAATGCTTTCCGCAAACACGGCAATGGCGCGCCGACATCCACTGGGATGACAGCGCCGGGCGGCTGGCCGGAGAGGAAGTCCGCGCACTCGGCGCTGCGGTGCTCGAACGCCGCGCAATCAATAAATTACCCCAGGAAGCGGTGACGGAAGCCTTGCTGCAAGCCTTGCGCGTGCGCGGAAGCCTGCCGTGGTCGGACGCCGATCTGCAAGTGCTGGGCCGTCTGCGCCTGCTGCACGGAACCCTGGGCGATCCCTGGCCGGCTGCGGACGACGCGGCCCTGCTCGCCACCCTGGAACACTGGCTTGCGCCGCATCTCGACGGTATCAATCGGCTCGACCAGATCGAGCGCCTGCCGCTGGCGCGCCATGTTCTGGAAGGGCTCGACTGGTCGCTGCGCCAGCAGCTCGACATTCTGGCCCCCAGCCACCTGGCGGTTCCCAGTGGCTCGCGGGTAGCGCTCGATTACAGCGGCGACGAGCCTGTACTGGCCGTCAAGCTTCAGGAAATGTTCGGTCAGTCGACAACACCCTGCATCGTCGATGGTCGCGTTCCTGTGGTGATTCACCTGCTGTCACCGGCGCGACGCCCTGTGCAGGTCACGCGCGACCTGGCCAATTTCTGGAAAACCACCTATTTCGAGGTGCGCAAGGATCTCAAGGGGCGTTATCCCAAACACCCCTGGCCGGACAATCCGCTGGAAGCCATCGCCACCCGCCATACCAGCAAGCGCGCGGCCAGACCGGAAGGTTAGGGCCGGCCAGTCACCCCTTTGGCCCCAGCAGCAGCCAGAGAATCAAGCCGAGCACCGGCATGAACAGCAAAAGGAGTATCCACAGTACTTTCGCGAGCGTGCTCGCGGAGCTTTGCGCACATTTCACGATCGCCCAGATGATGATGATCAGCCAGATCAGGCCAAGAAGGCCGCCTACTTCAACCATGGGGTTTCTCCTTTACTCATGGCACATGCTGCGACGGGTTGGCATCCCGCCCAGCTCATTCCGTCAAACCATAGCACATGCCATTGCACCCCATGAGAAAAGCTGCGCGGTATTTCACGGGGCCGCGCGGCCTTCGCCGAGGCCTCACCCATGACGCTGAACCGGGAATGCTCTTATAATGGCAACGCGTAAAAAGCCTTTGACACGGGAAACAGAGAATCGATGGTCACCAAAGGGACATTATTCACGGTATCGGCGCCCTCCGGTGCGGGCAAGACCAGCCTGCTGAAAGCGCTGACGGAAAGAATGCGTGGTCTCCAGGTGTCCATCTCGCACACCACCCGACCAATGCGTCCCGGCGAAGTGGACGGCATCAACTATCACTTCGTCGATGCCGAGACCTTTATCGCCATGGTCAACAGGTGCGAATTCCTCGAGCACGCGCAGGTGTTCGGCAACTACTACGGCACCTCTGCCACCTGGGTGGAAGACACCCTTGCGACAGGGCTCGACGTGATTCTCGAAATCGACTGGCAGGGTGCGGCCCAGGTACACCGCCTGGTGGCGGATTCCATCGGCATTTTCATCCTGCCACCGTCGCAGGAAACCCTGCACCAGCGCCTGAATCACCGCGGCCAGGACGAGGAAGACGTGATCGCCCGCCGTCTTGCCGAAGCCCGCGAGGAAATGAGTCACTACGTCGAAGCGGACTACATTATCGTCAACGAAAACTTCGAGCTGGCACTGGACGAATTACGCGCCGTGATCCTCAGCCGACGCCTGAGCCTTGAAAAGCAGAAACAGCGCCATATCCATCTCCTTGAAGAGCTGTTGTCCTGATTACGTGTTTTTCTGTAAACTGTGCAGTCCTTCCGTTTTTATGGGAAAGGACTTGACACTGGCCTCCCGTGGCCACCAACCGGTAGAGGAAACATGGCTCGAATCACTGTAGAAGATTGTCTGGATCACGTTGAGAACCGCTTTGAGCTGGTTCTGGTAAGCTCCAAGCGCGCCCGCCAGTTGGCCACCGGCGGCAAGGAACCGCTCGTGCCCTGGGAAAACGACAAGCCCACCGTGGTTGCCCTGCGTGAAATCGAGGAAGGCTTGGTCGATGCCAGCATCCTCACCAGTCGTGAACCCAAGGAAGACTATATGGCTCTCGACATGCTCGAGAACGCCGTCGCCCTGGCCACTGCGCCCATGCCAGCCACGCCCGCCTCTGACGAGGTCTGATCACCAGCAGGGAGGAGAACTTGTTTGCTAGCGGCTGTTGAGAATCTCGAACACAAGCTCTCCTCTTACCTGGAACCTTCCAAAGTAAAGAAGGTTCTGCGCGCCTACGAATTTGCCCACAAGAGCCACAAAGGCCAGGAGCGGCAGAGCGGCGACCCCTACATCATCCACCCCGTGGCCGTGGCCCATATCCTTGCCGATATGCACATGGATCACGAGACGCTGATGGCGGCGCTGCTCCACGACGTTATCGAAGACACGCCCGCGACAAAAATGCAGCTGAGCTGGCGCTTCGGCACCACGGTATCGACCATGGTGGACGCGGTCAGCAAGCTGACCGAGATCGAGTTTTCGTCGAAGGCCGAGCAGCAGGCGGAAAGCTTCCAGAAAATGACCCTGGCGATGGCCAAGGACATTCGCATCGTGCTGGTGAAACTCGCCGACCGCCTTCACAACATGCGCACCCTGGGCGTGCTGGCCCCGGAAAAGCGCCGCCGCATCGCACGCGAAACCCTCGACATCTACGCGCCCCTGGCGCAGCGCCTGGGCCTCAACGACATGCGCGTCGAATTCGAGGATCTCGGTTTCTCGGCCCTCTATCCCCTGCGCCACCAGCGCCTGCGCGAAGCCATCAAAGCGGTGCGCGGCAACCGCAAGGAGATCGTCGTCGAGATCAAGACGATGATCGAGAACCGCCTGTTCTCGGAGCATATTTCCTACACGGTGATGGGCCGCGAAAAGCATCTCTGGAGCATCTACCAGAAGATGAAGAACAAGAAGAAGTCGTTCAAGGACATCATGGATGTCTACGCCTTCCGCATCGTGGTCGACACCGTGGACGAGTGCTACCGGGCGCTCGGTATCGTCCACAATCTTTACAAGCCGGTACCCGGCGAGTTCAAGGATTACATCGCCATCCCCAAGGCCAATGGCTATCAGTCGCTGCACACCGTGCTGGTGGGCATGCACGGCGTGCCCATCGAGGTGCAGATCCGCACCAAGGACATGGACGCCATGGCCAACTACGGCATCGCCGCCCACTGGCTCTACAAGTCCGGCAGCCAGGACGAGAGCAATCACGCCCGCGCCAACCGCTGGGTGAAGGGCCTGCTCGATCTTCAGCAGCAGGCCGGCAACTCCCTGGAGTTCATCGAACACGTCAAGACCGACCTGTTTCCCGACGAAGTCTATGTGTTCACGCCCAAGGGCCAGATCATCGAACTGCCCACCGGCGCCACCGCCGTGGATTTCGCCTATGCGGTGCATACCCAGGTCGGCAACAGCTGCGTGGCCTGCCAGATCAACGGCCAGCTCGCGTCCCTGTCGCAGCCGCTGGAGAGCGGCGACAAGGTGCGCATCATCACCACCAAGAGCGCGCAGCCGAACCCAGCGTGGCTCAATTTCGTGATCACCGCCAAGGCGCGCAGCGCCATCCGCCACTTCCTCAAGAACCAGCAACACGAGGAATCGGTGGAGCTGGGCAAGCGCCTGCTGGACCGCGCCTTGCAGAGCTTCGGCTCCAACTACCGGCAGATTCGCAAGTCACAGATCAAGAAGCTGCTCAAGGAAACCGGCGCGCCAACCTTTGAGACCATCCTCCAGCAAATCGGTCTCGGCAGTCGCGTCGCCTACGCCGTGGCCAACCTGCTGGTGCCGGAAAACAAGCGCAACCAGCAGGACGAAAAAGGCGTCAATTCGCCGGTGCTGATCGACTCCGCGGACGGTCTCATCATCAGCTACGCGCGCTGTTGCCACCCGATTCCCGGCGACCACATCATGGGCCACCTCAGTCCGGGCCGCGGCCTGGTGGTGCATCAGGAGACCTGCAAGAACCTCGACGATATTCGCGACAACCCGGAGAAATGCATCCCGCTCAACTGGTCCGCTTCGGTGGTCGGCGAGTTCCCCTGCGAAATCAAGGTGGAAATGGCCTCGGAGCGCGGCATCATTGCCATTCTCGCGTCGCGGGTCACCGAGCAGAACGCGTCCATCGATCAGATTCGCGTCAACGAGCGCGATGCGCACACCAATGTGGTGGCGCTCACCATCCGCGTGAAGAACCGTGTTCATCTCGCAAACATCATGCGCCGCATCCGTATTCTGAAACCGGTACAGAAAGTGTACCGGATCAAAAACTGACCCAGACCGATCCCATGAACAACAAAGCCGTTATCTCCACCAGCAAGGCGCCGCAAGCCATCGGCACCTACTCACAGGCCATCAAGACCGGCAACACCGTCTATCTTTCCGGCCAGATTCCGCTCGACCCCGACACCATGACGCTGGTGGAAGGTGGCTTCGCAGCCCAGACCGAGCAGGTGTTCCGCAACCTGGCAGCCGTGTGCGAAGCGGCGGGCGGCACCCTGCAGGACATGGTGAAGGTGAACATCTACCTCACCGACCTCGCCAATTTCGCGACCGTGAACGAAATCATGGCGCGTCATTTCCGCGAACCCTATCCGGCCCGCGCCGCCATCGGTATCAATGCCCTTCCCAAGGATGCCCTGGTGGAAATGGATGGCATCATGGTGATTTGAGAAGCGGGAGGCGTGCAATTTAGCGTTGCTTGACTGAGTTTCACGTTTCAAGTTACAGGTTTCACGTAGGTGCCTGTGGCGACAGCATCACACTGACCACGTACCGCGGTACAGTGAGCCTCAACGACTCGCAGGCACCACCCCTTTCTTGCGTGAAACGTGTAACTTGCAACGTGAAACTCAGAGATCGTGAACAAGCTCTAAGGCCCCGCCTCCAATTCCCACCAGCCTCTGATACTCTTGCTTTCAGAACACACACAACCGGATTTTATGATCGCCACTATCTCTCCCCGTTTCATTTGTGTTTTTCTTCTGTCGATGCTCACCCCATTGGCAAGTGCCGCGGAGCGAGAACCCAAGGTTTTCGGCTGGGTCGAAAAAGCCATCGTCATGCCGGTGGGCGCCACCGTCAAAGCGAAGCTGGACTCGGGCGCGCGAACCTCGTCGATGGATGCCAAGAACATTCAGATGTTCAAGCGCGACGGCGAGGACTGGGTGAGCTTTCGCCTTCACCTGGAAGACAACGAGAGCGGCGACGAGGTGTACAGGGATCTCGAAATGCCCATCAAGCGCATTGTGCGCCTGCGCGGCGCGGGTGGCGAAGATCGCCGCCCCACCGTGGAATTGTCGGTCTGCATCGGCGATCAGGTGTACCGGGAAGAGTTCACCCTGCGCGACCGCGACAACATGTTCTACCCCATGCTGCTGGGACGTCGCACCATCGAGCACCTGGGGTTGCTGGACGTGACCACCACGTTCACCGTGCCACCCACCTGCACAGTCTCCCAGAACCTGGATGAAGTGATCGAAGTGGACAGGGAGTGAGTTCAGTTCACAGTTCACAGTTCACAGTTCACAGTTCACAGTTCACAGTTCACAGT
>CAYXXZ010000004.1:0-70904 GCA_964469165.1 uncultured Porticoccaceae bacterium
GCCAACTCTCTCTCCTCGCCAAGATCGACCAGATCGTCGATCCCGTGGATATCAAGCGCCTTGGCCACATGCTCAACAACCTGCCCATTCCCGACATCGCCCACCAGATCGAGTCGGCGCCGCCCAGGGCGCGGCGCATTCTCTGGGAGCTTCTCGACGAGGAGTTCGAGGGCGAGGTGATCGGCGAGCTGAGCGAACAGGTTCAGCAGGAATTTCTGAGCGAGATGGACAGCGCCGAGATCGCCTCGCTGTTCGAGGATCTCGATCCCGACGATATCGTCGATATCATGCAGCAGTTGCCGGACCAGGTGATTCCGGAAGTGCTGCAAGCCATGGGCGAGCAGGACCGCAAGCGCGTCGAGAGCATTCTCACCTACGACCAGTACACCGCTGGCGGCCTGATGAACACGGACACCGTGACGGTGCGTCCGGACCTGACCCTCGACGTGGTGCTGCGCTATCTGCGACGCCACGAAGAGCTGCCCGAGGACACCGACAACCTGTTCGTGGTGAACCGCAACGACCAGTTCGTCGGCATTCTGCCGATTCGCAAGCTGTTGACCGGCAGCACCAACCTGACCGTGCGCGAACTCATGAGCACGGATGTCGAAGCCATCCCGGCGTCATTGCCCGACTCGGACGTTGCCCAGCTCTTCGAACGCAACGACTGGGTCTCTGCCCCGGTGGTGGATACCGACGGCAAGCTGCTCGGCCGTATCACCATCGACGACGTGGTGGACGTGATCATCGAAGACGCCGACCAATCGCTGCTCGGTCTCGGCGGCCTCAGCGACGAGGAAAGCACCTTTTCGTCGGTGCGCCACGCCGCGCCGGGCCGCGCCCTGTGGTTGTGCGTCAACCTCGGCGCCTGCCTGCTGGCGTCGTCGGTGGTCAACCTGTTTGCCGACACCATCGACAAGGTCGTGGCACTGGCGGTGCTGATGCCCATCGTCGCCAACATGGGCGGCGTCGCGGGCCATCAGACCCTCACCGTGGTGGTGCGCGGCCTCGCGCTCGGCCACATCACCCGCAACAACCTGCGCTGGCTGTTCAGCAAGGAATTTTTCGTCGGCGCCATCAACGGCATGCTGCTGGCAACGTTGATCGGCGTCGTCGCTTCCCTGTGGTTTCGCGACCACACCATTGGTCTCATCATCGCCGCCGCCATGGCCATCAACCTGCTGACCGCCGCCGTCGCCGGCGCGGTACTGCCGGTGGCCCTCAAGGCGATGCGCATCGACCCGGCGCTGGCCGGCAGCATGGCGCTCACCGCCGTCACCGATGTCATGGGATTCTTCGCCTTCCTCGGCCTTGCCACGGTGTTTTATGGTTGATTACGACGTTGACGACAGGCCCCAGGAGCTGCCCAGCAAATCCGCCCTCAAGCGCGAAATGCAGGCCCTCCAGGACCTGGGCAAGCAGTTGATCGAACTGCCCGACAGCCATCTGGCGCGCATGCCGCTGTCGGAAGACATGCGCGAGGCTTTCGCGCTCTACAAGCGCCTCAAGCAGCACGAGGCGCGGCGCCGCCAGTTGCAGTACATCGGCAAGCACATGCCCAAGGAGGCGATCGACGACATCCGCGCCGAGCTCCAGGTGCTGGAAGACGAAAACAAACTATTTCGCCAGCATTTTCATGTGCTCGAGCAGTTGCGCGAGCGCCTTGTCGCCGAGGGCGACGACGCCGTGCAGGAGATCGCCAGCGATCACCCCGAACTGGATATCCAGCAATTGCGCAACCTGATTCGCCAGGCCCGCAAGGAGGCCAGCGAACGCAAGCCGCCTGCGGCAAGTCGCAAGTTGTTTCGCTTCCTGCGCGACAACATCCCGGTTGGCGCACTGTCATCCGGCGGGAGTGAAACACCATGAGCCGCGCCAGCTTCGAGGATTCCCGGCTGCCCGTCAGTGCCGTGCTGGAGCGAATCGTCGACGAAATCGACTCGGAATACATCACCCTGCGCGACCTCATGAACAGAATGGGCGAGCAGGGCCTGCTGCTGCTGTGCGGTCTGCTGTCGCTGCCCTTCATGTTTCCCGTTTCCATTCCGGGCGTATCGACGGTATTCGGCGCGGGCATCATCCTGATCGCCTATGCCATCACCATCAACCGCATGCCGTGGGTGCCGAATTTCGTGGCCGACCGACGCCTGGATACCCAGAAACTCACCGCGGCCCTGCAGCGCGGCATCGGCGTGTTGCGCCGGGTCGACAATTTCCTCAAGCCACGCCTCCAGATGCTCACCGATGGCGCGCTCGTCAACCGCGTCAACGGCCTGGCGCTGATGCTGTGTGGCCTGTTGCTGATCATGCCGCTGGGCCTGATCCCGTTCTCCAACACCCTCCCCGCCGTGGCGATTCTCATGCTGTCCTGCGGCATCTCCCAGCGCGACGGCATTCTGATCATTCTCGGCTATGTGGCGATGGCGGCGACCATTCTGTATTTTGCCGCACTCGCCTCCCTGGCCTACGCCGCGGGCAAGCCGCTGCTCGGCGGCTGAATGGCGGCGCGCAGAACCATGTCCGGTTTCGGCTACTTTTTCCTGGGACTCAGGCTGCTGAAAGAGCCGGGGATTCGCCCTTTCGTGCTGCTGCCCATTTTGGTCAACGTGGTGCTGTTCGCGCTGCTGACCTGGCTGCTGGTCGGTCAGGCCACCCTCTTCACTACCTGGTTGCAAGGTGCGCTGCCCGGCTGGCTCGACTGGCTGGTATGGCTGTTCTGGCCCGTGGCAGTACTGGCCTGGCTGGTCGTCTACGGTTTCAGCTTTGCCATGATCAGCAACACCATCGCCGCCCCTTTCTACGGCCTGCTGGCGGAAAGCGTGCAGCGCCGCTTCGGTTCCGATGTGCCGGAGACGCCGCTGACGGTGGCGGGCCTGCTATCACTCACGGGCCGCACCCTGGCGCGGGAAGGACAAAAGCTGCTCTACCTGATGCCGCGCCTGCTGGGCATCGCCATCATCACGCTGCCGCTCTACTTCATTCCCGCCGCCGGTCTGCTCGCCACCCTCATCTGGTTTGCCTGGGGCGCCTGGTCACTGGCGCTGCAGAACATCGATTATGCGGCGGACAACAACGCCGTGAGCTTCATCGCGCTGCGCCACACCATGGCGCGCAAGCGCACACCCTGCCTGACCTTCGGCGCCGCCGCCGTGGCCGCTGCCGCCATCCCCCTGTTCAACCTGATCGCCGTACCCGCCGCAGTGGCCGGAGGCACGGCCCTGTGGCACGAGCGCCTGCGGGAAGAGACGCCCGAAATGTCCAACCCGACCGGCTCATGATTCGCAAGCTTGAATTCAACTATCAGCTGTAACTTGACCTCTGCCCAAGCTCGGCCCTTCCAGCACGCTTGCTTAAAGCTTACGTGACAGGTGCCACCACATCGTGGACACCTAATTTGTGCCACCACATCGTGGACAGCGTTCTTTAACAATCGAGTAGCCACTTCGTGGAAAATCCTGAATGTCACCTATCGCATTGGAGATATTCATGAAAAAAACTGAGGAACAACTGCGTCAACGGGCCGTTCAGCGGCACCGGGATGGAGAGAGTCCGACCAGTATCTATTTTAGCTTGGGCAGGTCAAAAGCCTGGCTGTACAAGTGGCTGAGTCGCTACGATCCCGCCCGCCCGGACTGGTTTACAAGCCGCTCCAAACAACCCCAGTGGCTGTCGACTCAGTGTCTTTGGCGATACCTTCCCGGTCGCACCGGATCTTTAGTACGAGTACGTTGTGGCTACGATCGATGTTAAAGAACAAAAACTCAAACTCTTCTTGCAGTATCTGCAAGTGGAGGAATTTGATTACAAATTACGCTAGCAATACTGACCGTGGCTCAACAAAATTACGAGGTGACGGGATAGTGTCTACGATGTCATGGCACATCTTCCTGTCCACGATGTGGTGGCACTTGTCACTTACGGCTTACAGCTCCCTTAAATAGCGTCTTCAACTCCATCTCTCAACGACGGGCTGATAGCCTTGACACACCCGGATCCAGTTGTCGGTGGCGCTCTTGTGGTAGCGGTTGGCGGCCAATGCAATGTAGAAGGTGCGCTTCATGGCGAACTTTCTGCTCAGGGTCAGGGGAATGAGGCTGCCTTCCTTGAGGTTGTTCTGTAGCACGATCTGCGACAGGCAGCCTACGCCAAGGCCCGCCTCCACCGCGCGCTTGATGGCTTCGTTGTGCTTGAACTCCAGATAGATATGCAACTGTGGCAGCAGGCTGGTGAAGGCGTTTTCGAAGGTCTTGCGCGCCCCGGACTCGGGTTCGCGCAATATCCAGCGCACCCCCGCCAGATCCTTCTCGCCAAGCACCCCCGGCTTGCTCGCCAGAGGGTGGTCGGGGCTGCAGAATACGATCAGTTCGTCATCGAGCCAGGGAATCAGCTCCAGGTCGTGACGCGGTGAGGCGTTCTCCACCATTCCTACATCCACCTCGTAATTCAGCACCTTGGCGATGATTTCCGGCGAGTTGGCGACGGCGAATTCGACATGGGCATCGGGCGACTCCGTCAGGTACGCGGCCAGGCAGTTCACCGCTACGTGGTTGCCGATGGTGAAGCTGGCGCCCACCTTCAAATGGCCGATGTCCTGATGGCGCGCCAGTTCCAGGTCGAACTCCTGGGCGTGCGCCAGCAGGGACTCCGCTTTCTTGCGCAGCGAGTGACCCACCTGGTTGAGTTCGAGTTTCTTGCCAGTGCGGTCGAACAGACGCACATCGTAGTTGTTTTCGAGCGCCAGTAACCCCGCGCTCACTGCCGACTGGGAAAGGTGAAGCTCCTCGGCCGCAGCGCTGGTGCTCTTGTGGCGTGCCACCGCCAGAAAAATTTCGAGATGGCGCAAGGTGTATTTCATGGCCGTCCTCCGCGGACCTTTCAACCAGTTTTCCGGGTTGATTATACAAATAAAACCAGTTTTACTTTTAAGAGGCGCTACGGTAACTTGCTTCGTTATTCACTGCCACCAATCCATCGACAGGATAACGATCAATGACCACCCAGAAAGCCACCAACGTGCACTGGCATCACGGCGAAGTCTCCCGTGAAGACCGCAACCGCCTGCTCAAGCAAAGAGGCGCCACCCTGTGGTTCACCGGTCTCTCCGGCAGCGGCAAGAGCACCATTGCCGTCGCCCTGGAAGCCGCTCTCTACCAGCGCGGCCACCTGAGCTACCGCCTCGATGGCGACAATATCCGCCTCGGCATCAACAAGAACCTCGGTTTCAGCGAGGAAGATCGCACCGAAAACATCCGCCGCATCGGCGAAATCGCCAAGCTGTTCGTGGATACCGGTGTGATTTCCCTGAGCAGTTTCATCAGTCCCTACCGCGCCGACCGCGACCAGGTGCGCAAGCTGCACGAGGACGCCGGCATGGATTTCATCGAAGTTCATGTCGACTGTCCGCTCGATGTGGCGGAGGACCGCGACCCCAAAGGCCTCTACAAAAAGGCGCGCGCCGGTGAAATCAAGAACTTCACCGGCATCGATGATCCCTACGAGGCGCCGCTCGAGCCCGAGATCCACCTGAACACCGCCAATATGAGCCTTGAAGAGGAAGTCGACCTCATCATCGCCTACCTGGAAAACAAAGGCATCCTGGCGACTCGCTGAACCCATTTCCGGCCGCACCGCTGCGCGGCCCTATCGAGGAGACAACACAATGATCAAGCCCCACGGCTCAGATACCCTGAATCCCCTGTTCGTCTACGATTCCGAAAAACACCGCGCCCTGGCCCATGAAGCCGAGTCCCTGCCGTCGCTGCTGCTCAATTCCGCCGCGGCGGCAAATGCCGTGATGCTCGGCGCCGGCTACTTCAACCCGCTCCCCGGCTACATGACCAAGGCCGACGCCCTGTCCGTGGCGAAGGACATGAAAACCACCAACGGCCTGTTCTGGCCGGTGCCGATCGTCAACCTGACCAAGGAGAGCGGTATCGAGGCAGGCAGCCGCATCGCCCTGCGTGATCCCAACGTGGAGGGCAACCCGGTACTCGCCGTCATGGATGTGGAAAGCGTCGAAACCGTCTCCAACGACGAAATCCAGGCGATGGCCAGGGATATTTTCGGCACCACGGATGCCAAGCACCCCGGCGTCGCCGTCTTCACCAACCTCGGCAACACCTTGCTGTCCGGCCCCATCCAGGTGCTCAATTTCAGCTACTTCCAGACCGAGTTCCCCGACACGTTCCGCACCGCCGTCGAAATCCGCAACGAGATCGCCGAACGCGGCTGGAAAAAGGTTGTGGCATTCCAGACTCGCAACCCCATGCACCGCGCCCACGAGGAGCTGTGCCGCATGGCCCAGGAGCGCCTCGGCGCCGACGGCATCGTCGTCCACATGCTGCTCGGCAAGCTCAAGGAAGGCGACATTCCCGCACCGGTGCGCGATGCCTGCATCCGCAAGATGGTAGAGAATTACTTTCCACCCAATACGGTGATGATCACCGGCTACGGCTTCGACATGCTCTATGCCGGCCCCCGCGAAGCGGTACTGCATGCCATCTTCCGCCAGAACATGGGCGCCACCCACTTCATCGTCGGCCGCGACCACGCCGGTGTCGGCGACTACTACGGCCCCTTCGACGCCCAGACGATCTTCAAGGAGAAAGTGCCCCAGGGTGCGCTGGCGATCGAAATCTTCGGCGCCGACCACACCGCCTTCTCCAGGAAACTGGGCCGCGTGGTAATGATGCGCGAGGCACCGGATCACACCAACGAGGACTTCATCATCCTCTCCGGCACCAAGGTACGCCAGATGCTCAGCGAAGGCATCGCGCCGCCGCCGGAATTCTCCCGCCCCGAGGTCGCGCAGATTCTGATGGATTACTATCGTTCGACGTTGTGACGTCGAACGGGAGAAGTTGGACGGGAGATGGGAGATGGCTTCATCTCCCCTTTCCTCTCCCGTCTCCCGTTCAACATCTCCCCCTTCCATAACGACTAATTAACCAAAGGGCCACTCAATGACTGATTACGATGTTTTCAACGGCGATGCCGACGGGATTTGCGCACTGGCGCAGTTGCGCCTGGCCGAGCCACGCGACTCGGTGCTGGTCACCGGCGTCAAGCGGGATATCGACCTGCTGAAGAATGTGAACGCCCGCAACGGTGACCGCATCACCGTGCTCGACGTGTCCATGGACAAGAATCGCGCCGACCTCGAACGTGTGCTGTCCGAGGGTGCTGCGGTGTTTTATGTGGACCATCACTTCGCTGGCGACGAGCTGCCCACTTCGCCGGCGCTTACCGCCATCATCAATGAAGCGCCGGATGTGTGCACCAGCCTGCTGGTGGACAGCCATCTCAAGGGCGCCTTTCGCGGCTGGGCCATCGTCGGCGCCTTTGGCGACAACCTGCGCAAGAGCGCGTCGGGCCTGGCCAAAAACACCGCGTACAGCGAGAATCAGCTCCAGCGCCTGGAAGACCTCGGCATCTACATCAACTACAACGGTTACGGCAGCAATCTGCAGGATCTGCATTTCACACCGGAAGACCTGTACCGCAAGGTCAGCCAGCACCGCGACCCACTGGATTTCATAAACAACAGCGGCGGCGACTTCGAAAGACTCGAAACCGGCTACCGAGAGGATATGAAGGCAGCTGCGGACCTGGCTCCCGAAAGCGCGTCCGACAAAACGGCGGTGTTCATCCTGCCGGACGCGCCCTGGGCGCGCCGGGTCAGCGGCGTGTACAGCAACGATCTGGCCAACAACAATCCGTCGCGCGCCCATGCCATCATCACCCCCGGCAAGGACGGCAGCTACGTGGTAAGTGTGCGCGCACCGCTTACCAACAAGACCGGTGCGGTGGATCTGTGCAAGCAGTTTCCCACCGGCGGCGGGCGCGCAGCAGCGGCCGGCATCAACAAGCTTCCCGCCGACATGCTCACTCAGTTCATCGATACGTTCACCGCGTTTTATCAGTGAAGCCCATGCGCGCCCGGCTCCTGCGCACTGCGTCGGAGCCACCTTCTTTCGGCCGGGACCCGCATCGCGGAGCTATCAGCCTATAATGGCTGGCATCAGCCATTCACAGGAAGCCATCGATGAGCAATGCCATTCCACGCATGACGAACCTGTTCCTCCAACTCGGCCTGGATGCCGACGAAAAGGCCATCGCGCAATTCATCAAAGACCACCAGCTACCCGCGGACATGTATATATTCGAAGCGCCCTACTGGAACGATGCCCAGCGCCAGTTCCTGTCAGAGCAGATCGCCAATGACGCCGCCTGGGCAGTGATCGTGGATCAATTGAACGAATCCCTGCACGAAGATGCAGTCAAGGCTCGCGACTAGGGCCGGCTCTCCAGCTCTCGTAGGAGCGGCCTTGGCCGCGAATCGGACGGGGTAGGTTTGTTCGCGGCCAAGGCCGCTCCTACGTGCTCATGAAACAGCCCTTTGCCATGAGCCGAATTGCCCCGCCACGGGAAAGCTCGTATCCTTTCCCGAACACAACGGACTGAAATAAACATGAATATTTCGACATTCATTGTCTTGGGCATCATCGTTCTCGCCGCCGGTTACGCCGTCATCCTCTACAACAATCTGGTGGCGCTGAAACACCGGGTGGCGAAGGCTTGGTCGAACATCGACGTGCTGCTCAAGCAGCGTCACGACGAATTGCCGAAACTCGTGGAGACCTGCAAGCAGTACATGAATTACGAGCAGGAAACCCTGGAACAGGTCATCCGCGCCCGCAGCCTGGTGTCCAGCGCGCGCGAAAGCCAGGACATCGAGGCGCTCGGCAAGGCCGAAACGCAATTGCGCGCGGGTCTCGGTCGCCTCTTCGCGCTGGCCGAATCCTATCCCGACCTGAAAGCCAACAGCTCCTTCCAGCATCTGCAATCTCGCATCAGCGATCTCGAAGACGCCATCGCCGACCGCCGCGAGCTCTACAACGAGGCCGTCAATCTCAACAACATCCGTATCGAACAATTTCCGGATCTGTTGATTGCCCGCATGTTCGCCTTCAAGCCGTTCACCCTGCTGGTCTTCAGCGAAGAGGAAAAAGCCGACGTCGATCTCGGCCAGCTCTTCAAGCGCTGACCGCCATGACGGAATTTTTCTGTCAGCCCTGCATTGCGCAGATGCCCGCCGAGAAATTCTGGCTGTTTCTTATCGTCGCCGCCGCCGTTGCGCTGTCCACCCTGTCTGCGGCACGCACCAACATCATCCGCGCCCGTCTGGTGGAGGACATGCCAACCTCCCGCATCCGCTCGGCGAGCCAGGGTTACGTCGAACTGATGGGTCTCGCCATCGCCAGGGCCGGGCTATTGAGCGCGCCGCTGAGTGCGCGCCCCTGCCTGTGGTGGCAGTACCGCATCGAGCGCTACCGCAAGAGCGGCAAGTCGCATTCCTGGGTGACGGTGGACAAGGGCGCCAGTAGCACGCCATTTTTCATCGACGACGGCACCGGCGTGTGCCGCATCGAACCCGAGGGCGCGGAAATATCCTGCCTCCACCGCAAGCAGTGGTACGGCAGCAGCCGTCTGCCGGCGGGCGCGACACCCAGTCCCCGGACATCGCTCATCCACCGTCTCGGCGCCATGTCCGGCCGCTACCGCTACACGGAACATCTGATCCGCGACGGCGACCCCATCTATCTGCTCGGCCATTTTGAAAGCGACGCCAGTGGTCGCCGGGTGCTGACCCTGGATCAGATCGCGGGGCAGCTGATCCGCACCTGGAAGGCCGACTACAGCGAGTTCCTGGTGCGCTTCGACAGCGACGGCAATGGTGTTCTCGACGAGCAGGAATGGCAAAACGCACAGGCCGAAGCTGCGCGGGCAGCGCGCGAACATCAAGCGCAAGCCCGCACAGCAATACCGGAGCATGTGGTGAGAAAGCCCCAGGCGCGGGGGCTTCCCTATCTGATCGGCAGCCACGGCCAGGAAGCGCTCAGCCGCAAATTTCGCCGCAAAGCGTTTTTCTGTTGCACAGGATTTCTCGCCAGCGGCGCCATGGCCACCTGGATGATCAGCAGTCGCTTTGTGGTTTAGCGGCAGCCTTGGAGAGCTGGTGGCAGCCTTGCAGATCTTTTATCAGCTGTAAGCTGTAAGCTCTAAGTTGAACTCTGGGAGAACTCAGTTCTTGCAGAGCTTCTGCTTACACATAAATCAGAAATTTGGGCTACGGCCTGTCATTGGGCTGCAAGCTACAAGTTAAACGCGGGTAGAACGCAGTTCTTCCAGGGCTCCAGCTTAAAGCTTATGGCTTACAGCTCTCTCAATCACCGCCGTGCAGTTTTTTCCACACATCCACGGTGTCCTTGGTTTCGCGGGGTGCGGGTCCGTGGTTTTCAACCGCCAGTGAAGAGCCGGTGTCCTCGATGCGGTTGATGGTCATCTGCGCGTCCCTGTCCCAGGGAATGGCCTGCTGCAGGGACTGTGGTTTGGGCGCCACCTGCTGAGGCACTGGTGGTTCCTTGCCGTCGGGAATCACGAGGGTTTCGTAGATTTCGTCATCCACCGGCTTGCCGTTGCGCATACGGCGCTTTTCGCACTGCTGGCTGCCATCTTCGAGTTTGGTGCAGAACCAGTTGATGGTCACCTCGCCGCTATCGCGCGCCCCCCATGGTGCTGGCACGGACAAGCCGCCGCAGCCCGCCAGCACAAGACAACTCGCCACCACCAGTGCAAACAGCTTTGCCATCGTTCAGATACCCAGCCTGCCGAGCACGTCCATGATGTCGCGCATGATGCCCGCCAGACGCGGATGCTTGGCCTCGAAGCCCACTGCCTGATCCTCGATCTGCTCGCGCAGGGTGTCGGGATCGATGTCATCCAGCTCTTCGCCCTGGGATATCCGCACGATATCCGTCATCAGGCGGCCGAGCTTGTCGCGGTCCAGGGGCTCCTGATGAATCGCCGCCTCCATCCGCTCATGCAGCTCCATGAGCTCCTTGCGAAGTTCCTGCTTATCCATGGAAAACTACCTCTCGTACCTATGACTCTTTGGATATCCCGACAATGTGCAACGCCGCTCGGGTTTCCGCACATTCCCAAAAGCAAAGCAAGACCGCTATTTTACGGAGATTGATGGCCTGCACTCAATCCACCCGCACGGTATCCGCTCGCCTCAGCCCTGCCCCCGGAAGGACACGAAGGTATTCAGGTCGAAATAGTCGCGCCAGGCTTTGATCTTGCCGTTTTCCAGCTCGAAGATGCCCATCACCGGCAGATCCAGTACACGTCCGTCGAGGCGGAAGGTATCCACCCGCTCATTCATGACGATATTGCCGTTTTCAGCAGAGTGCAGCGTTACCAGGTCGAGTACCTCCAGATCCGATTCTCTTTCGAGAAAATCCTTCACCGCGGCCTTGCCGCGCAAGGGCTCCATGGGGATATTGTGGTAGAAAATGTCGTCGGTCATCAGATTGAGCGCCTCACCCACTTCGTTGTGATGGAGCGCGGCAAGAAAACGGTTGACGATATCGGTATTGCTCATGGTGTCCTCGTTTCATGTTAGTCGGAATTCGATAGTTACACATAACTCAAAAATTTCGGCGACGGCTGGTAATTGAGCTATAAGCTGTAAGCTCTAAGTTAAACGCTGGCAGAACTCAGTTCTTACAGTGTTCCTGCTTAAAGCTTATGGCTTACAGCTCGCCCTGCATCCGCACGGCTGTAGCCTACATTTCTGGATAATGTCTAGAGTCTGTGGGCAAAGCGCCGCAACGGCGTCGTCTCGCAGAGCCTCCGCCAAAGCCGTCACTTGCCGGCCTTGGTAACGAAGCGGCGCACGTTTTCCACGTAGTCGTCCTCCCTGACGCAGGCACCCACATCCAGCGACTCCTGAACCGCGTATTCGGCCAGGGTCTGGCGATGCGCCGAGTTCATCAGCGCCTTGGTGCGGGCGAGTGCCACTCGCGGCATGGCGGCAAGTTTTTTCACCAATTCCTCGGTGCGTTGCTCCAGTTCGTCGTCCGGCACCACCCAGTTCACCAGCCCCAGTTCGAGGGCGGTGTGGGCATCCATCGGCTCGCCGAGAAAACCATACTGTTTGGCGCGCTTGATACCGAAATGGCGCACGAAATTGTAGGCGGCGCAGGAATCGGGGATGGCGCCGATCTTGATCTGTGCGGCGTGAATGCGCGCGGTTTCCGAGGCGATCGCGAGATCGGCCGCGGCCACCAGCGACATGCCACCCCCTGCCGCGACGCCGCGCAGGCTCACCACCACTGGCTGGGGAATGCGCTCCAGCACGGCGAACAGATGGAAGTTGGTGTCGTCGGCATTCTTCATCCAGTGTGTGGCACGCTCCTCGGCTGTCATGTCGAGAGTGGTGGAAAACTCACGCACATCGCCACCACTGCAGAAATGTTGACCAGCCCCGGTTATCAACACGCAGCGCACGGCGGGGTCGTGTTCCACCTGGCGCACCAGATCGCCCAGGCCGGGCCACATCTCGGAGCGCATGGCATTCATGACCTCCGGGCGGTTGATGGTGATTCGGGCCACGCCATCGCGAATGTCCATCGAGAGTTCCGTCATTGTTATATCGCCTTTTTTTTCGCAGTATCGGGACAGGCAAAGGTAACATAAAATCCCCGAACCTGTCGGGAACAATCCTCTGGAGAGCCCCATGTCCCCCTACCTTACCCTTATCACGCTCGGCGTGGATGATCTCGAACGCGCGCTGCGCTTCTATCGCGATGGCCTCGGCCTGACCAGCGACGGCATCGTCGGTCGCGAATTCGAACATGGCGCCGTCGCCTTTCTCGACCTGCAGCCCGGTCTGCGCCTGGCGCTGTGGCCGCGCGCCAGCATCGCCCACGACAGCGGCCTGCGCCAGGGCCCGGCGAGCGCCACGGAAATGACGCTCGGCCACAACGTGCCGTCCCGCGAAGCGGTGGATCAGCTGATGGCCGAGGCGCACGCCGCCGGGGCGACCATCGTCAAGCCCGCCCACGACACCTTCTGGGGCGGCTACGCAGGTTATTTCCAGGACCCCGACGGCCATCTCTGGGAAGCCGTGTGGAATCCCGCCTGGTCTTGACACCTGATGGAGCACCGTCCGTGAACCCTGTCGTCACCGCCGTGCTGTTGCTCATCTGCAGCAACGTATTCATGACCTTCGCCTGGTACGCCCACCTGAAGGAGCTCAACAACAAGCCCTGGCTCATCGCCGCCCTGATAAGCTGGGGTATCGCTCTTTTCGAGTACCTGCTGCAGGTGCCCGCCAACCGCATCGGCTATACGGTGCTCGGCATCGGCGAACTCAAGGTGATTCAGGAAGTGATCACCCTGAGCCTGTTCGTGCCCTTCGCCATCTTTTATATGAAGGAACCGCTGCGCCTCGATTACCTGTGGGCCGGGCTTTGCCTGGTGGGCGCGGTCTACTTCATGTTCCGTGAGCGCCTGGGTGGCTGAGCGTCCCTTCCCGCGACCACCAAAAAAGTGAGGAACTGATTCCCGAAAGAAGGATCACACGCAAGACATTTGCTGAATGTCTTTCGGATAGATCTGGAAGGACGCACAACAATGAACGCGACGTACAAAACACTGGGCCATCTGCTCGATAATGCCGTCGACAGCCATCGCGAGGCTGCCCGTTTCTATGTATCGCTGTCCGCCGAAGCCAGCGATCCGCGCTGCCGGATGCTCCTCGAAGACATGGCGAGCTACGAGTTTCGCATGGCCAGGCTGACACACGAGTTCGTCCGGCAGGCGCCCCCTGTGGCACTCGATACCTACATGCAATACACCACCGAGGAATCACCACCGGAGCTCATCCGCGAGCAAGCAGCTTCCCTCGACGGTCTGGCGCTCAAGCAGGTCAGCCTGCTGGGGCAGAATCTGCACGAATACCACGTAAACCTCATGGAAGTCGCCAGGCGCGAAGTCGGCGGGCAGGATGCCATCCAGTTGCTGGACAATCTGCTGCAACTGGAAAAAGCAGAAAGCCGCTCCTTCGCTCTCAAGGTCGCTTCCGCCTATGAAATATGACAACAGCAGCCAGGTGGCATCCTGGGCCGACGACACGCTAGCGCAAGAGCATCTGGTAACTCTGTTTCCCGACTCGTCGCTCGGCATTGAATTCCAGCGGGTAAGGCGAAATTCCCTCGCCCTCTGCGAGCCTCTGGAGATCGAGGATTACGGCCTGCAGGGCATGGCGAATACCAGCCCTCCCAAGTGGCATCTGGCCCACACCACCTGGTTTTTCGAAACCTTCGTACTGCTCCCGTACCGGCCCGGCTACCGGCCCTGGCACCCGGCTTTTGAGCATCTGTTCAACTCCTACTACAACGGCATCGGCACGCCCTTCAACAGACCGCAGCGCGGGCTGCTGTCGCGCCCCACCGTCGCCGAGGTGCTGCGCTACCGCGCCGCCATCGATGAGCAGATACTCGCGCTGATTGCTGACAACGGCACCGCCAACAGTGACATGCATGCCCGCATCGAACTGGGCCTGCACCACGAGCGCCAGCATCAGGAGCTGCTGCTCACCGATCTCAAGTACAGTTTCAGTCTCAACCCGCTCAAACCGGCGTACCACACCCCTGCCGTTGCCGAGAAAATGTCGACCACGGACGACGCCTATCCATGGCGCGCCTTTGAGGGCGGACTGGTCGACATAGGCGCCAGCGGCAGCAACGGTTTTGCCTTCGACAACGAAATGCCGCGCCATCAGCAATATCTGGCGCCCTACGCCCTCGCCCAGCGCCCGGTCAGCAATGGTGATTTTCTCGCCTTTCTCGAGGACGGCGGCTATCGCCGCGCCGAGTTCTGGCTTGCCGACGGCTGGGAGCTGATCCAGCGCGAAAATCTCAGCGCATCGCTTTATTGGCGCCATGCAGAGGATGGCTGGCACCAGTTCACCCTGGGCGGCGAGCGTGCGCTGGTCGCGGAGGAAACCGCCTGCCACCTCAGTTACTACGAAGCGGATGCCTACGCGCGCTGGATCGGTGCGCGTTTGCCGACGGAGGCGGAATGGGAATACGCCGCGCGCAATCAGGCAGTGGCAGGCAATTTTGCGGCACAGGGGCTGTTTCATCCGCGTCAGGCCGGTTCCGACGGCAACCGCCTTGCACAGCTGTTTGGCGACGTCTGGGAGTGGACCGCCAGCAGCTATTCCCCCTACCCCGGCTATCAACCCGCGGCGGGCGCCATAGGAGAATACAACGGCAAATTCATGAGCAATCAGATGGTGCTGCGCGGCGGTTCCTGCGTCAGCGATGCCGCACATATCCGCGCCACCTATCGCAATTTTTTCTATCCCGCCGACCGCTGGCAATTTTCCGGAGCGCGATTGGCTCGCTCTCTCTAGAAATTTGTTCACGATCTCGCGGTTTGGCGTTGTTTGACTGAGTTGCACGTTTCACGCAAGAAGAGGGTGACCCGCGGGTCGTTGAGGCTCCCTGTAGCACTGTGCGTGGTCGGTGTGATGTCGTCGCCACAGGCACCTACGTGAAACGTGAAAACTCAGAGGCAGCAAAGGAGCGACATCATGACAACAGCGCCCTCCACCGCAGGCTTTTCCGGCGCGGACGAACCGTTAGCCACAGAGCTCTCTTCACGGCTCTTTTTTCACCGCCAACCCCAGGTGGGCGAAAATGTCGTCGGCGAATTGCTGGGCAGCCTGCAACAGCAACCGCGCAGCATCGCCCCAAAGTTTTTCTACGACAGCACCGGAGCGCGGCTCTTCGACCACATTACGCGCCTGCCCGAATACTACCCGACGCGCCTCGAACAAGAGATTTTCATCAAATATCGGGCCGCCATGGCCGACGAAATCGGTACCGGCCGTGTTTTGATCGAGCCCGGCAGCGGCAGCAGCGAAAAAGTCGCGCTGCTCCTGGACGCATTGCGGCCCAGCGCTTATGTGCCGGTGGAAATCACCGAAAGCCATCTGCTCGCCGCGTCCCGCAAGCTGGTGGAGCGCAATTCCTGGCTGACCGTCCACGCCCTGTGCGCCGATTACAGTCATGGCATTCCGCTGCCCGCGGATATTCCATCCGGCCCCCGGCTGGTGTTCTTTCCCGGCTCCACCATCGGCAATTTCGAGCCCGCCGCCGCGCGCTCCTTCCTGCGCCATCTGCACAGCGCCTGCAGCGTTGGCGGGTTGCTGTTGATCGGCGTCGATCTGCGCAAGGATCCAGCGGTATTGAACGCAGCCTACAATGACAGCGCGGGGATCACGGCGCGCTTCAATCTGAACATCCTCGATCATGTAAACCGCCTGACAGGTGGAAACTTCTCCACCGCAAAATTTCGCCATCTGGCATTTTTCAACGAGCGCCAAAGCCGCATCGAAATGCATCTGGAAAGCCGCTGCAAGCAACGGGTCAGCGTGGCGCGCACCGGGTTGCCGCTGGCCGTGGGCGAGCGCATCCACACTGAAAATTCCTATAAATACACCCTGGCGGGTTTTCGCACGCTGGCGGCACAGGCAGGCTTCAGCGCGCGCCGCGTGTGGCTGGACAGAAACGGCTGGATGAGTGTTCACTTGTTCGACGCAATCTGAAGCTGTAGGTTGGGCTGAGGCACGAAGCCCAACCTACGAACCAGCCACTCGCAACATGAGATTCGCCCTTGGACAAACCCCAAACATTCACTCGCGCCGACGCCCTTGCCGACGCCATCATCGAACAGGTCGGCCCCCATATCGTGCTCGCCCTTCCCCTCGGTCTGGGCAAGGCCAACCATGTCGCCAACGCGCTCTATGAGCGGGTTGCCGCTGACACGTCCCTGTCTCTGCGAATTCTCACCGCGCTGACCCTGGAAAAGCCCGTTCCCCGCAACGAACTGCACAAGCGTTTCATGGCACCCGTCACCGACAGGCTGTTCGGCGGCTATCCGGAACTGCAATACGCGCTGGCGCGCCGCCGGGGCACCTTGCCGGCCAATATCCGCGTCGAGGAGTTTTTCTTTCTCGCGGGCAGCCAACTGGGCAACGACAGCGCCCAGCAGGACCACATCTGCGCCAACTACACCCATGCGCCCGACTACCTGCTGGCACGCGGCATCAATGTGCTCGGCCAGTTGCTGGCGGAGCGGCCCGCCGAGCGCCACGGCAGCCGTTTCAGCCTGAGCTGCAACCCCGACCTGACCGGCGAGATGCTGGCGGCGCGCCGCGCCGGCCAGGCCGATTTTCTTTTCGTGGGCGAGATCAACGACGAGTTGCCCTACATGGCCGGCGGGGCCAGTCTGGATGATGGCGAAATCGATCTGCTGCTCGCCGGCGAGACCCGCAATTCTCCCTTGTTCGGGGCGCCCAAGGAACCGGTGCCACTGTCGGAATACGCCGCCGCCCTGCAGGTCGCGCGCCTGATACCCGACGGCGGCACCCTGCAAATAGGCATCGGCTCCATGGGCGATGCGGTCGCCCACGCGCTGATCCTGCGCCATCGCGACAACGCCCTGTTTCGCACATTGCTGGAGCACCTGCCCGGCGTCGACGGGCAACTGCCGGAAAATCACCTGGAACCCTTCCGCCTCGGCCTGCATGGCGTCAGCGAAATGCTGGTCGAGGCCTTTCTCGATCTCCGCGATGCCGGCGTGCTGACCCGCGAGGTGGATGGCAAGATCCTGCGCGCCGCGTTCTTTCTCGGCAGCCGCGCGTTCTATGAACGCCTGCGGGAAATGGACCCGGCGCTACTCGACAAGCTGGAAATGTGCAGCGTGCTCGACGTCAACGAGCTCTACGGCGACGAACAGAGCAAGCGCCGCCAGCGGGTCGGCGCCCGTTTCGTCAACAAGGGCATGATGGCCACCCTGCTCGGCGATGTGGTGTCAGATGGCCTGGAAAACGGCCGCGTGGTGAGCGGGGTGGGCGGCCAGTACAACTTCGTTTCCCAGGCATTTGCCCTGCGCGACGCGCGCGCCATCATCATCATTCCCGCCACCCGCAGCAAGGACGGCAAAACCACCTCCAATATCCTCTGGCAATACGGCAATACCACCATTCCCCGCCACCTGCGCGACATCATCGTCACCGAGTATGGCGTCGCCGACCTGCGCGGTCGCAGCGATGCCCAGGTGATCGCCGCGATGCTCAATATCTGCGACTCCCGGTTTCAGGAAGCCTTGTTGCGACAGGCGAAGCAAGCCGGCAAGATCGCGTCCGACTACCGTATCCCCGCTTCTTTCCGCGACAACACCCCCACGGCGGTGCGCAGGCGCCTGCAGCACGTGGCGCACAACGGCCAGCTTCCACCTTTTCCGTTCGGCAGCAATTTCACCGATGTGGAACAGCGGCTCCTGCCGCTGCTGGCGGAAATCCAGCAGCGCGCTCATTCAAAAAGGCAGCTCGCGACACTGGCGTGGCGCGGTTTGCGTCAGCCTGCGGCGGCGGCCGAGGAAATTCTCGAGCGCATGCAACTGGCTTCGCCACGGGGTGTGAAGGAGAAATTTTTTCGCTACCTGTTGCTCGGCGCGCTGGCCCGCACTCTTGCAGGCCAGGAGTGATTCGCACCAATCCAGGGGTTTTATGGGAGCGGAGCGGCTTCTGTGGGAGCGGCCGCATTCCCACCCAAGGCCACCCCCCACAAAATAATCAGCTTGCAGGAGGCCAGGAAGAGCTCTCCGCGACGGCGCTGGCCGGCCAATCCGCCAGTGCCGCCAGGGCGGCGCGCAAGTCATCGTCGCCATCGGACTGACCCCAGGTGTCTCCGAACACCAGATCCGCCACTGGCAGGCGCCGCCGCCAGCCCTTCACTTCCAGCTCTGGCCGCTCGTGGAACCAGGCCACATGGCCGATGCACAGGTAGGCGAGCGGCACCACCTGCTCCGGCAGGCCGAGAATGTCCACCAGCCTCGCCGGCTCGACGATGGACACCCAGCCCACGCCGAGTCCCTCCGCCCGCGCCGCCAGCCACAGGTTCTGCACCGCGCAGGCGCTGCTGTAGAGGTCCGTGTCCGGCTGGCGAGTGCGGCCGAGCACCACCGGTCCATCCCGGCCGCGGTCGCAGGTGACGCAGATATTGAGCGGCGCGTCGAGGATGCCTTCCAGCTTCAGGTCGCGGTAGGCGGCGCGGTGCTTCCCCTCGAACAGAGCCTCTTCCCCGGCTCGCGCCTCGCAAAACGCCTGATGTACCCGCGTTCTGACCGCGCGGTCCCGCACCAGGATGAAATTCCACGGCTGCGACAGGCCCACCGACGGCGCATGGTGCGCTGCCAGCAGGATGCGAGCCAGCGCCGCCGGATCGACAGGGTCCGGCAGGAACTGGCCGCGCACGTCGCGGCGGCTGAACAGCACGCGATAGAAATCCGCCGTTTCGTCGTTTGTCTCCCGCTCCGACCGATCCACCATGATCAGGCTTTCCTGCGGCGCACGGCGACAACCGCGCCGGCGCCAAGCAGCAGCGCCAGGGCGGCCAACACCAGTATGGCGACGCCGAGCGCAGCGCCGTCTGCCTCCTCCTCGCCAGCAGCCGGAACGGGGCGCGGCAACGCGCTGGCGGTGTTGGCGATGACCGTTTGCAGACCCTCGCGCAGATCCGGCTCGAGGCGCGGCGCGATCCACGACAGCATCGGGTGGTCCGGGGTGGTGTGGCCGCTGCCCGGCAGGCCGTTGGCGGCCACCAGGGCGGCGAACTCGGTGGCCACCGCGTCCAGGGTCTGCCCGTCCGCGCCCCAGAAACCCTTGTGGGCCGCCACCAGCAGGATCGCCAGCATGTTGGCCTTGACGTGAGCGTTGTTGCCCTCGGCAAGGAAGGCGTCGAGGCCGAGTTCATGGCTGTCCTCGATATACACCGAGTGGACTTCGTCCCACACCCAGGAGCGCACGATGGCCGGGTTGGTCACCTGCCAGCCCCACAGGTACTCCATGAACTCGCTGCCCATGGTGCGCGCGCCGGCGTAGCCGTGGGCCATCAGCGGTGTGATCCAGGCGGGATTGAGGAAGCGGCCGCGCAGTTCGCCGAGCAGCGCCGTCTGCAGGCGCTCGATGCGCGCCTTGCCGGGATCGGCGTGGTTGATCACGCGGTTGTCCGGCGGCGCGCCGCGCAGGCTCTCGACGGCGAGGCTGAGGCCACCCAGGTAGTCGAAGGCGTCGTTGTTGTCGAGCAGGCCGTAGAGGTTGCTGGCGCGGCCCAGGTAGGTGCGCTCCACCCGCGCCAGGTTGGCGGAGAAATCCTCCCGCAATGGCTTGCCGTGAACGCCGTCACCGTAGGCGTGGCCGAGGCGCAGCAGATAGGTGTCCGCCAGTTCACCGCGCTGCTGCCAGGTGCCGGAGCGTTCCACCAGGCGGTTGATGCCGGCGCCGTAGCTGCCCGGCGCGTCGCCGAAGATGCGCATGACGGCGTCGCTGCCGGCCTCGGCGGGGTCGCGGCCCTCCGCGAGTGCGCTGCGCGCGTGTTCCAGCCAGTGGCTCGCCACCCGGTTGCGCTCGATGGGCTCACTGCCGGCCTCCCCCATATCCGCCACCGGCGCCAGCGCCGCATCGAGCGCGGGTTTGAGGTCCGGGTGGTCAGCGGCGATGGCGGCGGCGGAACCTTGCAGCGCCAGGCGCACCGCGCGGTCCAGCAGCACCAGCAGTTCGCCGTAGAGGTCGCGGAACAGGCCCGAGGTGGTGAACACCAGGTCGCGGCGCTCGCGCCCGTCCGCCAGTGGCAGGCGCTCCAGGCCCTCGACGATGCCGCGGCTGTTCCAGACCGGGCGCACCCCCAGCATGTCGAGGCCGAAGGCCACCACCGCGCCCTCGTCGCGCACCGTGTCGGAGGCCCACAGCACCACCGCTTCGCTGCCGCCGCTGTTGCGGTCCCGCGCGCGGGCCTCGGCTGCCAGGCGGGCGCCCAGTTCGTAGCCCACCCGGGTGGGCAGCAGGCTGCCGTTGAGGCCGTGGAAATTGCGCCCGGTGGGCAGCACCTCCGGGTTGCGAATCGGGTCGTTGCCCTTGCCGGGTTGGACAAAGCGGCCGTCGAGGGCGCCGAGCAGCGCCTCCCGTTCCCGTGCCGGCGAACCCGCCAGCAGCTCGCGCCAGGCGGCGTCCACCTCGCCATCGCCCGCCATGGATTCCAGCATGGTGTCGACGGCGCTGGCGCTCCAGTCGCGGCCGAACACGTGCAGGCCTTCCGGCATGAAGGCTTCCTGCAAGTGGGTCAGGTAGTGGCCCACTTCGTGGACCAGCAGGTCGTTGGCCACCTGCTCCAGATGAATGCTGTCCACCCCCTGCTCGGCGGCGATCTCCTCGGCCAGTTCGTCTTCCATATTCAGTGCCGCCAGCTTTTCGCGGATCAGCACGATAGCCTGTTGCTGGGCAGGACTGTCGCGGCGCGGGCTGGCTTCCCAGCTTTCCACCAGTTGGCGCAGTTGCAACAGGTCGTCGTAGAGCGGGGTGACCCGCAGCGGCGGCGTCAGGTGGTCGACGATCACCGCCAGGCCCCGGCGCTTGGCCTGCAAACCTTCACCCACGCCATCGACGATATAGGGGTAGATGCCGGGGATGTCCCCCGCGATCAGCGCCGGGTAGTCGTGCTCGGTGAGGCCGAGAGCACGCCCCGGCAGGAACTCGTAGGTGGAGTGGCGGCCCAGGTGCACCAGGGCGTCGGCGCCGAATTCGCTGTGCAGGTAGCGGTAGAACGCCAGGTACTGGTGGGGCGGCGGGAAGGTCAGGTTGGCGTGGAGCAACTCCTCGTCCACCTCCCAGCCACGCGGCGGCTGGGGGCCGATGAAGATGTTGCCGAAGCGCAGGCCCGGCACCAGCAGGCGGTCGCCGTGGCTCATCACCCAGCCGGGGGGCTCGCCCCAGCCCGCCACACCGGGCCCGCCGGCGTCGCGCAGCGCCTTGGCCAGCCTGTCGCTGTCCGCCGCCGCGCCCTCGCCGGCGAGCTCGGCGCGCAGGGCCTCGCCCAGTTGCGCCAGCAGATCGAGCACCTGTTCCTGCGCCTCGTGACGGCTGCCCTCCAGCATATGGCCGAGGTCGTTCAGGCTGTCGTCGAGCAGGATCTCGCCCTCGGCAATCTCTTGCAGCGCGATGGCCTCCCGCACCCGCGCCACCATCAGCGCCACCGGGCCATGGCTGACCCCTGCGCGCACTGTGTCCGGCAGGGTGTCGAACCATTTCAGGTAGTCCCCGTTGGCGAGGCTGGCGATATGGGGCGCCATGTCGCGCAGTGCCTTGCCGTCTTCCGGCAGATTGATGCCCCGCGCCTGGATCTGGTCGAGCAGCGCCTCCTGGCTGGCGGGCAGTTCGCCGGTGTCGTAACCGGCAGCCTTGAGGTCATTCAGGATGCGCCACAGGGACGCGGGCACGTCCAGGTTGTCGGCGCCGATGTTGTGGCGGCCGGGAGGATGGTTGTAATAGATGATGGCGACGCGCTTGTCGGCGTTGTTCTTGCGCTGCAGGGCGTGCCAGTTGGCAATGCGCGCTGTGAGCTTGTCCACCTGGGTGGGGATCGGGCGGCTGATGGCGAGGCGCAGCCCCGTGAGCGCGTCGTCCTGAGGCGGCGCGGCGGCGGCCACCACCAGCGGCTGGCTGATGCCCTGGAACTCGGGCATGCCGACCCGGTAGTGGGTTTCCTCCATGGGCACGCCGTCCGCCGACAGGCGCCATTTGCCTTCGCCACGGCTGGACAGGCGGATGGCCGTCAGAACCGGCACGTTGAGCCTGGCGAACTGCTCGCTGGCATCCACCCAGCCCTCGCCGCCGCCCACCACGAAACCTTGCAGGTTGACGATGGCCGCCAGGGGCGAGGGCAGGTCGTCCAGGGTCTTGAGGGCGCCGAGGCTGGCGCCGCCCCAGCGGGCGAGCATGGCGAAGCACTGCAATCCTGTGTCTTCCAACTGGCCGCACAAGTTGTCGAGCAGGTCCCGGTCGCCCAGGCGGTCGCCGGCATTGGTGTCGAGGATCGCCACCACCGGCGCGCCGGGTTTCAGGCCCAGGTCATCAAAGGCGTGCTCGCCGCCATGGCGGTAGTAACGCAGCGGCGCCTGGTGGATCGGCGCGGCGACGGCCAGGTCTTCGCCCGCCCTGGCCAGCAGCCAGGCCAGCAGGCGCGCCATGTTTTCGCCGCCGCGCCCGTTCCAGTAGGCGTGGCCCTCGAGCCAGCCGCGCTGGGCGGGGAAATGTTCGGCCAGATCCCGGTAGTGGCGTTGCGGATCACTGCCCGCAGCGGGGTTGGTGGTGAGCCTGTCCAGTTGCTCCTTGGTGAGGCCCGCCAGCTCGGCGCGCCCGTCGATGCGGGTCAGCGCCAGCAGGGAGCGCTCGCTGTTGACGGCGAGCAGCGGCACCCCTTGATCCAACTCCGCCGCCAGCCGTTGCAGGCGCGGCACGATGCTGTCGCCGAATACCGCACCCAGCAACACCGCGTCAGCACCCGTGAGATGGGCGCGCAGTTCATCGTCGTCCATGGCGGCGACCTGGACGGTGCTGCGCAGCACCAGACGATGGCCGGGATGGCGCTGGTCGAACAGCGCGGCACCCGCTGCAAGCTCGGCGGCGGAGCCCTCGGACACCACGCCGAACAGGGTGGCGGCGCGAACCGGCAGCGCCGCTGCCAGGGCGATGCAAAGAACAGGCAGCAACTGCCTGAGGTGTGTCAATATCATGGCCTGTGCTCCAGGGTTTGCCGCGCCTGCTGCAGAAAACCGCACATCTGCTCCGCGCCGTCGAGAATGCGGACGGAGTAGCGCTGCAGAAGGCTCGGGGGTATGAAATAAAGATGGTTGTCGCGCACTGCGGTCAGGCTCGGCCAGCGCCGCCACTGGTCAACCCAGTCGGGGCGCTCCTCGCCCATGCCGCTGGCGATGATGACCTGGGGGTCGGCCTTGAGCACCGCCTCGACGCTGATTACCGGCAACAGGGGAATGGCCTCGCCAAAGGCGTTGACGCCGCCGCACACACGGATCAGGTCGGCGATCATGTGCTTGTCGTTGACGGTCGTCAGCGGATCGTTCCACACCTGGTACAAGGCGGTGACCGGCGCCGCGCCGGCATAGGTGGCACGCAGCCGTCCCAGCCGCGCGCTGAAGCGGTCCGCGGCGGCCGCACCCTCGGCGCCGCGCCCCGTGAGGGCGGCGAAGTCACTCAGGTTGCGGGCGATGCCTTCCAACCGCCTCGGGTCGGCGGCATACACCTTCAGGCCCAGGGCGCGCAGGCGCTCGATCACTTCGCCGCCGTTGCCACTGTGGGTGGCCAGCACCAGGTCGGGCTTGTAGCCCACCACGCTCTCGATATTGACGCGGTTGAAGGCGCCGATCTGGGGAATCAGCAACGCCTCTTCCGGGTAGTCGCTGTAGTTGACGGTGGCGACGATCAGGCCGCCGGCGCCCACCGCGAACAGGGATTCGGTGATGTTGGGGGCGAGGCTCACCACGCGGGTGGCGGGCCTGTCCAGTGTCAGTTCGTGGCCGAGGTCGTCCACCACGCGGATTTCGGCGCGCGCCACAGCGGCCAGCGCCAGCAGTGTGAACAGGCCCAGCAGCCGTGTCATTTGTCTCGTCATCTCTCGATACCCTTGAACCAAAATGCTCTGTAGGGGCAATTCATGAAACCGGCAGGTTCGTGCAATTGCCCCTGCTTTGATGCAGCACATCCAGCGCCCGCTGCCAGTGCTGCGGCGCGGGCAGCCCGAGGCGCAACATGCCGCGATCCTCCAATGGCCCCAGCAGGCGCATCAGCAGCCCACGCCGCGCCGCGGCCCGGTAGATCCCTTGCGCTTCGGCCCACTCCGTTTCGGCGCTGATGAAGTGCGCGGCGCGGCGCCAGTCCAGCTCCGGGAATAGCGCCGCCAGTACCGCCTGCCAGCGCTGCGCGGCGTCTTCCAGGCGCCGGCGCTGGGCGCCGTGCCAGTTCCGGTCCGCCAGGGCACGGCCGCCGATCCAGCGCGCCGGGTGGCTGACGGCCCAGGGGTTCATGTCCTGCGCCAGGCGCGCGACCAGCGCCGGCTCCGCCACCGCGAAACCGAGACGGATGCCGGCGAGGCCGAAGAATTTGCCGAGGGAGCGCAATATCACGGTGTTGGCGGGACGGCTGGAAATCAGGCTGTGCTCCGGATGCGGGTCCATGAACGCCTCGTCCACCACCAGTTGGCCGTTGCTCTCGGCGAGTTCATCAGCGAGGTGGCGCAACACCTTGGAATCGAGGACATCCGCACTGGGATTGTTGGGATTGATCACCAGCACATGGCGCACCGCGCCCTGCGCCACCAGCGCGCGCAGGTGGGCACCGTCCCGGTAGAACACCGGTTCGTGGCCCGCCAGTTGCCAGGCATGCTGGTGCTCGCGGTACCCCCACAGCGGCAGCGCCACCGGCGCCGCTGGCCACAACGCGGGCAGATGGCGCACCCCGTGCTGGGAGCCGGGCAGAGCCAACAGTTGGGCCGCGTCGCAGCCGTAATAGCCGGCGGCGGTTTCCAGCAGGCCGTCGCCGTCCTCCGGCAAGCGCTGCCAGACGCTCTCCGGCACCGGGGGCACGGGCCAGCTCCAGGGGCTGATGCCGGTTGACACATCGATCCACTCCGCCGGAGGAATACCGAATTCGGCGCTGGCCTGGATCAGATTGCCGCCGTGGATCAGGGCCATGGGATCTCCTTCTCCAACAATCGGTAGTACCGATCGAGAAGACTGGTGCCACTTGAAGCTGTGGTGGCATGGGGCGATGGTGGATAACCCTGCGGGACACGCCGTACCCAAAGCACTCGCTGCGCTCGCGGGGCAGGCTCTGAATCCATCCATGGAGGCTCGGACAGCGCCATCCCTGGCGCTGACGGTCCCGCAGGGTCCACCATCACCCCTTCAAGCCTGGGTGCCAAATTCGTGGAAAAAGCTTGGGATAGCTCTATGAGCGCTATCACCACAAGCCACAGGGCAATCGCGCGCCACAACAGGTGCACAGCTCGCTGGATGTCCCGAGGCTCGGGATCGCGACCGCAACCGAGGGCGGGCCGCCACTCCTCGCGACCGTGGTAGCGGGCCGGGCCGCCCAGGCGGATACCCAGCGCCCCGGCTCCCGCGGCCATCACCGGCCCGGCATTGGGGCTGGCCGCCCGCGGCGCCTGTTCGCGCCAACAGCGCAGCGCCGCGCGCAGGTTGCCGGCGAGGCCATAGGAAAGTGCGCAGAGCCGGGCGGGCAGCCAGTTGAGAAGGTCGTCGAGCCGCGCCGCGCCGCGGCCGAAATGCAGGTACTTTTCCGAGCGGTAGCCCCAGCGGGCGTCGAGGGTGTTGGCCAGCCGGTAGAGCAGCGCGCCGGGCGCGCCCGCCAGTGCGAACCAGAACAGCGGCGCCAGCACCGCGTCGCTGCCGTTCTCCAGCACCGATTCCGCCGCCGCGCGGGTCGCGCCTGCCTCGTCCAGCGCCGCCGTGTCGCGGCTGACGATCATGCCCACCTGATATCGCGCCGCCGTCAGATCACCGGCGAGCAGTGGTGCCGCCACGGCACGGGCGTGCTCTGCCAGGCTGCGATTGCCGAGGGTGAAATACAACACCAACACCTGAGCGGCAACCAGCAGCCAGCCGGAAAACATCGCAAGCAGCCCCCACAATGCCAGCGCCGGCAACGCGGCCAACAGCAGCCAGCCAAGAGCACCCGCCAGTTGCTGGGCCCGCGGCGAATGGCCGTCGCAGCGCAGCAGAGCCTCGACCCGGCCAACCAGCGCGCCGAAGCCAATCAGCGGGTGCCAGCGCCGGGGCTCGCCGCACAGGGTGTCGAGAATCAGGGCAAGCAATATCTGTAACGCAATCACGGCACAGTTCCCGCGACCAACAGGGCAGCAGTCGCCAACAGCGCCGTTTCCAACAGTTCGACCAATGCCCCGGCGCAATCACCGGTGAAGCCGCCCAGGCGGCGCTGCACGCTCCTGCGCCACAACGCGAACAGGGCAACGGAAACCGCCAGCCACGGTAGCCAAAGTGTGACAGGCAGGCACAATGCGAGCACTGCAGCCACGACCAACGCGGCAGTGGTAAGACCTCTGCGCGAGGCGTTTTCGGCCAGGCCGCCCCCCATGCCGCCGACCCTGACATAGGGCAATGTGATAAATGCCAGGGGCAACAGGGTGCGTGCCACCACAGGCGCCAGCCACCAGTCGGCGGACGAATGGGCCAGCAGTACATCCAGCGCCGCGACCTTAACGAGCAGCACCAGCACCACAGCGACGACGCCCGCAGGGCCGCAGGCCGGGTCCTTCATGATCGCCAGGGTGCGCTCGCGGTCGCCCATGCCGCCCACCCAGGCATCGGCGCAGTCGGCCAGGCCGTCCAGGTGCAATGCGCCGGTAAGCGCCACCCACAGGGCCACCACCAGCGCGGCGCCGAGCAGGCCCGCGCCGGACAGAACGCTGGCCAGCAGCGCGAGCAACAGGCCGATCAGCAGCCCCGCCGCCGGATACCAGTGCAGGGAGCGACCCAACGTCGCGGGGCCGACCTCGCCGGCGATCCGCACCGGGATGCGGGTCAGCAGCCCCAGCGCCACCGCCAGGGCGCGGCATTCTTCGCGCAGTGTTCCGGAATCAGCCATCGCTCGCTCCTGTGCCACTCGCTTGGCGTGCCGGATTGTTGCGCGTGTCCAGGGGATTTGCCCTCTCCCCGGCCCTCTCCCTGAAGGGAGAGGGAGTATCGCACCGGCCTTCCTGTTTGCCCCCCTCTCCCTTCAGGGAGAGGGCCGGGGAAAGGGAATCGCCCCAAACCTCCGGCTGGTGAAAAATCAGTTGCGAAACATCGCCGTCGCCCAGATGGTGTATCCGCAACCGCAGCACCGGGATGCGGGTCAGCAGCGCCACCGCCAGGGCGCGGCATTCTTCGCGCAGTGTTCCGGAATCAGCCATCGCTCGCTCCTGTGCCACTCGCTTGGCGTGCCGGATTGTTGCGCGTGTCCAGGGGATTTGCCCTCTCCCCGGCCCTCTCCCTGAAGGGAGAGGGAGTATCGCACCGGCCTTCCTGTTTGCCCCCCTCTCCCTTCAGGGAGAGGGCCGGGGAAAGGGAATCGCCCCAAACCTCCGGCAGAAAGCCCTCACAGTCAACCGCCTGCTCCCTAAACATCCGCTTCCCCCGGCTGATGAAAAATCAGTTGCGGAGCATCGCCTTCGTTCAGGTGGTATACCTGCAATCGCACCAAACAGCCGTAGGGCACATGGAAGAAAGTACTGCTGGCGAGGGGGGCCGCCAGCAGGTGACACAGCAGCAGGCGGATGACGCCACCGTGGCACACCAGCAACAAATGCTCGCCGCGGTGGCGGGCGAGCAGAGCGTTCCACACCTGCACCAGGCGCGCACTCGCCTCCGCCGCGGATTCGCCACCCGGAGGGGCAAGGTTGCCCGGCTCTCGGTAGTAACGCGCCACAAAGGCGCCCTCTTCCCGCCATACTTCAGCGATGTCGCGCCCCTCCCAGCGACCGAAATGGATTTCGCGCAGATTCACTTCATGAGCCAGGGGCAGACCACGGTCGTGCGCGAAGCGCTCGGCGAAATCCGCACAGCGCTGCAATGGCGAGCTGACCACGCGCTGCCAGCCACCATGGCGCGCCAGGGCCGCGGTCATCTGGTGCCAACCCTGGTCAGTCAGTGCCGAATCGGTGACACCGCGAAAAATGTCGCCGCCCGCGCAGGCGCCGTGGCGCAGCAGATCGACCGTGGTGGTCCGCTCGCTCATTCCGGTGCCCCGCTGACCCCGGCTTCGACGAACGTCGCCATCTCCCGGTGCAGGTCGCAGGCGCTTTGCAACAACGGTAACGCCAATGCAGCGCCGCTGCCCTCGCCCAGATGCAGGCCCAGATCGAGCAGCGGCTGCGCATCGAGGGCGTCGAGCAGGTGGCTGTGGCCCGGCTCCCGCGAGCGGTGGCCGAACAGCAACCAGTCCCGCACCCCCGGGTTGATACGACAGGCCACCAGCGCCGCCGCGGTGCAGATATAGCCGTCCACCAGGCTGGGGATGCCGCGCTGGGCAGCCGCGATATAGGCTCCCGTGAGGGCGGCGATTTCCAGGCCACCGAGGCGGCGCAGAGTCTCCAGGGGTGAATGACAGTGGGGCTCGTGCAGCACCAGGGCGCGGTTCACGGCGTCGCGCTTGCGGGCGAGCCCTTCTCCATCCACCCCGGTGCCCGTGCCCACGGTCTGCGCCGTGGACAGGCCCAACAGGGCGCTGACCAGGGCAGCCGTGGCAGCGGTGTTGGCGATACCCATCTCGCCGCCGATAAAGAGGTCGCAAGGCCCGCCGCCAATGATTTCTTCCGCCCCCGCCGCCAGGGCCGCTGCCAGCAGTTCTTCATCCATGGCCGCCGCCGTACAGATATTGGCGCTGCCGGGCGCCAGTTGCAGGTCGCGCACCGCCGGGTAACCGCGATCCGCATCACTCAGGGGCTCAACCGTACCCAGGTTCACCACCCGGAAATCCGCCCCGGCACGGCGCGACAGCACTGAAATCGCCGCCCCGCCCCTGGCGAAATTGCGGATCATCTCCACCGTCACCGCCTGCGGAAACGCCGACACACCCTCGGCCGCAATGCCGTGGTCGGCGGCGAACACCCGCACCCGCACGGCCTCCAGCCGCGGCACCGCCCTGCCCTGCCAGCCGGCGAAGGCCACGGCTATATCCTCCAGGCGGCCCAGGGAGCCGGGTGGCTTGGTAAGTTGGTTTTGGCGGGTGCGGGCGGTGTCTCTCGCTGTTTGGGAGGTGCGTGCGGTTGGCGAGTGCAGCCAGGTTGGCGACAGGTCTGACGTCGGACGTCTGACGTCTGACGCTAAAGAAGGGGTGCCATCATTGGGTTTCACAGTGTTTCCTCGATAATCATGCAGCGCACCAGACTTGATGCCTGCACCCAAAAGCGTCCGACGTCAGACGTCCGACGTCAGACCAAAATCTTTCAACTCAAGCGACAACCCCGCCACCACCAGCGTCACCCTCCTCGCCACCTGCGCCAACTGCTGATGCAGCCAGCCGCTCTCATCCGCGAAGCGGCGCGACAGTTCGCCGAGGGGCACGATGCCGGAGCCCACTTCGTTGCTCACCAGGATGATCCGGCCGGGCAGGCCGGCAATGGTTTTCAGCAACGCTTCCCGCTCCAGCGGCCAGCAGTCGTGGTGCAGGCAGTTGCTGAGCCACAGGGTCAGGCAGTCCACCAGCAGGCAGCGGTCGGCGCGGGCCAATCGTTCCAGGGTGGCGGCCAGGTGCAGGGGCTCTTCGACGGCGAGCCACTGGGGACCGCGGCGCGCCTGGTGGTGGCGGATGCGTTCGGTCATTTCGCCGTCGCCCGCCGTGGCGGTGGCGATGTAATGAAGCTCACGGCCACTCTCCAGGGCGCGGGCTTCCGCCAGGCGGCTCTTGCCGGAGCGCGCACCGCCGAGGATCAGTTCCAGCCCTCGATCGGGGTGTGTTGGGCTGTTCATGGGGTTTCTCCCAGGTCGAGGCCGGCGGCCAGCGGGCCGGTCTGATGGATGGAATCAGCGAGTGCGGCCAGTACCAGCCGGGCGAGAGCTTCGCCGAACAGGGTGTGCTTGCCGGCGTAGTGGACGGCCTGACCGTGGCCGGCGAACACCGCGATGGCGTCGGTGCCGGTTCCTGTGGCGATGGCCCCGGACACCGGGCTGCGGATACCCAGGTCCTGGAGCACTGCGGCCTTGGCCTCGGTGGCCACCAGCACAGTCTCCACCAGGGCGGCTCCGCTCAGCCGGGCGCTGGCGATCACTGCCAGGTTGATGGTGCCGGTCTCGGCGGGTATCTCGCCGAGCGCCCGGTACTCCGCCGGGTCACCGGCGCGGCGGGCGTTGGCCATACCGGAGGTGACCAGTACCGCGAGAGTTTCACCGCCGGCGCCGAGGGTGGTGTGGCGCACCCGCAGGGAGTCCATGGAAGCGGCGGTCATCATCGCCACGGTGTCGGCCTCCCACCCCTGGCGGCGGCACAGATCCGCCAGGGTGGTTTGGGGGCTTTCACAAAAGCTTTCGTGGGCCGCATCGCCGCTCACCCGCAGATTGAGCCAGCGGCGGCTGTGACCGAGGCCGCCACCCAGCACCGCGCTGCTCAGCACCGGGCGCGGCGTATCGAAGGCCAGGGTCACCCAGTCCGCGCAGTGGCTCAGGCGGGCGCCCATAGAGTGGACGACACTACTTTTGTCCACCTGTTGGGCTTGCGGGATGTTGGTCATATCCACGGTGGACAGAAAAGCGCTGTCCACCCTACCTGGACGAGTGTTCATGGTTGCAGCTCCCGCGGAAACAGGATGGACAGGTCCAGGTGCTGTTCCACGCTATCCGCCAGGCGCTCGATCTGCTGTTCGCGCAGCGCGCGATAGTCGAAGCTGGCTGCCTCGCGCAGGCCCGCCCAGGCCAGCAGGGCGCGCGCCGCCTCCGGGTGGTCGAAGAGGCCATGCACGTAGGTGCCGATCACCTGGCCGTCGTTGCTGCGCGCACCATCCGGGCCATGATCAAGCTGTGCCACCGGATCGGCGAGCGCCGGGCCTTCGGAGATGCCGCAGTGGATTTCGTAGCCCTCCACCCGCACCTCGCCATCCGCAAAACCGGCGCCCCTGAGATCGGCAAGGGTACCGCCGACCCGGCGCAACTGTTTTTCCGGGTACAGCCGGGTATCCATGTCGAGCAGGCCGAGGCCGGCGCTCTCACCCGGCTCGCCCTCGATACCGTCCGGGTCGGCGATGCGGTTGCCCAGCATCTGGAAGCCACCGCAGATGCCGAGCACCTTGCCGCCGTAGCGCAGGTGGCGCAGCAGGTCCTTGTCCCAGTTCCGCTCGCGCAGGGCGGCGAGGTCGCCGCGCACGTTCTTGCTGCCGGGCAGCACGATCAGGTCGGCGGGCGGCAGCGGTTCGCCGGCGCGCACGAAGCGCAGGTCCACCGCCGGATCGAGGCGCAGGGCGTCGAAGTCGGTGTGGTTGCTGGTGCGCGGCAGCACGGGCACCGCCACCCGGAGCTGTTCGCCCTCCCCCGCCACCTGGCTGACGTCGATGGCGTCCTCCGCCTCCAGGTGAAAGCCGTGCAGATAGGGCAGCACGCCCAGCACGGGTTTGCCGGTGCGCTGTTCCAGCCAGTCGAGGCCGGGCTGCAACAGCGAGATGTCGCCGCGAAAGCGGTTGATGACGAAACCCGCGACGCGCGCCTGCTCGGAAGGCGACAGCAGGTCCAGGGTGCCGACCAGGTGGGCGAAGACCCCGCCCCGATCGATGTCGGCGATCAGGATCACCGGGCAGTCCACCGCCTCGGCGAAGCCCATGTTGGCGATGTCGTTGTCGCGCAGGTTGATCTCCGCCGGGCTGCCCGCGCCTTCGACGACGACCGCGTCGTAGCGCTCGCGCAGGCGCTGGAAGGATTCCAGCACGGCGGCGCGGGCCACCGCCTTGTAGTCGTGATAGTCGCGGGCGTTCATGTTGGCGAGCGCCCGACCGCGGATGATCACCTGGGCACCGGTGTCGCTGGAGGGCTTGAGCAGCACTGGGTTCATGTCCCGCTCCGGCTCCAGGAAGCAGGCCTGGGCCTGCACCGCCTGGGCGCGGCCGATCTCGCCGCCGTCCGCGGTCACCGCGCTGTTGAGCGCCATGTTCTGGGGCTTGAACGGCGCGACCCTGACACCGCGCCGCGCCAGCACACGGCACAGCCCCGCCACCAGCACGCTCTTGCCGGCGTCGGAGGTGGTGCCTTGCACCATCAAGGTAAAAGCGCCTTGCACCATCAGGGACAGACCGCGTTTGGTCACGACTTCACAGCCTCCACTCCACCTGGGCCCATGGTTACATCCGCCAGGTCACGCCGAGTTGCCAGGTGCGCCCTTCCTGGTTGTAGCCGCGGCTGGGTTCGTAGTCGTCGTCGAACATATTGTCCAGACGGAAGTTGGTTTCCAGCGCCGGGGAGATCTGGTAGCCGAGGCGCACGCCCAGGGTGGTGTAGCGGTCGAGGCTGTAGCTGTTGGCGGCATCCGCGTAGCGCTTGCCCTGGTTCTTCACGGAGAAACCGAGGCGCAGGTCGCCGAAGGCGCGATCCGCGTTCAGCACCAGGTTGGTGCGGCTGCGGTTGACCAGCAGGCGGTCGCTGTTGGCGTCCCGTGGCTCCAGGTAGGTGAAGGCCGCGTCCACATCCCAGCCTGCGATGACTGCGCCCACGATCAGTTCACCACCCTTGATTTCCGCTTCGTTGACGTTGTAGGGGCGCCACACGAAGTCGTCGCCCGCGGCCCAGGCGATCAGGTTGTCCACGTCGTTTTCGAAATAGGTGATGGCCCAATGCCAGGTGTCGTAGTTGCCGCGCACGCCGAGTTCGATGTTTTCCGACTCCTCCGGCTCCAGATCCGGGTTGCCCGCGTCCCAGGGGCTGGCGGGCCAGTACAGGTCGTTGAAGGTCGGCGCCTTGAAGCCCTCCGCCCAGGACGCCACCACCTTGTGATGCTCATCGATGCTGACACCGATGGAAACGTTGGCCGTGGTGTGGCTGCCGAATTCCTCGTTATCCTCTTCGCGCACGCCCAACACCAGATCGACGATCGACAGGCCGCCCTGATACTGGGCGAAAACCGCGCCGTTGTCGCGCGAGGACACGGTGTTGCCGGCGGCGTCCACGTAGTTGCTGTTCGCCTTCACCTTGTCTTCGTAATAGTCGTAGCCGAGGGTGAAGATATGATCGTCGAGCAGGGTGAAGTCGTTCTGCCAGAACAGCTGCTCGCGCTCGGTGCGGAAGGCGCCGGTATTGAGGCCGGTGGCGCCGTCGTAGTTGTCGCTGTCGTCGACGGCAAGCCCCAGGGACAGCTGGCTCAGCCAGAAATCGGTGACCGGCAGGGTGCCCTTGAGGTTGATGTTCTGCAGGCGCGAGTCGCTGTAGGGCTTTTCCGCGGGATTGAAGGCGTTGTCGTACTCGTTGCGGTTGTTGCTTTCGAGGAAGCGCAGCACCACATCGGCGTCGTTGGCGAAGCGGTAGCCGACGCTGGCGTTGAGGGAACGGTTGCGGTAGCCGTCGTCGTCGCGGCTGAGATCGGCCTTCAGGTTGTTGATGCCGTCCGTGTCCAGGTAGGAGCCATGCACGCCGTAGTACAGGCCGCCGTTGCTGCCGCTGGTGCCGAGCGCCACCTTGTGCAGGTTGTCATTACCGATGGCGCCAGTGACATAGGTGCCCGCGCTCTCGGAGCCGTCGCGGGTGAAAATCTGGATCACGCCGCCGATGGCGTCGCTGCCGTAAAGGCTGGAGCGAGCGCCGCGCACCACTTCGATGCGCTCGATCTGATCCGGGTTGATGTATTGAAAGCTGGTGCTGCCCAGGGTGGCACTGCTCACCCGCTGGCCGTCCACGAGAATCAGGGTGTGGCCGTTGCTGGTGCCGCGGGTGTAAAGGCCGGTGGATGCGCCCGGTCCGCCGTTGCGGCTGATGTTGAGGCTGGGCAATTGCCTGAACACGTCCCGCAGGTCGAGGGGCTGGCGCACGTCCAGCTGCTCGCGGGACACGGTGGTCACCGGGGCCAGGCTGTCCACCAGGGCCACGGGTGTGCGCGTGGCCGTGATTACCACCTTTTCCTGATAGGACAGATCGGCAGACGCCGGAAGCGCCGCGCCAAATGCGGCGACACCCGCCATGACACTGTGAGCAAGAAGATTTTTTTTCACGATAATTCCTCAATCGAGCCGTTGAAAACAAGGATTGAGGGAGGGGATAAAAGTGGCGGACGCCGATATGGAAAAGGCAGATAACCACTGACAAAGCCCTCCGCTTCATCATTGCAGCTACTGCACACCGTGACGGCGCGAAGAGCGCCATCACCAGGCCGGTTTCGGGCTTGTGATCCCTGGGGGTCACTCACCGTTGCGGGGGCAGCGGAGGTTTTGTCAGGACGGCCTCTCGATCCGTTGTCCTGACGCACCACACTTCCCGTTTAACCTGTTCCAGACTCTCCCGGCAAAGGAGGATCGAACAGGCACCTGATGCAGGGGGCGGATTGTATAGCCCAGCTTCGACAAAGGTCAACGCGGTGTGTCGCCAGCGGCGTGAGATGTCTTAATGGGAGATGGGAGATGGGAGATGGGAGATGGGAGATGGGAGATGAAATTATCGCTCTTTTGCCTTTAGCGCGGTGAGGGCGCGGCCTGGGAAAGCCTTTCGAGACCGTTCAGCGCCAAGGATGGCGCTGGCGAGCCCCCACGGATGGGTTCACGGCGTGTCTCGAAAGGCTTTCCCAGGCCACGGCCGGCGTTCGAAGCGCAAGAACGGCATCGTGCGATCACCTACTCCGCCGCCTCTTGTCGTGTCGCAAGCGGCGGATACCGATGTGGACGCTGGTGACGGAAAAAACCAGTCCCAGCACGCTCAAGGCAATCACGATCACATCCCACAGCGGGCGGCGTTGAATCAGGAAGGTGAAATCCAGGCTGTGCATGCCGTTGTACAACCAGCGCTGCACACGCCCTCTGGTAGTCAGGCCATTGAGCAACTCGCCGGTGGCCGGGTCGATATGGAACCAGGTGTGCTCATCATCATCGAACTTGACCCGCAACACCGGCAGCGGCCGCCAGCGCTGGTGGTGGGAATAGTAGTAGGCGTCGTAGCGTTCGATGAGGGTCGCCGAAGTTGCCTCCGCGCCGGCCATGACAGTTTCCAGCCGGGCGCGGGCGCGCTGTACAAACGCGTCCGGCTCGCGGCCATCGGCCAGCACCACGCGGCGCTGGTACGGCGCCGCCACCAACACCAGATGGGGCTCGCCCGCCAGCCATTGCCAGACGATCTCGCGAGTGTCCGGATACTGCGCCAGCGCGGCGCGCAAGTCCGCCGGGGCACTGTCAGGCAACGCACTCTGCGCCTGAGAGGCGCCGCGATAATCCTTTTGCACCTGGGAAAAAGGCCGCTGGGAAGTGAAGACTCCCCAGGGGTTCATGGACATCAACCCACTGAACATGAAGGTGGCGAGAAACAACAGGCACCCCAGCCCCAACAGGTGATGCAACTTCATCATGCCCCGATAGGGCGTGACGTCGCTGCCCCGATAGGGATTGCGGATGCGCAGGCGCAGCACACCAATGACGGCGCCGGTCACCAGTGCCGCCAGGCCGAGCAGGGACAGGACGACCACCACCTGATGCCACAGCTCACCGTGGCGGCGCAGCACCAGGGAGTAGATCCAGTGCAGATTGGCGCCCAGCCAGTTCCACACCCGCTCCCGGGTATCGGTGTCGCGCACCACCTCGCCGGTGAGCGACGAGATATACAGGCGCGTGCCGGCGGCATCGGCGAGCGCCACATGATGCAAGGGGCGGTGATCGTTGAGGTTGCGCGACAAAGACCACTGGTCCATGTCCACACTGCCCAGATAGCGCGGCTCCTCATCACCCACGTCGCGGAGCACCTGCTGGTAGGTGCGGGCCGCGAGCAGTGCATCCGCCGCATCGAAACCGGCGAATACTTCACCATCATCCGCGAACAGCCCGTAAAGGGTGCCGCCCTCGTCGTGCAGCAGGTAAGCGGGACGGCCCAGCACCGAGGTCAGGCGCAGGGAACGGATGCTCGTTCCCTCAGGCGCCAGAGCCAAAACCCGTTCTACGGGCACCCGCACCCGCTCGGGCGCAAGAGCCGGCAGGGCCGCCAGGCGCTCCTCCTCGGTCAGCTGCGGAAAGTGCACATACATCATCACCACGCCGGTGAAAAACCACATGGCGAACAGCAGGCACAGGCCGATGCCCAGCCAGCGGTGACTGAGGTAGAGCCAGCGTTTGAGTTTCACACGGGAAGCCTTGGTGACCTCAGGTTTTTTACGTGAAACGTGCAACTTGAAACGTGCAACTCAGAACCCGTAATTCAAACCAACCTCGACACTGCGCCCGTCACCCAGAATCCACTGGTTGCCGTAGGGCGCCAGCACGTAGTTGCGGGTGTCGGAGAGGTTCTTGCCGCGCAGGCTCAGGCGCAGCGCGTCATTGACCTGCCATTGCACGGTGGCGTCCACCACGGTGTAGGCGGGCAGCTCGGCGGTATTGGCGTCGTTCAGGTAGCGCTCTCCCACGTAGCGGGCGCCGCCGGCGATGGACCAGGCGCTCGCCACCTGCCAGGTGAGCCACAGGTTGGCGGTTTCCTCGGGAACGTTGCGCGGTGTCTTGCCGCTGTAATCGTTGCTGCCGCTGATGAACTCCTCATACTCGGGCCGCGCCAGCGCCAGGTTGAAATCGACGCTGAACACATCCAGCGGCATCCAGAACAGCTCGAACTCCACACCCCGTGACGACTGCTCGCCGATCTGGCGCTGCACACCGCCGGGGTCGCTGCTGATCAGGTTCTTCTTGACGATGTCGTACAGGGAAAGGGTGTATTGCAGGCGGCCGTCCAGGAACTGCTGCTTGATGCCCAGCTCGAACTGCTCGCCTTCCGCCAGATCCAGATCGGGGTTGGACGAGGAGATCAGCCCCTGAATCGAGTCCGCTGCAGTGGCGTATTGCGCGTAAAGGCTGGTGTTGTCATTGGGCTTGAAAACGCCGCCGAGCCGCCAACTGGTGTCGGACATGTCGTTGGACAGCTTGCCGGCGGGCCGGCCGTTGCTGCGCGCCTGGTTCTCGCGCTCGTAGTCGATATCGTCGTGGCGCACGCCCGCCACCAGGTGCCAGTGCTCGTTGATCTTCAGCACATTGTCGATGAACAGCGCGTACTGCAGGGTGTCGGTGTCGAAGTCCCGGGTGGTTTCGCTGACATTGGTATCCGCCCAGGTGCCGGGCACGGGATCGAGCAGGTCGACACTGGTGCCGCCGGCATAGGGCGAGTTGTTGATATGGCTGAAGGTGATGCGGTTGACCTCGACGCCAACACTCATCAGGTTGTTCATGCCCGCCACGTCGAAATCGAACAACAGGTCGCTGCGGTGGCCGAGCTGTTCCTGTTCGTGGAAGATTTCCAGGTAGAAGGAGCGGTCCACCTGGCCGCTGGCGGCGTTGTAATCGTAGGTTTCGATGTTGCGCCAGTGACGCTCGCTGGTCAGGTAATAGGTGTCGCTGCGCAGTTGCACCTGGTCGTTGATGCGCCATTCAACGTGCAACCGCGGCCACAGGTCGTCGTAGGTGACCGCCGCATCCTCCGAGTTGTAGTTGTTGCGGCGGATGGCGCCGGGAATGGCGCCGTTCACCAGGGGTGTTCCCCAATACGTGGCGGAATCCGTGCTGGCAAAATCCAGGCTCAGCTGCACTGACAGATCGTCGCTCGGCCGGAACAGGAATGCGCCCGCAAAGGCGGTGCGCTTTTCGTCGCCGCGGTCCACATAGCCGTCGCTGCGGTGGCTGACGGCATCCATGCGATAGGCCCAGGTGTCGCTGAGGGCGCCGCCCGAACCGATGGCGACGCGGCGCATGTCGAAGCTACCGACGGTGACGTCCAGTTCATTGGCAATATCCGTGAAGCCGGGCTTCTTCGGCACATAGTTCACGGTGGCGCCGATGGCGCCCACGCCGTTGATCACCGCGCCGGGGCCGCGCAGCACTTCCACCCGCTCCACGGTCCAGGTGTCGGCAGGGAAGTTCACCGAGCCGGAACCCACGTACATGCGGGTGCCGTCATAGGTGGTGACCACTGAGCCATGGCCGTTGAAGCCGCGCACCGAGGTGGAAGTGCCACCGTTGCCTGGGCTGGCGCTGGAGGCGAAGCCAGTGGCGCGGGTGACGGCGGAAAGGCCCGAGAAATCGCCCTTGATGGCGATGGCTTCCTTATTCAGGACGGTCAGGCTGGCGGGAATGTCCCTGGCGGCAAGGCCGAGCCGGCTGGCGGCGCTGTTCACCTCGTCAAGGGAAAGGCCCTGGTCTTCGAGGGCATTGGCGCGTACTTCCACGACTTCCATCTTTCTTTCGTCGGACAGGGCGGTGCCACACAGCAGACAGGAGGCGATGGCCGCGGCGAGATGGCGCCGCGCGAACAGGGTTGTGAACATGTCGTTGTCCTCAAACGTCGTTTTGGTCAATACGGTCGAGGAAGCCGGATGCAGGCCGTTCGCGCTCAGCGACAAATGAGGGCAATCAGCGTGCAGAAGCCCTCCGCTTCGTCACCGCAGATAAACGCACGCACGTATGGGGGGAGGAAAAAGGTGTGGGGTCGCAGGATCAGCGAAACAAACCAGCCACCGTGAAGCCCTCCGCTTCATCGTCAGTGCAACTGCACACCGTGATGACGGAGATTCCATCATCACCAGGCCGGTTTCGGGCTTGTGAACTCCTGGCAGGATTCACTTACCGTTGCGGGGGCAGCGGAGGTTTTGTCGGGGCGGCCACTCGAATAGTTGCCCTGACGCACCACACTTCCCGTTTACCCTGCTCCAGCCCATCCCGGCGAAGGATGGACGAGCAGGCACCTGATGCAGGGGGCGGATTGTATAGAGGGGTGTTGGGCAGGTCAACGAGAGGCGGCCCGATGGCACCATGATGGGCCATGCTGTATTACAGGCGTCACTAAAAATCTGACCCTTCACACCCAAGTGCAGCAAGAGGTTGCGGCAATCATCAACGGTTGGTTGAGCCAAGTGTTGTTCCGACTCAACATGACCAGGTTAATCATGCTTACAGGTGACCAGTGCTTTCACATGGCGAATTGCCATCAAGGCCGTATTTGTCTAGACTGTCAATCAAGTGGATTGGGGGTGCCCGGTCGGCGTCATAGCCTCGGTGAGCGTCATCGGGGCTTTTCGCTTTCTGGGGCTGGATAAATCTTCAACCCCAACCCCTCATAATTCTTACCCACGAGTTCACGCCCTCCATCGCAGTAAAATTTCTTCTTGAGCACGTCAAACGCCCTGTTTTCCTGCTCCGACCTCAGTACATGCAATCCTATGGGCCGGGCAACCAAATCAGCAAGCTGGAGCCCTGACGACATCGCACGCTTATCCGCAAACAGAACATCGAAAGGCAACAGCTTTGCCAAACGATTGCTGCCATCGCATATTCGCCTGAACTCCAGTTCCAGTTCGTTATCTTCCTTCCGTCCCCTGCACTCAACCACTATATGGGTTTTCTTCTCATGCTGGCGCTTTTCCTGAAGAAGTTCGTATAACGTCTCCAGACAGAAGCTCAAAGCAATGTGATAGGGATTGGATTCAACATCCATTTGCTTCCGTAGGCCACCCTTGTCGATCACACAACTGATCAGAATGAAATTGCTTCGCTCGATAATGTAAGTCAGCTCATCCAGGAACTGATTTTTCTGCTCTCTGCTGCGAAAAATATTGAAAGCATCCTTCTCTTTGCGGATCGCGTTTTCATGCAGCACGACTTGGTCATGGTCAAAGTGGTTAAACTTGAACTTTTCCAGTGCTGAAACTACCTGTTCACTGTAGTAACGCTTGTGAAAAACACAAAAGGCCAGCACAAACACCGGATACTGTCCATCAATGGACTGCAAGGAATGGTCGCCGCTTTCATCCACATATACGATGTACTTGCTGAAAGGACTTTCAACGGCTTGCTCGGACACCCCTGCAATTTTTTCGCCGGACTCCAACTGCACAGTCCCAATATCCAGAGAGAAGAGCGGTAGTTGCTGCTCTTCTTCCACTGGACGAGGAGAACTGTCAATCTCATTTCCTTTCATGAGCTATGTATCACTCCATCGTGCTCACGCATCCCTCGGACCCCGCGTATCGAGGGGAACTCATGGGCCCATGCGTGACCCGGCCATCCATAACGCCGAAGATTCATGTCCATCCCATTCTGCAACAGGTTCAGATTGATGAGCAATGTTTCCTCCCATGCACGCAAGGCTTACAGGTCCGATCCAGCAATCGACTCTCCAGCCCGAGCAATCCTTTCTCGTCTCTACTATCTAACCTCTCGCCTTGTCCAGAAATGCGCACACTTGCCCGGCACCATCAATGATACGCAGTGAGTGGCGCTGAATGAGATCCGGCGGCACCGAATAGATGTGGCCGTGCTTTACCGCGCTGATGGCAGGCCAGCGCTGCCACATTGTGAGCCACGCGGGGCTTTCGTCGTTGCTGCCGCTGGCGATGATGACCTGCGGGTCGGCGCTGATCACCGCCTCGATGTTCACGTAGGGCACCAGGGGCGCGGCGTCGGCGAAGACGTTGGTCCCGCCGCACAGGCGGATGACGTCGCTGACCAGATGGCTGCCGTTGAGGGTGATCAACGGTTCGTTCCAGATCTGGTAGAACACTTTTACCGGCGTGCGCGCGCTGAATGTTTGGCGCAGCTCGGCCAGTTTGGCCTCGAACGTCGCGGCCAGGCGTTGCGCTTCGACAGTGTGGCCGGTGATGGCGCCGAAGCGCCGGGCGACGCCGGCGATGTCTTCCAGGGTGCGCGGCTCGATGACGAACACGGGCAGCCCCAGGCGGCGCAGACGGGGAATGATCTGGCCGCTGTTGCCGGACTGCCAGGCGATGACCAGATCCGGCTTCAAGGCCAGGATGCGCTCGTAGTTCGCCGCGGCGTGGTTGTTGACGCGGGGAATGTCCCGCGCCTCCCGCGGATAGTTGCTGTATTCGTCGGCGCCCACAATAAGCTGGCCCGCACCGATGGCGAACAGGGTCTCGGTGACGTTGGGCGCCAGGGAAACGATGCGCGCGGCGGGCGCGGCGAGCACCAGCTCATCGCCGAGATCGTCTTGCAGGCGAATGTCCGCCATGGCGCCAAACGCCAGCAGTGCAAGCGCCATGCACAGCAACAACCAAGCGAGGCGGCGCACCATCAGGTGATCACCAGCGGCGTGCCGTGACGGGGGTGGCGCAAGATCAGCGCATCGACCTTGAACACTTCTTTCAGAAGCGCCTCGGTAAGTATTTCGGCCGGGCTCCCCTGTGCGGCGATGGCGCCGCAGGACAGCACCACCAGGTTGTCGGCACATCGTGCCGCGAGATTGAGATCGTGGAGCACCATCAGCACCCCCACCCCGGAGGCGGAGAACCGTTCAACGATGTCGAGACACATCTGCTGATGGCTGAGGTCGAAGGCCGACGTCGGTTCGTCCATGAGCAGAAAGCGCTCGCCAATCTCACTGGGCTCCCATATCTGCGCCAGCACCCGCGCCAGTTGTACCCGTTGCTTTTCACCGCCGGACATATTGGTGTAGTAGCGCTTCTCCAGGTAGGACGCATCCACCGCCGCCAGCGCCGCGGCGACGATCTCCGCATCGCGCGCGGTGCCGGTATCGTGGGGCGTGCGACCGAGGGCAACCACCTCGCGCGCCGTGAAGGGAAAGTCCAGCACCGTGTGCTGCGGCAGTACTCCGAGAATGCGCGCGCGCTGCGCCGGGGGCCATTCCACGAGAGGCCGCCCGTTGAGCGACACTGTGCCACTGCTGACCGGATTGTCGCCTGTGAGCACCTTCAACAGAGAGGATTTTCCGGCGCCGTTGGGCCCCACCACTGCGGTGACCTTACCCGGCGTCACTGCCACGGCGATGTCGCGCAACAGGTCGAAGCCCGACAGGTGCAGCGCAATGCCGTCCGCGCGCAGCGCCATCACAGCCTCACCCGCTGGCGCACCAGCAGCATCACGAAGAAAGGTGCGCCGAGCAACGCGGTCAGCACGCCGGTGGGCAGTTCCGCTGGCGCCGCCAGGGTGCGCGCCAGGTTGTCGGCAATCAGCATGAGCAGGGCGCCGGCCAGTGCGGAGCAGGGGATCAGTGGCCTGTGATCCGGACCGATGAGCAGGCGCACCAGGTGGGGCACCACCAGGCCGACGAACGCCACCAGCCCGGCGACCGCCACCGAGGTGCCCACTCCCAGGGCAGTGAGCAGGATCAGCCTCGTCTTGACTCGCTCCACATCGACACCCAGATAGCGCGCCTCCGACTCACCCAACAGCATGGCATTGAGAGCGCGGCCGTCGCGCGGGAACGACACTGCCAGTATTGACGTCACAGCGGCGATCAGTGCCACCTTGAGCCAACTCGCGGTGCTGAGGTTGCCCATCTGCCACAGGCTGATCTGGCGCAGCATGTCGTTGTCGGCGAAATAGCTGAGCAGGCTGTTGATCGCCCCCGCCAGGGCGCTGATGGCGATGCCCGCGAGCAGCATGGTGGCGACACTGGTGCCAACACTGGAGGTGGCCAGGCGATAGACGACGAGCGTGGCGAGAAAACCGCCGCCAAAGGCACCGAGCGCCACCAGGGTGAGACCGGCGGCGCTGCTGTATTGAAGCGCGGAAGATGCCGCGACGATGACGAGGCTGGCGCCCACCGATGCGCCGCTGGATACGCCGATCAGCGACGGGTCGGCGAGCGGGTTGCGGAACAGCCCCTGCATGATCGCGCCGCTGCTGGCCAATACCATACCCACCATCATGGCGAGCAGCATGCGCGGCAGGCGAATCTCGAAGATGATCAGGCCTTCGTGACTGGAGGCGCCCTCACCGGCCAGGCGCTCGGCAATGATCTTCCCCAGCCCCGCGAACGTCACATCGACCGAACCCGTGGTCAGCGACCACAGCGCCGCTGCGGGAAGCAGCAGCGCCAGCAGGATCAGCAGGGTGCGGGGGGAAAGCCTGCGCAAGGAGTGGTCCTTCAGAAATCCACGCCCTGGCGCGCCTTGATCCCCGCCTTGAAGGCGTGCTTGACGTCCTTGAGCTCGGTGACGGTATCGGCAATATCGATGAGCCCGGCACCGCCGCCGCGCCCGGTGACCACCACGGACTGGTTGGCCGGACGGTTTTTCAGCGCCGCCAGCACTGTTTCCTCGTCGAGGTATTTGAAGCTGAGCATATAGGTCAGCTCATCCAGCACCACCAGGTGGTAGCTGTCGTCGCCGAGCATCTTCGCCGCCTCTTCCCAGGTACGCTCGGCGGCGGCGATGTCGCCCGAACGGTCCTGGGTGTTCCAGGTGAAGCCGGTGCCCATCTGGTAAAAGGTCACGTTGGAGCCATCGCGCTCGGCGAGTTCGCGCAGATACAGCTCCTCACCGGACAATTGCTTGCCCTTGATGAACTGCACCACTCCAACCTTGTATTGGTAACCCAGCGAGCGCATCACCATGCCGAAGGCGGAGCTGCTCTTGCCCTTGCCGTTGCCGGTGAGCAGGATCAGCACACCGCGCTCGGTGTCCGCCGCCTCGATGCGGGCGTCCACCGATGCCTTCATCTTTTGCATCTTGCTGCGGTGCTTTTCTTGTTTGCTATCAGCCTGGTCTTGAGACTGGTTGCTGTCGTCGGTCATGGTTGTTTCCTCGTGCGGCGGTTCAGAACTGGTACTGAACACTGACGTTGGCGTTGCGCTCGGGCGAGGGATAGTAGGCGGGCAGACCGAAGAAGGTCACCAGCTCCGAGTATTCCTTGCCGAACAGGTTGTTCAGGCGACCCTTGAAGGTCCAGTTGCCGTAGTTGTAGGACGCCGCCAGGTTGTAGACGGTGAAGCCCGGAATGTCCTCGGCCACGGCGTACATGTCGATGGCCACCGGGCCGGTGTAGACCGCCTCGCCATAGCATTGGAAATTGTCGCTGACATCGAAGGTCGCAGCCACCTTGGCAAGCGTTTCGGACACTCCCGGCAACGGGTTGCCATCGAGTGCGCCGCCATCGAACTCCGCACTCATGCGGGTCAGGCTGGCGCTGATAGCGAGTCGCGGCGCGGCGCGCAACGATGCACTCAGGGTCGCGCCGCGGCGCCGGGTGTCGTCGAAATTGATGTTGGCGAAACTGTTGGTATCGTAGCCGATCTCGTTTTCGATGGCGTGATCGAAAATGGCCACGCCCAGCTCGACATCGTCCTGATGCCACTGGCTTCCCAGCTCCCAGGCCACGCCTTCCTGGGGTTTGAGCGACACCACGTTGCCGAGGAAATCGACGTTTTCGTCGGCGAGGGCAAAGCGGAAGGTTTCATCGCGGTTGACGTAGGCGCGCAGGTTTTCCGTCACCCGGTAGGACAGGCCCACCTGCCTGACATCGACACTGTCGTCGTAGCGGGCGGTGAAATAGCCGCCGTCGACGTCGACATCCACCTTGGCGTGGCGGTACCCCGCCGAGAGCTGGATGTCGTCGTTAAAAGAGTAGATGCCCTGGATGTACTGGCTGCGGCGCTCGTGGCGGTGGCTGCTGGTGCTCAGCCCGAAGGCGGAATCCACGCTGAGATCGTAGTCGTAATTCTCGATGTCACTGCCGACCGTGACGCGCCAGCTGCCGAGTTTCAGCACCACGCGGGGGTCGAAGGTTTCCACCTCGCGCCGCTGCCCGGTGCGGGTGTCGCCGAAGGACAGTGAACGGCCCAGGATGGCGACGTCTTCGTCGCGGTTGCCGTAGGAGACGAGGATGTCGGCAATGTCGCCGATGCTGTGGTCGACGCCGATGCGGTACTGATCGGTGTCGATGCGGTAGTCGTTGTAGCTGCTCCCGGCCTGGCGGCGGTCCGCGCGCCGTTCATCATCCATCAGCGCGCCGGGCAGCAGATAGTCGTTTTCGGTGCGCTGACCCTCGACGAACAGGCGTCCTGCGCCGTAGCGGTAGCCGCCCGCGGCGCGCAGGTTGGTGAAGTCCACCTCGGTGTTGTCCCGATAGCCATCCGCTTTGTCGCGCTGGCCGCTGATCTGAAAATCCAGGGTTTCGGCGGCCGCGGTGCCACCGTAGCTGAAGCCCAGGGTTCTGGCGTCGTAGCTGCCGCCGCCGGCGACGATGCGACCGCCCGGCGTCGCGCCGGTGCGGGTGATGACGTTGATCACGCCGCCCACCGCCTGGTCGCCGAACAGTACGCCCGCGCCACCCTCGAGCACTTCGATGCGCTCGATGTCCTGGAGCACGATGGCAGCCAGATCTGGCTCGGAGAGATCGGAGTTGTTGAGCCGCCGGCCATCCACCAGGATGGCGGCGTTCTGGCCGCCGCTCATGCCACGCAGTGAAATACTGACATTCCTGCCGTTGCCAAGGCTGTCGCGCACCTGGAGGCTGCCTTCGTTGCGCAGCAACTCGCCGAGGTGGGACGCCGCGCTGCGCCTGATCTCCTGCGCGTCGATCACCCGAATGCTATAAGGCACCTTGTCCAGGCTGTACGGCGAGCGGGTGGCGGTGACGATCACCTCTTCCTCGATGTGCTTGCCGTCTGCGAATACGGGAGCGCTGACGCCCAGGGCGATGGCCGCGATTGCGATCGCGGAGTGGCGTGATGTGGCTGTCATGATCTTCCTCAATCTGTGGATGAAGCGCGGGATCGAGGGAGGAAAGCAGGTGGGCGATGTGCGGGAAAAAGGCTGACGACCACCGGCAAAGCCCTCCGCTTAGCCGTTGCAATCACCACGGAAGGCCGGTTTCGGGCTCACGGAGTCACTTTTCCAGAGACTCGGTTTACCGTTGCGGGGGCAGCGGAGGACTGGCTGACGGCGGCCGTACAACAGCCGAAAGCGCACCTCACTTCCCGTTTCAACCTGCGCCAACCGTCTTGGCTGGACGGCGCGCAGGTACCTGGCGTGGGGAGGGGAATTCTAGGGGTTTGGCCTTTGCGGAACAAGCCCGGGGTTGTCAACTTGTAGGTTGGGCTGAGGAACGAAGCCCAACACCTGAGAGATGTCTCTGCACTGGACGGTTGTAGGGGCAATTCATGAATTGCCCCTACGAGCACACCTACAGGGGAGTCCCACAAAATCAAACAGAAACACTGCTAGCCTCCCAGCCACTCCCGAAACACCGCCTCCGTATCCACACCGCGCTCGGGGGGCGCACTGGCGACGGCGCCCGGTGTACGGCTGAACTTGGGCACGGGGGCGGGTTGCAGTACGTCGCCGTCGCGGAAATAGACGCCTCGCGCCGCGTTCTGGGGATGATGCTCTACCTCAGCCGGGGACAATACAGGCGCGACACAGGCTTCGCTGCTGAACGTGGCCATCCAATCATCGCGGTCGCGCTCGCGGATACGGGCGGCGATCCTGGCTTTTTGTGCGGGCCACAGCGCCCTGTCGCCCTGCTCCGTCAGCTGCGGGTCGCCATTGAGTTCGAGGCCGGCGAGGAAGGCCCGGTAGAATTGCGGCTCGATGGCGCCGACCGCGAGGTACTTGCCGTCTGCGGTTTGATAGGTGTCGTAAAAGGGCGCCACGCCGCAACTGGTGTTGTCGCCGCGCTCGTCGCCGATCTGGCCATTGGCACGCACCACCAGCATGCCCGCCATCTGCGCCGCGGCACCCTCGATCATGGCGGCATCCACCACCTGGCCCTTGCCCGAGCCGCGCGCCTCGAACAGCGCGGCGGCCATGCCAAACGCCAGCAGCATGCCGCCACCGCCCATGTCGCCGACGAAGTTCATGGGAATGGCCGGCGCCTCACCGGGACGGCCACACATGTGAAGCGCGCCCGAAATGGCGATGTAATCGATGTCGTGGCCGGCCCACTGGGCATAAGGGCCGGTCTGCCCCCAGCCGGTGATACGCCCGTAGACGAGCGCGGGGTTGCGCGCCATGCATGCCTCCGGACCGACACCGAGCCGCTCCGCCACGCCGGGGCGACTGCCCTCGATCACGGCGTCCGCCTTGGCGATGAGGCGCAGCGCCTTCTCCACGTCGTCGGGCTTTTTGAGATCGAGCACCACCGAGCGCTTGCCACGGTTCATGAAGTCCTTTTGCGGATCGAGCCCGTAGAGCGCATAGGCGCCCTGTGGCCGGTCGATGACCACCACTTCCGCGCCAAGGTCGGCGAGCAACATGCCGCAGAAAGGGCCGGGGCCGATACTGGCAAGTTCGATGATGCGCACACCGCTGAGAGGGCCGCTACGTTTCATGTCATATTCCTTGTAGTTGTGGCCGCCGCTCGCAGCGGCAGCCTGGCTGGTTCCCGTTCAGGGAGCTTCAGGCAAGGGGCTAATTCGTGACTGTCAGTCAGCTTTCAGCGCTAAAGTAACCTGTCAGGCGGGAAGTTGGCAATGGCGGAATGGCTCGAGAGAGCCCGGCACCCTGCAATACCGCTCATTCGGGAAACGCCACCCGGTGGAACCTGCCTGCAGGCGACAATACTCGCAGGGAAGAGGTCGCCTGCAGGCAGGCTCCACACAGGCAAGTTCCCACAGGGAAAATTCGCGGTTTTCGCGGCCAAAGCCGCTAATCCGGTGCTACGATTACGGCGCGGTCGCGACCGGCGCGCTTGCCGCGGTACATGGCGCGGTCCGCCCGTTCGATGACGTCCTCCAGAGGCTCATCCGGCTCGGCGATGGTACAGCCAAGCGTTGCGGTCAATTGTGCGGGGGTGTTGCCGATGTCCACCTGAATGGCGCGGACTGCCTCGAGAATACGGCGCGAGAGCACATCGGCATCCGCCGCTGTATGGACTTCACAGAAGGCGACGAATTCTTCGCCACCGTAGCGGTAGATGCGATCGTTGCCGCGCAACACGTCGCGCAGGGTATGGGCCATCTGGCACAACGCCTGATCCCCGCCGGCATGGCCGTAGATGTCGTTGATACTCTTGAAATGGTCGACATCGACCAGCACCACCGCCAAGCGGGCCTCGTGGCGGGCGCATTGTTTCTGCAGATGCAGATAATCCATGGCCATCAACGCGCGGGTCGCCAGCCCGGTGAGCGGGTCGATGCTCGCGCTGAGCACCACGGCCTGGCTCTTCAGGTTGGTCAGCAGATTGACCACGCGGTCGTGAGAAATCTCCACCGCATCGATATCCTCCGGCTGCAAGGCCTGCCCGGACGACAGCTTGCAACAGAAATTGCGCACATCGTCGTGTAACTGGCGGTGTAGGAGGCGCAACGTTTCCGCCCGCTGGTCATCGAGCGCACGCAGCATCGGCATTGCCCGGCCCAGCCAGGCGGAGAACGGGCAGCGCTCGTGCGCATCCTCGGCAACCATGTCGGCACCCGGCATGGTGTCCAGCAGCACGCACCGGAAGATTTTGCGCAGCCAGGCCATGTGGAGACCCAGGGCCTCATCCAGGCTGGCTGCCAGCTGATGATTTGTCAGTGTCATTATGGGCTTTCCTGCGAACAACCCGCGGTGAGCAAGTGAGGTGCGCCACAAACAGGGTCAGGGGCATCCCAAGTGACTGCGCGCGCCGAAAACCGCCCCTTGCGCGCAACTTACTCCGGATGATCCTGAAATCAAGAGGCGGGCGCCATTTTCAGGACAAGCGGCAGAAAACCGCGACCGAGCCGTCATTCCGGCCCACCCCGCACCCTTTCCAACCGCCCCGACCACAACCGGTGACACTCCGGCGGCTGGACTGCTATAGTGCTTCAGGACAACATAAAAAGGCTGTTGATGTTTCCTCAACATGTCATCACACACTCAAGGGACGACCGCGTTGAAAGTCGATGCTGCCGGGGCTGACGCAGAACCACACTCAAGCACCAGCAAAGCCAAACACCGAGGCCGGGCGATCGGTGCCGAGACCGAGGCCGCCATCATCCGCGTCGCCAGCGAGGAATTCGCACTCCACGGCTACGAGGCGGTATCGATGCGCAGCATCGCCGCACGCGTCGCTATCACGCCACCCTCCATCTATCTCTATTTCCGGGATAAACGCAGCCTCTACGTGGCGTGCTGTCTTCACAGCGTCTCGGCCCTGTGCTCGCAAATGATCGCCCATATGCGCAGCCGCAGATCGCCAGCCAGGCGCCTGGAGGTATTTCTCACCCACCTGACAGACGCGCTGCTCCACGACCCCGGTCCGGCGCGCCTTTTCCTGCGCACCCTGATGGAGCGAGACGATGATATTCTGGCGCGCCTCGAGCGCGAGCTGGTACATGAGCTGTTCGTTCTGATCCGCGATGCCATCGGCGAACTGCACGGCAAAGCGAAGGCCGCCGAATCGGCGGCATCGATGCTCGCATTGACCCTGGGTTTGCTCCAATTCTCTCCGTTCATCGAATCCGCAGGCTATTCGCTGAGCTTCAACCGTAACCCCAAGGCGCTGGCCAGGCATGTCATGGCCACTATTCTCAAGGACGCATGAATTCCCATGCCTTGCTGTAGGCTGGATGGCGTTTTCCGCTCCCCCGAGGGGGTGGCGGCCGCGCACCTTGAGACGCGATCAGAACTCTTTCCGCATCCCCAACCAATTCTGACCTGACCCGAGAAAAACGATGACTGTCGACAATACCACCCTCCACCGCCGCCTGATCACACCCCAGGAACGCTACCGCCTCCCCGTGGGCGCAAAGCAACTGATTCTGGTACGTCACGGCTCCACCGACCTCGCCAGCGGCGGCGCGATGGAATTCGATGGCTTGTCCCTCTCCAACCCCTTGCTGCTACCCGTGGGTCACGAACAGGCCCGCGCCGTCGCCGCACGCCTCAGCGCTGAGGTCATTTCGGCGCTGTTCATCACGCCCCTGCAACGCACCCATCAGACAGCGGCCCCTTTCGCCGCCCTGAGCGGTCTCGCGCCCACGGTGATTCCCGAACTGCGGGAAATCTACCTGGGCGACTGGGAACATTCCTTCCACCTTCACGCCGCCGCCGGCAACGACCTGCTGGTGCGCATGCTCGCCGAGGAAAGCTTCGAGGTGGTGCCCAACGCAGAAACCATGGCCGCGGTCGCGGCGCGGATTCGCACCGGCGTCGAACGCGTCGCGGCGCTGACCGAACCGGACAGTTCCGCCGTTATCTTCACCCATGGCGGCACCATTGCAGAGATCTGCCGCCAGGCCGCACACAGCCGCCCGTTCGCCTTTCTCGGCCCGGAAAACACCTCGATCTCCCGAATCGTCATCCTCGACGACGGCCGCTGGACCCTGCGTGGCTTCAATGATGTGGCGCATTTATGAAGCGAGAGATCACCGACGAGAGAGCCGTCAATTACCGATCGCTGACAGCCTTGAAGACTTTTTGTATTCAGATATCGTCATCCCGGTCCATAGCTTGAATGACCGCCTCAGGCTCCCGGTATCGGAAAAGCCGAGATGATCGGCGATTCTATCCACCGGGATGGATGTAGTGGAGAGGAAATTTTTCGCGGTCTCTGTGCGAACACTCGCGATAAGGTCTTGATATCTTGAATTTTCCACGGCCAAGTAGCGGCAGAAAGTTCTGGCACTACAGCTGAAATATTCAGCCATTTCATCGATGCTGAGTATTCTCGGCAAGTTCTCCTGAATGAGATGTTTTGTCTTTGCTGTCACCGTCGTCCGACAACCAGCAACACTCGCTATCTCTTCCAGATACGACTTGCATATTCTCGCTGTTTCACTATCTGCCCAGAGAAATGGCCTCATCATCCACTCATCTTCAAGATCAACGACGTAGAGGATTTTTTCAGCGTTGAATGTCGCAGGAATACCAATGACTTCTTCGTAGCGTTTTTTGTGAGGTGGCGCCGGATAGGTCAGACCATAGTAGCGACACCTAACCTGGCAATTATTGAATTTCTTGAACAGTGTAAAATCAACTGTGATCTTCTCTTCAATAAAAAACTGAACCAGATGGGGCAAAAGCTTCACTCTTGGCGTAAATTCGTGGAATTGTCTACCGTCCTTCACGGTTTCGCTGAAGGCAAAAAGGTTACCAAAGAAAAGCCTGTTATATTTCCGCCAAACATCGACCCCTTCTTCCGTATTCTCACAAGATGACACAGCATGCCCCAGGATGCCCAGGTCTCCCGGCACCAGTTCTCTGCCCATCCGGAACGGCAACTCCTGACAATTGGTAAGCCTGAGCATGTTTGAAACAGTGCGAATGTAGTCCGACACTTCTACAAGGAGATAGGGATCCTTCAGTTTTGTTTTGTTCAGCTCAGTCCCTTCCAGAACGTCTTCCGTCTTATAACCGAATTTCTCCATACACCGCAGATAAAACAATAGTTTAGTCGGGCGTACACTTGAAAAGGCGTCTTTATCCATCTTTTCCACCTTCGACGATTTCAAAGAATGCAGTTTTATTATTACCGACTGCTGGCCGCTTTGATTATAGCCACAGAAAAACCAAATATGAAGCAGGGTTGGAGGATAAACCAGGCGCATTTGTCAGATTCTGCACCAACAATGGCGAGTTGCGCCGTTCTTACCAATCATCCCCAGGTATAAAGTTTCCCTGACCCTTACAGGTAAACGTGCACACCACGACATAGGTCACCGCGACCGACATGGTTGTGGCAGGCGGGAAAATAATTCATGCGCTGGCTTGAAGAATATCGAAGAGCCCTCAGACCAACGGAGAGACCCCATGACAATGCTGTTTGACTTCAACGACCCCAAAAACCTCGACAAAGGTCTCGTTGGCGGTAAGGGCATCCACCTCAGTAGACTGGCACAAGCCGGATTCCCCGTACCACCTGGCTTCATCATCACCACAAGTGCCTACGAAAACTTCCTCGAAGATAACGAACTCCACGACAGGATTACCGATAAACTGAACAGCATTGATTATGCTGACGCAGACCAATTAGAAAGTATCAGTTCTGACATTCGCGAGCTGATCACCAACGGGATGATCGGGGCGGCACTCAAGGAAGAAATCGCAAAGGCTTACGGGACACTTGGGGAGGGCCGTTTTGTGGCGGTCCGCTCATCAGGTACGGCAGAAGACCTCTCGGATGCATCCTTTGCCGGTCAGCACGATACCTATCTTGATATTCGTGGTACCGATGCTGTTCTGGATGCGGTCAAGCGCTGCTGGGCTTCACTCTGGACGGGCCGAGCAGTGGCGTATCGCCACAAAAGCGGTTATGACCGAGGCACGATAGGTATAGCCGTCGTGGTTCAGGCCATGGTGTCTTCAGAAGTTTCCGGCGTTATGTTTACCGCCAACCCCATGTCAGGTGCGGTCGACGAGTTTGTCGTCAACGCGAGCTGGGGACTGGGAGAGGCCATAGTCTCTGGTATCGTCACGCCCGATCTTTTCGTAATCAATCGCGACAACCTCAATGTAAGAAGACGCACCCTCGGCAGCAAGGAAATAAAGATCGTCCGCGATCCAGATAGCGCGTACGGCACTGTCGAGCTGGAAGTTTCCCAGGATGATAGCAAACGTCTATGCCTGGACGACGCCCAACTATCGAAGCTGGGCTCCCTCGGAGCCAGAGTCATGGAATATTACGAGGGGTTTCCGCAGGATATCGAGTGGGCTCTCTCTGAGGGGGAATTCTATCTGCTCCAGTCACGGGATATCACCGGAATCGAGTTTTGCTGGGATGAAGATCTCGACAACTGGCAGCAGATCGAAAAAGATGACGAAACCATCTGGACCCGTGCGTGGGCGGACGCCGTTTGGACCGGTGCTATCACTCCTCTTTTTTATTCCTACCGTGCAGAATCCGCGCAGATGTTCCGCGCCGAAGTCGAGAAAGTGTGGGGGCTCGAAGGCTACGGATCCACAAGGGTCTTCAAGTACCACAAGGCACATGCCTACTACAACAGCAAGGTTGAATATATCTCCCACGCCAACATCCTGCATCCAAGATGGCGTCGCGGTGAACTGCTCGACTTCATGCCGAACAAATGGAAAAAAGATATTCAGAACGAACCCTTCTCCTGGCTGAATATTCTGAAAATTCTTGCCCGCATCGGGCTATACAAGAAGTCTGATTTACCCTGGAACCACTTCGATGCGTTTTACAAGAGATTTTACGGGGAAGCCGAAAAAGCCAATGGATTGACGAAAGAAGAAATTATGCGACTCACCGACAATGCACTAAAGAAATATGCCATAAGTAGAGTAAGAGGTGAAACCTGGTGGGTCCACGCTCAATGGAATCCAATTTTCTTCTATGCGCCCATTGCTGTAGGTATCTTCAGAATAATGCTCGAAGACTGGGCGGATGTGGATGATCCGTCGATATTTGCAGATTTGATGACGGGCTTGCCCGAGCACAGCTCGGCAATCAAGGAAAGCATGACGCTTTCTGCATTTGCTCAGGAGATAAAATCTTCACCATTCCTGCTTGATCTATTCGAGAAACATCCAGGCTCGGCCTTTTTTGAAGAAATCAAAAAACACGACACTGCGAAGGAATTCAGCAAGAAATATACTGCTTTCATCAAGGAATATGGCCATCGAGGACAAGCCGACCGCGATATCTACTTCGACAGGCGCGCCGACAACCCTGGCCTGGACTATACCTCTATAAAATCCATGATAGATAGCGACCCTCAAGCCGCGGAGCAGAAGGCTCAGGCGGTGATCGACCGCAGGATTTCTCTTGCCGAGCAGATGGTCGAAAAGATGCGCAAGAAGCCTTTTGGAGACCTTCGCGCACAGGCATTTACTGTGCTTCACGAATGGCTACTCAAGTTCTGGGTTTACCGAGACGACCAAAGAGCCTTCAACGACCGATTCAATTACGGCCAGAAATTGTCCTTCACCGAAATCGGTCGGCGCCTTGTCGAACGGGGTGTGTTTTCCAGGCCTGACGACTTCTATTTCTTTTCCATGGACGAGCTGTTCCATATTTTCGACACCTCGAAGCTGACACGTCTGGATGCAGCCAAACTTGCCGCCCGCAGACGCAACCATGAGAGATTCCATAGCGAATACGACCCCCCCAAGTATATGGTTGGTGACACTTTTGCGGATCTGGATGCCGAGAACGATCAGAGTGATAACCCGAACCTTCTCCGTGGCATGGCAACCAGCCGAGGAAAAATAACCGGCGTTGCTCGCGTCATCGCCAGTCAGAAAGACATCGGCAAAGTCAAGGAGGGTGAGATTCTCGTGACTGCAGCGACAGACCCCGGCTGGACCCCGGTGTTCATGGTCATCTCGGGACTGGTTCTCGAAACCGGCGGCATGCTGGCACACGGCTCTCTCCTGTCACGAGAGTACGGTATTCCAGCTGTGCAAGTCTCAAAGGCTATGAAGAGGATACCGGATGGAGCACGGATCACTGTGGATGGAGACACCGGCGTCGTCCACCTCGAGGAATAAGCTTTCAGAGAACATCCACACCATCGCTTGATGACCAAGGAGTCAATAAATCATGGCTACGCTGTTTGACGACAAGCCGCATCCGGTACCACCTTATGCGTACCTGCGCTGGAAGGAGAACTATTTTTTCATCATCATGGATGAGAAAAACGGTGTCTTCGGAATATCGCATATCAATAACGAGCCACTGTTCAATCGCAGTAGATTTACCTTGAATCTGAATATACGGGGTGAGCGCTTCGAGTACGCCAGTGAAATACCTTTTCCTGAGAACTTCGCGCTCGCCGACGAGCTGACCGACGGTAGCTTCTCGCTACGGTTTGTCGAAAACCAGAAACGCTTCGATCTGAGCTTGCATAACGACGACCTGACCGTAGACCTGGTCTTTCTGGCCAGACGACCTGTATTTGATTTCGCTGCCTGCCGGTATTCCGCGCCTGACGCAGTGTCGTTCCAGGAAATCATGACATGTGGGATGAACCTGCCTTTCAATCACCAGCAACAATCGCTCACCGTGAGCGGAACGATCGCTATAAAAGGCAAGAAAAAGGCACACAGAATCGACGGGCTGGGGTATCGCGATCACTCTTGGGTAATGCGCGCAGATACACTGGTCAGAAATCATTTTTGGACGGGATTGAATTTTCCTGGTCGTGCCTTTGGGGTCAAGGCTATCGAGGTGATGTCACGCCCTGGAGTTTGGGCCAAGGAAGGCTACGTAAGCGATGACGACGGTGACCGCGCCTTGACCTCGATCGACGTTATCCCACTGGGACAACGCGACGGGTGGCCGGAAGTAGTTCAGTTCGAACTTCGTGACGCTCTTGGCAAAAAATTTCATATTCATGCAGATGTCGCCGGGCGTCACAGCGATGTACAGCTCGTATCCGAGAAGGCCTCGGCAGAGAACACTTATAGAATAATAGAAACCTTCTGCCCACTCAGACTACTGGAGTATGGTGAGGAAGGAAGCGGGCTGGTGGAAATCGGGAAGCATCCGTCACTGTTCGGACAGGATTGAGTTGTGTCGAAGAGGGCAAGGAGTACTCTTCGAAGCAGATCGAGAGGCTAATCATGACGAATGCAGACTTTCGTACCTATTGCGCAAATATCTTTCAGCGAGATGGCGTTATTCGCTTGCCTAAAGTTTTAACAGATTCCGATCTCGGTCTCGTTATGAAGGCCTTTGACAGAAAATTCAACGACACCGGACAAGTGAAGCAGGCACTGTACCAGGATACCGAGAACCGCATAATGGAAGCACGAAGCCAAGCTGCAGAAATGCCCACCTCGGCAATCCTCGACATACTGTCAAACACCCCCATACCCAGTATCGTTGCAGGTCTGTTCGGGAGTGGGCCGGTGTGGCACCACGAAGACCAGGCGTGGTTCAAGGATGCTCGCGAGCAAAGTACTCCGTCCCGCCGAACCCCGTGGCACCAGGACTCGACATACTCACCATTCATAGGCACGAAGTACGCCGTCGTATGGATGAGTCTCGATCCGGTACCCGCGGACAGCGCTCTGGAATTTATACGTGGCTCCCACCTTGGTCAAAGGTACAATCCGGTAGCCTTTGTCGCAGAGGACGATACAGCGCCCCTATATCCCGATAGCGATTTACTCCGCATTCCCAATATAGAAGCCGACAGAAGTTTATGGGATATAGTGTCCTGGCCTTCCGAGCCTGGAGACATATTCATCTTTCATGCATCCACATTACACGGTGGCGGTGCCACTCAACCAGGGGCAATACGCCGCAGCCTGACAATACGCTTTGTAGGTGACGACGTGGTCAAGAAAAATTTACCTCAAAAACGCGGCGGACAAATGATCTCAAAAAGCTGGGGTGACGCCTTCGACAGTCTTGAAGAAGGCCAGCCCTACCATGAATGTGGCCTATACATGACACACCCCGGCTGGGGTCAATAGGCACCCTATATCTATATAAAGAGGTGAAAAGACATCCGTACCTGGATGATCGTATCATTCAGCCACAGTTTACGCAGGGCTTTCATGGGTAAAACAAAACTGGCCAAGACACCTGAGCGTCCCGTAAACGCTCTGATCGGAAAGAACAGCCTGATGCTGTTCTTGCTCTGCCTGACATACGCCCTCAGTTATTTCGACCGCATGCTGATGGTTGTATTGGGAGAGTTGGTTAAGCAGGAATTCGCACTCTCCGACAAGCAGCTCTCTCTCCTGACGGGAGCGTCATTTGCCATTATGTATGGTGCTTGTGCCATCGCGGCAGGATGGCTGGTAGATAGATACAACAGAAAGCGAATATTGGCTTGGTCATTATCTCTTTGGAGCGTGGCGACCATGGCTTGCGGCATGGCGGGCTCCTTCGTCCAGCTGGCAGCGGCCAGGGCTGCGGTTGGTGTAGGGGAAGCCGCCAACGTGCCGGTCGCCATGTCCATGATCAGCGACATCTACAAAGCAGCAAAAAGACCGATGGCAACGGCCTTGTTCTTCAGTGGCGGGATGGCCAGTGTGCTGGCCAGCTTCGCCTTTGGAAGCTGGGTTGCGGAGCATTACGGCTGGCGCATGGCTTTCCTGTGGGCGGGACCACCCGGCTTTATTCTGGCATTGCTGATTATCTTTTTTACTCGAGAACCCGACCGCGAAGCGGCCCCCGCCTCTTCCGATGACGGCTCCACTCCGACCAATCAAAATGGCTTCCGTCTCATTTTGAACAACCCTGCTCTCGTTTGGCTACTGCTGGCCGGGGGGATTGGCGGGTTTACCAGTGTCGGCATGATCCAGTGGCTGCCGATATTCTTCATCAGGAGTCACGGCCTCAGTCAGGCCGATATCGGTACCCTGTTCGGCCCTGTGATGGCTGTCGCCATGACGGGAGGGATGTTGGCGGGAGGCTGGATTGGCAATCGCATCGCAGCAAAATCTGTGCAAGGTCTCATCCAGCTTTGCATTGGAGCAATGCTGTTGATCGCACCGCTGTACCTCTCCGCCTTGTGGGTAAGCTCTGTCGCCTTATCTCTGGTTTTCACCTTTCTGGGTACCGCTTTGAGTGTTGCATACTCACCTTGTTTTTCCGCCGCCTGGCAGACGATCTGTGATCCTCGCGCACGCGGCATTGCAGGCGGTATCACCGCGTTCGGCTCCATATTATTGGGCGGCGCCCTCTGTACCTTTATCATTGGTGCATTGAGCGACTACTGGTCATCAACCATGGGTAGCGAAAGTCTACGCTACGCGGTGTCCGTGGGAACAGCCGTATTCTGTGTACTGACTGCAATATTCTTCTTTATTTCCATGAAACTGCAAACCCGGTCTTCACTTCGTGTACGCCAACATAACAGCCCACGAGTCGATCCTTGAGACGTTACGACTACATCATCGTAGGCGCAGGCTCCGCTGGATGTGTGTTGGCCGAACGACTGTCGGCGGACCCGAAAAACCAAGTCCTGCTACTTGAGGAAGGCCAGCACAAGGATAACTGGTTGGTGAAAATGCCTCGAGGTATTGGCAAACTGTTGTCGGATACACATCGGGTGTCCACCTTCGAGGCGCAAATCAATGAGAAACAACATCAGCTCTGGCTTAGGGGCAGGATGCTCGGCGGCACCAGCTCGGTCAACGGCGCATTATGGTTGCGAGGAGAGCGACAAACGTACGACTCGTTGATGAACCAGGGTATCGAGGGCTGGAGCTGGAACGACATGCTACCCTGCTTTCGTAGTATCGAGAGCCATGAATCCGGGAAAAGTGACTTGCACGGCGATGACGGTCCGATCCCTGTAAGAACGCATCCCCGTCGGTCCCGTATGACGGATGCACTGATAGCGTCAGGCCTGGTATCCGGACTCCCCCTCAAGCAGGACGTCAATGACGGCGGCGGCGAAGGTGTCGGCTATATACAGCACAACATTGGCCGGGATGGCCGGCGTAGAAGTGCAGCGGCTGCATTCCTTGCCCACGCCCGCCAGCGTCCCAACCTCACAATAGAGGCCGGTGTACGCGCCAACAGATTTATCTTCGAAGGCCGGCGCGCAATAGCCGCATCTTGCACCCGTCAAGGCCAAGTAATCGAGTACCACGCAAACAGGGAGATCATTTCCTGCGCTGGTGCACTGGTATCACCACAGCTCCTTCTTCATTCCGGCATTGGGGAGGCCAGGCAACTTCGAGCGCTGGGCATCAACACAATCGCCGACAGTCCACAGGTAGGCAAAAATCTGCAAGAACACCTGGTGCTCGCACTTAGATTTCACGTCAAACACTGGCGGGATAGCCACAATCGCGAATTTGGCGGCTGGCGCCTGCTGCGGAATGTACTTTCTTACTTGTCGAACGGGCAAGGTATCTTTGCCACGGGCATCCATGAAGTCGCTGCACAGCTTCGCGAAGGCGAAACCTGGGCCGCTGATACTCGCATCATGTACACCCCCTTTAGCACAAAGCGAGACAATCCGCGCTGCTTCGAAGAACTGCCAGGGGTGCAATTGCAGGGCTTTGGTCTCTACCCGGAAAGCCGCGGCGATATATCCATTGTCTCCCCCGATTTCTGCACACCTCCTCGCATCCGGCCAAATTATTTATCCGCACCGCACGATCAGGCGATGGCAGTGGCAGTGGTTCGTCATATGAGAAAGCTCATGAATCACCCGGCCTTAAGAGACTTGATCATCGGAGAAACGGACGAGACAGCATCCGCACAGACGGACGAGGAAGTTCTGGAACTTTTTCGACGGTACGGCACCCCTGGTTTTCACGCAATTGGTACCTGCGCCATGGGAGGCACTGATGCCGTTCTGGATTCCCGGCTGCGTGTGCGAGGTGTCGAGGGGCTGAGGGTGGTGGACTGTTCAATCTTTCCGCACATGGTATCAGGGCACACCAACGCGCCTGTCATGGCGGCCGCCTGGCATGCAGCCACAATGATTCTCGAAGACAATAACCCGAAATCGGAGGACAACAGTGGACAGAAATAAACGCTTCCTGGGAAAGGTTGCTCTAGTCACCGGCGGCAATGGCGGCATAGGCTTCGCCACTGCACAGCGCTTTGCACAAGAGGGCGCAAATGTCGTCATCGCCGCAAGGCGTGACACTGAGGGTCGTGCAGCCGTCGAACGAATTATCGCCAATGGGGGCACCGCTCATTTTGTGCAAACCGATGTGTCGGACGCCGCATCGGCGCGCCATATGGTGAAAGAATGTGAAAGAGTCTTCGGAGGGCTGGACTTCGCATACAACAATGCCGGCATCACTGGCAGTACGTCAGCCCCCATTGTCGACGCCGATGTAAATATGTTTGACCAGGTCATGGCCATCAATGCCCGCGGTGTCTGGCTGTCGATGAAATATGAATTCGAGGCCATGCTCAAGCGCGGTGGCGGCGCTATTGTGAACTGCAGTTCTACCGCCGGCATCAACGGTGGTACCGGTAATGCAAGCGCCTACTACGCAAGCAAGCACGCCGTCATCGGCATGACGAAACAGGTCGCCGCCGAAGGCGCTCGCCAAAACATTCGCGTCAACGCCGTTCTTCCCGGCCTTGTAATCACCGATATCACCCGTAACAGCTTCCGCGACAACCCCGACAAGCTTGAACGCTTCTACGAACGGATACCCATGAGTCGCGCGGGTAATGTCGATGAAGTGGCAAATGCCGTCCTCTGGCTCTGTAGCGACGAAAGCAGTTTCGTAACGGGCGCAGCTCTACCTGTGGATGGTGGGACAATCATAGATTAATCAGCAGCGGATCATTCTCGCTCTCGCCAAATAGTGGCTACTTCATCATAGCTCGCCAGTGACTCGCGCACCGGTCTTATCACGGATGAATATGTTGAGAAAATCCTCTGCCGGGATATACAACCTCGACCTTGAACCATAGGTCTACCCGAGCATGATGCAAAGAATTGTTCGGAAATCCATTGTGATCAACTTACCGCTCTCCGACAGTACTTCCTGGCACTGTCGGAGAACGATAACAGCCAACTACCAGCCCCTTTTCTCAATAATTTGCAACGTATTCCTCAGTACTCATAACCAATCTTTATTCCGTAGGTTCTGGGAGCATTTGGCGCCAGCAAAGTACCCTGCGGCGTGGCTTGCTGTGTCGCCTGCAGGATATACTCATCGTTTGTCAGGTTGCGACCCCAGAGTGTAACTTTGAGCCCCTTGTATCCGGCAGGTGAGAAGCTGAAATTTCCATCGAGCAACCCGTAGGAGGGATTCTCTACCCGATTATCCGGGTTAAAGTAAGATTTACTTTTGTAGGCATAGTTGGCAGATAGCAAGAAGTCTCCCACCCGGGACGGGATACGATAGGAAAATCCCACATTGAAGCTGACTTCCGGGGCACTTGGCGGACGATTTCCCGAAGCATCTCCACCAATGATCTGAGTAACGTTTCCACCGGGTGGATTCGGATTGGGGTTGATAAAGGGTGCATTCTGAAAGGACTCATATTCCGCATCGACATAGGTAACGGAGCCATGCAAATCCAGCCCATCCACCACACTGACTTGCAGCTCCGCTTCAACACCTTTCGATTCAGCACTGGCAGCATTCAAAAGAACAATACCCAGGCCATCAAATCTCTGTACCTGAAGATCACTGATATCCCAATAGAATGCGGCCAGGTTCAATCTTACCCTGTTGGCAAACAGCTCGGTTTTAGCGCCGATCTCGTACGCATCCAGCACTTCAGGCTTCACCGCTGGTATCGCCAGAGGGAGTGTATTGTAGGTGCCTGACTTGTACCCTCTACTGGCAGACACATAAAGAAGCACGTTATCATTCAGCTTGTGATCGAGGGCGGCGCGATAGGTGAGCTTCTCGAAGCTTTCTCCGTCGGAAACATCACCAGTATTGACTCTGACGTCAAGAACAGGATCTACAACGTCATTATGGCCCTTGGCATCAACTTTATCCGTCGTGTGCCTGCCGCCAAGCGTTAAATTGGTGCGTGGCATAATCTCATAGGTAGCCTGGAAGAAAGCCGCGTAGCTCTTGACATCCTGCTTGGTGAATATTTGATACTCGCCATTGGGCAACCCGAAATTATTCTGCCACTGGATGCCCGTAAACCTGGCAGGATTATATTCCACCTGAAAATCCATATAGTACAGCCCGACAGTCCAGTCCAGCCGACCGTCATCATTGGACTGCAAACGCAGCTCCTGGGTGAACACATCAAGATCAAAATTTCCTTCGTAATCGAACACAGGGATTGGCATGCGATCACTGTCTGCCCGATATATCCCCTCCAGCGTATGATAATTACTGACCGAAATAAGATCTGCGAATGCGAGCTCGTGCTCCAGAGTCATCGCAACGCCCCAACCCTCGTTAGAGGCTTCATCTTTACCGTCGCTGATGCTATCGTAGCGGTCTTCAGACGGGGGGTAAATAAAATCAAACGGTGGCACAGCAATTGGTCCGTGGGTGCCGGAAACCCATGTTGAATACATCGCTCGACTGTCGCGTCCCTTTGTATAATCACCTGTCAGAATAAGCTTCGTTTTCTCTGAAGGCCTGTAGACGCTCTTTGAACGCACAGCAACATTCCAGCCCAGATGAAAATCGTCTCCGGCGCTGGGGTTGGGTACGTAGCCCGGATGAGTCACTGGCAGGTTGATTACTTTCCCGTAGCCGTCGAATTGTTCCTCATAACGAACCGAGATATCCGTAGCGAGGTTTTCTGCAATGCCGGTGCTGGCATACAAACTGGCTTCAACAGAATCGTAGTTACCGTAACCTACTTCCGCCTTCACCGTTGTCTCTTCCACGGGGTCGCGAGTGATAATGTGCACAAGTCCGGCCACCGCGTTGCGTCCAAAAAGGGTGCCTTGCGGCCCTTTGAGCACCTCTACACGCTCAACATTATTAAGCTTCAACAATTCCGGGGCCAGCCTCGGGTAGTACACCCCATCGATATAGGTAGCCACGCTGGCTTCGTTACCTTGGGCCGTTGCCGGGTTACCCAGCCCCCTGATGAAAAGGTTCACAGAACCTGCGGACTCCTGGATATTCAGAGCTGACACCAATTTTGGCAGCTCCATCGCCGAGTTGATATTGAAGTTATCCAGGCCTTCTGCCTGGATTGCTTCTATGGAGATCGGTACATCCTGAAGGTTTTCGCTTCTCCGCTGTGCCACTACGATGATTTCTTCCAACCCTCCACCCGACAGCGGTTTGGCTTCCTGAGCATAGCCGAAAGCAGTATGCCCCAGAGCGACCAAAGATCCACAAACCAACGTCACACCTTCTAAACGCCACTTACGCATTATTCTCCCCCATCAGCACTATCGATTATCCGATTATTGTTAATCTCGAATATCTATTGATACCCAAAAGCGGCAGTCTACGTAACCGCACCGAAGGATATTTGATAAGCCTGGCTTTCTACCAAGTTTACGGATTTACGATTTTATTTTGAACGATTTCGTGACTTCACCCATAACCTCACCAGACATTTATAATGCAAGATCCGCCAATCCGAGCACCCTTGACGACACTTTGGAGAAGTTTCCTCTCTACATCTTTCTGGGTGGCCAGGTTTGCCACGAATTTGGCGGTCTTCGCCATTCAACGAGCTTTCCCTATACGACAACATCTCCTATATTCCAATAATCCGTCGCCAGATGCGGACAGCACAATCCGGGGAGAACAGAAAATTGAATGTGATCGACGATATCGACCTGATGCGACAGCCCCAGACACAAGGGCTCGCCTTTGTGGAGCGGATCAACCATCTCCGGGAACAGGATCCGGTTTTTTGGAGCGATGCTTCCAACTGCTGGATCGTCACCCGGTTCCAGGATGTGAGTGATGGCTTCGAGGGTAAACTGCCTCTCCTGAGCGGGGGCAGAAATGAATTCTCTCTGGCTGTGATCCCTCATGAAGAACGGGCCAAACGTATACCGACGCTGCATCGTTACGTAAAACATTGGATAGTGAATGTGGACGCCCCACAGCATACCCGCCTCCGCAGATTGGCCATGAAGGCTTTTACCAAGAAAATCGTTGAAAGCATCAGGCCATTGGCGAAACGTAGAGTCGACAGCTTGCTGGATATGGCCGCAAAGAAAATTGTAGTTGAATTCAATGAGGAAATAGCCAGACCTCTCCCCGGCTACGTCCTGTTCAAGCTGATCGGCTTCTCCGAGAATCACTTCAAGCACCTGAGGGAGTGGAGCAACGCCATGGTCGAGGGGGTATCGGTTGCCAATCCACCGCCACACCTGGTGGAAAGAGCCGATTGGGCAGTTGGCGAAATGACCAAGGTAATCCTGGAGGAGCTGGACAAAAGAAGAGAAGATCCACGAGATGATCTCCTGACATCCCTGCTCAACAGTTCCGAAGGCAGCGAGAGCCTCAGTATTGACGAAGTGGTTGCTACGATGCACATCATTATCATTGCTGGCCACGACACTACAGCAAACACGATGACACTGGGTTTGGAAGCTCTGAGTCGCCACCCTCAAGCCTGGGATTACATATATCACCATCCAGAAAGCATCCTGAATTGCATCAATGAGCTGATGCGATACACCTCGATGTCGTCAGGACAGTCACGTATCGTTGGTGAAGATTTTCAGTGGCACGGCAAAAAATTGAAGAAAGATGACATCGTATTCCTGTCGATCATGGGTGCGAACCACGACCCCAGGGTATTTACATCACCAGAGAAACTGGACTTTACAAGAAATACAGAAAAATCTCAGGTATTTGCACCCGGAATACACCACTGCATAGGGCATCTTCTGGCAAAGATGCAGCTATGTGAATTTTTTCAAACACTGGTAACACGGTTTTCGTCCGTCGAGATACTCGATGAACGGCTTGATTTCATGCCCGTTTCCGTTTTCAGGGGAATGTACGGCATGAATGTGCGCTTCAACTCACGGTAGCAGGCGGGCCGCACTTCTGGTCGAATTTGATGATGACCCGCTCCTGGTCGTTTCATGAAATGCAGGTGACGCAAACGGAGCACGAGATACCCATTGTCGTGCTCGAATCCGCCCTATTATCGTAAAAGCTTCCGAGAGGGAGCCCTGTGTGGGGATGCGCTGCCGGTGCAGGAGCCTGCCTGCAGGCGACCCTTGTTGTGCATACCTTGGTGGCGACTCCACATAGTAACAACCCCACCGCTCGCATGCTGCGCATACGACACACCTTGAGACTGGGGCCTCGAGCGGTGCTTCACTGCTGCCACAGAGTCGTCCTTATCCGTGCGGAAGGGAACGTCATAATATGTGCAGACACCGGCAAACCGGTAACTGGTGTAATTCCAGCAACGGCAAAGCATCGAAATTTGTCACCTTTTCCACACAACAACGTCTATTGGGCATACATTCCATTAACTGTTGATGAATTATCCTCTCATCTGGGTTGAGCGCCAATTTTAAAGGAGCTATCGCCATGACTGAATCGGCAAGCAAGGTCGATGACCCGCTGGCCAGTTTATCTGACATCGACCTTGTGGAACGTGCCAGGATAGGCAGCAGCACAGCATTTGAACTCATTGTGCGGCGCCATAACCGGACACTTTTTCGCGCTGCACGAGGTGTGCTCAACGATGACGGGCTGGCACAGGAAGCGGTGCAGGAAGCTTATCTGAAGGCTTTTACGTCCCTTGATTCCTTTCAAGCGCGATCCTCACTCAAGACCTGGCTGACGCGCATCGTTGTCAACCAGGCGATAGATTTCTCGCGCCGCAATCACCCCGCAGTTTCATTGGAGGAAAACATTACTTATCTGCACGGTCGTTCATCTGAAGGGGGAAACATGGCAGGACGCATCGTTGACCATTCCGGCCCGGAAACCGAAGCCGCTCGCCAGGAAACCAAACTTCTCTTGGAAGATGCGATTCGGCGTTTACCAGCCATCTACCGCAGCGTCCTTATCCTCCGGGATGTCGAGGGCCTGTCTACCGCGGACAGTGCTTTTTGTCTGAATATCAATGAGGTGCTTGTAAAAAAACGTCTTTCCCGCGCACGAGAGATGCTTCGTCAAGACCTTCTCAAACGGCTGGAAACTGAGGTATCCGATATTTTTGACTTCGCCGGCAAGCGTTGCGACACCCTGACTGCTCAGGTCATGGCAGAGCTGACACGCCGGGGAATCATCAAACAGGGCTGACATCCGCTGCCCTGCTTTTACTATCAAGGAGAACAAACCATGAAAATCAAAACGTTACTATTGACTGCCTGCACGGCAGCACTGGCGCTGAGCCCCTTATCGGGCGTCTTTGCCGAATCTGCCGAGGTTGCACCCAATATGTTCGGCGGGGCATCCTATCAGGGCGAACCTGCACTTGCGGTTACTTCGGCCTTGGTCAAAGCCGGTGGCGGCGCCGACGACTTCAGTTTTGCAAAAGCACTGGTCAACATGCTCGGCCAGGACACCGTCGAGGCCGAGATAGCAAAGCTGAATGAGCAGTATGGCGAAGAGGAAGTGAAGACTTTTATCGAGGGCATGGATCTGGCCATTGCCTACAGCCTGAAACGGGCGGGTGAGGCTGGTATCGCCCTACCCGCTCCCGCCGATCTTTCAGGACAGGAGCTTGCAAAAACGCTGGTTCAGGCTGGCACGACGCCCGACGGTACATTCTGGAGCGGCTATTTATTCGACAAAGCCATTTCTCATACATTGCACAATCAGGTTATGGGCGACATCAATGTCACGGCGGGTTACGAGGCCGACAAGACAACCCACAAAATCCTCAACCAGGCCATGTATGACGTGGCTCAGGCACTTGGAATGAAGGACGTCAAGTTGGCTGCGCTGCATTAAATGCCTACCTGTACCGCGGTTGGAAATTTTGACCACTAGCTGTCGCTGCAAGAGCCTGTTCATAATCTACTGTCCAGGTCGCTTGCAGGCAAGCTCCTACATCCGCACAGGTATCTCCGTGCAGGAGCCTGCCTGCAGGCAGGCTCCTGCAAAGTACATCTGAGATGTCCATTCACGACCTCGTAATTTAGCGTTATTCGGCTGAGTTGCACATTTCACGTAGAACAGGGTGGACCGAGAGGCATTGAGGTTATCTGTACCACGGCGTGTGATCGGTGTGATGCCATCGCCACAGGCACCTACATGAAACGTGAAACTCAGAGGCAGCAAAAGATCGTGAACAAGCTCTAAGCCGTAAATTAAACGCTGACGGAAATTCGCCCGTCCAGTGTTCCTGCTTACAGCTTACGACTTACAGCTCTACCAATATGATCGTGCCGGTATCACCATCCACTGTAATCCGTGCGCCATCCGGAATCAGCTTCGCCGCGTGGGGCAGGTGTACCGCCGGAAAGCCGTATTCCCGTGCCAGGCAGGAGGCGTGGGACAGCAGCCCGCCGGTTTCGATGACCACTGCGCTGATCAGGCCGAATACCGGGTTCCAGCCTGGATCGGTGGAATGAGTGACGAGGATTTCACCGCGCTGGACCCGACCCATCTCGCTGTGGTCCATCACCACGCGCGCAGTGCCGGTGATCACTCCCGGACTGGTCGGCGTGCCCGTGAAGACACCGTCCGCGCCGTCCTGTGGTGGATGCTCCAGATCGATGGGGCGATTGCGCTTCATGTGCATGGGCATGCTGACCTGCTTGCGCAGCATGCGGTCGCAGTCGCGTGCCCTGGCACGAATTTTCGTCTTGAGTAGATCGCGGTTTTCGGTACGGCCCCGGAAGTGCTGGAATAGTTCGAGTTCCGAGAGGAAGTGAAAGTCCCGCGCCTCGTCGATCTGGCCGCGCTCGTAGAGGCGGCGACCGATTTCCACATAGCCGCGCTTGCGCGCATAGGTGAGCAGGTCGGTGGGCCGCGCCCGTTCGTTGTCCCGCATCACCAGATATTCATGGGTGAGTTCGAAGACGAATTTGAAAATCTCCGCTTTTTTGGCGCCGCCGGATTTCAGATTCAGGTTGGCCAACACGTCGTCGAGCATTGCCTGGCGCTGGTGGCTGATTTCTCGTTCCGCCGCTTCCGCATCGTGGTACTCGTCGGCATTCATCATCACCTTGAAGGCGCGCACGTCGATGGCGGGGTCTTCAGCACGGCGTGGGTACATGTAATCCCTGTCGGCGTGGCCGCGATGGCCCCATTTCGCGATCCACTGATCATAGCGGCGCAGGAAATCACGCCCTTCCTGCAAGTCGGCGATGTCGTCGAAAAAGGCCTCGCCCTCGTGCCTGTCGAGGGCGTCTTTCAAATGTGGCGAACGGCGGATGATATTGACCAACGCCAACAGATCGTCATTTTCGAGCTGGGTGTCGGTGCGCCGCACTGCCCCCGCCACCAGTTTGGCAAAGGCTGTCTGGGCGTCGCCGCCGTCGTACCAATTGGACAGCATCCATTTCAGGCCGGACATCAGCAGGCGCAGGGTGATGGGAATGGGCACCCACATCAGGTCGTTCCATTCACCGAAAATTTCCGTCATGCGCTGGCAGTAGGCGATGACCGCTTCGTCGTCCAGTTCGCGCAGTTGCGCGTAGGAAAGCCCCTCGTAGTCCGTGCGCCTGCGCCACTGCTCGAAGGTCTTCGTCGCCATCGTCGGCGTGGACTGGTTGTCCAGCATATGCCAGCGCATGATGATGCGCAGGAACTGCGCCTCGTCGAAGGGCGCGTCGATCATCTCCTGATGCTGTAGCGGCGGAATGAAATCCAGCAGCATGGGCCGCAGCGGCGGCGGCACCATGCGCTCCACGAAGCGGCGCTCGAATTCCACGTTGTAGTAGAGCTCGCCTTTCCAGTATTTGAAGGCGCGCATGTCGGCCAGATCCTGGCAGCCGAAATTTTCCCAGATGTAGCGCAGATTGCGATCACTGAACAGGGGAAATCGTGTCGAATAGGTGAGCGGGCTCACCACGCCGGAGGCCAGGGCATCGCCGAAGGCGCGGGTCCACACCGCATCCGCCGCCACGCCCTGGGTATGGGCGGCGTCCACATCCGCGTCCCAGGAAAATTCCACGCCGGTGATGGGCCGGGATTGCAGCAGGTAGAGCACGCCATCCTCAATCGCCCACTCGATATCCTGCGGGAAGCCGCCGTAATAGGTCTGCACCTTTTCCCCCAGGCGCGCCAGCTCCGCAAGCTGCGATGAATCAAGGCAAAACCGCGCACGCTCGCCCTCGGGCACCGACTCGGTGAGCACACCGCTGCCCGTAGCCTGATCCCGCACCATGCGTTTTTCCTTGGCGCCAGGCATCTGCTCGATCAGGGTATTGCCCGGCATCTGCACCACATACTGGTCCGGTGTCACGATACCCTGCACCAGGGATTCGCCGAGCCCCCAGGTGGCGTTGATCACGGTTTCATCGGTGGCAGTGGTGAGCGGGTTGGCGGTGAACATCACACCGGCCACATCCGAGCGCACCATTTTCTGCACCACCACGGCGATGCGCACCGCATTGTGCTCGAAACCGTTGTGGTGGCGATAATCGATGGCCCGCGCCGTCCACAGGGATGCCCAGCAACGGCGCACCGCGTCCACTACCTCGTCGCCGCCACGCACGTCCAGATAGGTGTCGTGTTGCCCGGCGAAGGACGCATCGGCGAGATCCTCTGCCGTGCCGGATGACCGCACGGCAACGTGGATGCCATCGCCCAGCATCTGATACGCGGCGCGAATATCCTCCGCGATGTCGGCAGGCACGGGCGCCGACAGCAGCAAATCGCGGATCGCCGCCGACTGTTTTTCCAACGCTGCAGGATCGTCATAGGAAACCGTTTTCAGCAGTTCATCGATTTGCCTGCCGATATCGCCCTGACCGACAAACTCGCCGTAGGCTTCGGTGCTGACGGAAAAACCCGGCGGTACGTGAAAACCCGCCTGCGACAGGCGACCGAGGTTGACGCCCTTGCCGCCAGTGAGGTTTTGCGCGAGAGCCTCCGGATGGTCGAAAAACAGAATATGGGACATGACAGCTGCTACTCCGGTTATCCTTGGTTTTTCCTAGCGTATCAGCTTGGTGCGGTGTTGTCCGGATCGGAATAGCGTTTTTCCTGACTGTGCCTCACACGAGCACCAGCCTGGGAGCATGTCGCTCCCGAGAGTCAGATCAGTTTGCGATCTCAATGGCGATCTTGCCCATGTGCGATTGCGTCTCCATCAGTTCAATTGCCCTGTCGACATCACCCATCTCAAAATGATGTTCCACCACCGGCGTCACGCGATGCTGTTCGAGAGCTCTGCACATGTCGTTCAGGTGGCGCACAGAGCCAACGGTGATGCCACGCAAATGGATATTCTTTATGAGCAACATCTCGGGCGACACCGACGTTTGCACGCCCGCGCCCGAGCGCACACCAATCACCGAAACATGACCGTTGAACCTGACCGCGTTGATGGAGCGGGGCAAGGTATCGGCACCGCCAATCTCGACGATGACATCCGCGCCAACACCATCGGTCAGCTCCAACACACGAAGATCCCAATCCGGATGTTTTCGATAGTTGATGGTGAAATCGGCACCGAGTTTTTTGCCGAAGTCGAGCTTTTCGTCGCTCGACGAAGTGAGTATCACCCGGGCGCCAAACATTTTGGCGAATTGCAGTGCGAACAGCGAAACACCGCCGGTACCCTGAACGACTACTACTTGGCCGGGCTGCACACAAGCTTCTACTGCAATACTGCGCCAGGCCGTCAATCCCGCGCAGCACAGTGACGCGGCCTCGGCATGGCCCAGGTAATCGGGCACACGCGCCAGGGATTTGCTTTCCACCAGGGTGTACTCCTGCAGGAAACCATCGCGGTTGTCGCCATAGACACTCAAACAATATTCGGGCGTGGGCGCTCCGTCGAGCCAGTCAGGAAAAAAATTCGCCATGACACGCTCGCCAACCTGCCAGGTACCCGTGTCCTCTCCCAACGCAACGATTTCGCCACAGTTGTCAGAAAAGGGAACATGAGGCCAGGTCATATTGGGTACCACGCCCTGGATATTCAACACATCGTGGAAATTCAGCGTGGTAGCAAAATTTCGTACCACTGCCTGACCTCGGCGCGGAACTGGAATTTCCCGATCCATCAGACGCACTGGCGCGCCTTGCTCAGCGATGACAAACGCTTTCATAGCAACTCCTTCAGGCTTCACTCACCGAATGGTTTCAGGTTGATTGATTGGCCGCCTCTACGATGGCCAGCATCTGTTCATCGATGGCGACCGCCATGCGGTCGAGATCCTCGAAGGTGGCCGTCAGTTCCACCACCCGCCCCTCGCTGTCCTCGAACTGCAACAGGTAACGCCACTCCGGAGCGCACCGCACTATCCGAAAATCCTTCAGACTCTTCATTCCCATCCCCTCATTCAAGCAACAAGCGCAGGCTGTCCAG
>CAYXXZ010000005.1:0-68679 GCA_964469165.1 uncultured Porticoccaceae bacterium
GTCAGTTGTCAGTTGTCAGTTGTCAGTTGTCAGTTGTCAGTTGTCAGTTGTCAGTAAGCGTGACTCCCCCCTGATAACTGTCAACTGAAAACTGTGAACTGTGAACTGTGAACTGTGAAGATAGAAACCACGCGGCCTGGCGGCAAGCTGGAACTCACGCTGAACCCACATCAGAGCCTGACACCACCCTTCACATCGCCGTTCTGGCCGCGCTGGCGCAAGGCGTGATCCATGAGGACGATCGCCATCATGGCCTCGGCAATGGGGACGGCGCGAATGCCCACGCAGGGATCGTGGCGACCGGTAGTGATGATCTCGATGGGGTCGCCGTTGACGTCGATCGATTGGCCCGGGATGCGCAGGCTCGACGTGGGTTTGAGCGCAAGATGGGCGACCACGTCCTGACCACTGGAGATACCGCCGAGAACGCCACCGGCATTGTTGGATAAAAACCCTTGCGGCGACATTTCGTCGCGGTGCTCGGTACCCTTCTGCGCGACACTGGCGAAACCGGCGCCGACCTCGACGCCTTTGACGGCGTTGATTCCCATCATGGCGTGAGCAATATCCGCATCGAGTCGGTCGAACACCGGCTCACCCCAACCGGGGGGCACAGCGCTGGCGCACACGCTCACGCGCGCGCCGATCGAGTTGCCTTCCTTGATGAGCGCCTGCATATAAGCCTCAAGTTCCGGTATCCGGTCGGGGTCTGCACAGAAGAAGGCGTTTTGGTCGATTGCCGCCTTGTCCTTCAGATCCAGTCCGATAGGGCCGAGCTGACTGAGCCAGCCGTAGATCTCGACACCGAAGCGCTCTTTGAGGTATTTCTTGGCGATGCCGCCCGCCGCCACCCGCATGGCCGTTTCCCGCGCCGACGAGCGTCCGCCGCCGCGGTAATCGCGAATGCCATACTTCTGCTGGTAGGTGTAATCGGCGTGCGCGGGCCGGAACTGATCCTTGATCTTTGAATAATCCTTGGAGCGTTGATCCGTATTTTCGATGACCATGCCGATGGGCGTGCCGGTGGTCTTGCCTTCGAACACACCGGAGAGAATCCTCACCTCGTCGCCCTCGCGGCGCTGGGTGGTATAGCGGGACTGGCCGGGCTTGCGGCGATCGAGATCGACCTGCAGATCCGCCTCGCTAAGCGCCATTCCCGGCGGGCAGCCATCGACGATGCAGCCGAGGGCAAGACCGTGGCTCTCGCCGAACGTAGTGACGGTGAATAATTTGCCTATGCTGTTGCCGGACAATGGAAAATCCTCTCGAAAGCGACGATTTTAACCCATACGGGTGGAGCTGTGTCTGTCAGTTCACAGTTCACAGTTCACAGTTCACAGTTCACAGTTCACAGTTCACAGTTCACAGGATGAGCGTGGCACCCCCCTGTTAACTGTGAACTGTGAACTGATAACTAACCCGCCAAATCATCCCTGCGTAGCATGAACACGCCGCCGCCGCCGCGTTCGAATTCCACCCAGGTGAACGGCAGCGTTGGAAAGGCCTCTTCCAGTGCTGGCCAGGAGTTGCCGACTTCCACCACCAGCACGCCTTCGGGATTCAGGAAATCCGCCGCCTGCGCCAACAGCCTGCGGGTAAAGTCCAGGCCATCCGCGCCGGAGGCCAGCGCCAGAATGGGCTCGTGGCTGTATTCGGGCGGTATGACGGCAAGGTCAGCGGCATCGACATAGGGTGGATTGCTCACGATCAGGTCGAATGTTTTCCCTTGCAGCGCCTCGAACAGATCGGACTCCACCACTTCAGTCCGCGCTTCCAGCTTGTGAGCGCGCACGTTGTCGCGGGCAACGTTCAGCGCCTCGGCGGAGATATCGCTGAGCACCACGCGCGCTTCCGGAAACGCATAGGCACAGGCGATACCGATACAGCCACTGCCTGCACAGAGATCGAGGATATCGCGAGGCTCTCCGCTCAACCACGGCTCGAAGCCCTGCTCGATCAGCTCCGCAATGGGTGAGCGGGGAATCAGCACATACTCATCGACGCGAAACCGGAGGCCCGCAAACCAGGCTTCGCCCGTCAGGTAAGGCGCGGGCACCCGCTCGCGCACTCTTCGCGTAACGATTTCAACGACGCTTTCCTTCTCCTCGGTTGTCAGGCGCGCATCGAGAAAACGCTGATCACCTCCCGCGGGCAGACTCAACACATGATTGATCAGATGCAGCGCTTCATCCCAGCCATTGTCGGTGCCGTGACCGAAAAAGAGCTCTGCACGATTGAAGGCGGAAACCGCCCAGCGCAGAAAATCTCTAATTGTGTGAAGCTCTTGAACGATACCCTTGGTGGATTCCATGACTGTGCTGCCGAAAAGGCGCTATTGTATCCGCAAGGCACAAAATTCGCTTTACCTTTATGACACTCTGCCTTAGGGTTGCGCCTTGATCGTTTTTTTGGGGGTTTTCAGGCATGAAAGAGGCTTTCGCTCACATCATCACCAGCGTCGGCGAAGATCCGAGCCGCCCCGGGCTGGTGGATACGCCGGAACGTGCCGCCAAAGCCTTCGAATTTCTCACCAAGGGCTACCACCAAAGCCTCGATGATGTCATCAATGGCGCACTGTTTCCCAGCGACTCCAGCGAAATGGTGATGGTCACCGACATCGAGCTGTACTCGCTGTGCGAACACCACCTGTTGCCCTTCGTGGGCAAATGTCACGTCGCCTACATTCCCAACGGCAAGGTTCTCGGCTTGTCGAAAGTTGCGCGCATCGTCGATATGTATGCGCGTCGCCTGCAGATACAGGAAAACCTGGTGATGCAGATCGCCACTACCATCGAAGACGTGACCAATGCCCTGGGCGTTGCCGTGATCATCGAAGCGCGGCACATGTGCATGATGATGCGTGGCGTCGAAAAACAGAATTCGTCCATGAAAACCTCCGCCATGCTTGGCTGCTTCCGCACCAGCCAGGCGACGCGCGCGGAATTTCTGTCTCTGTTGCCCCGCGATTGAAATCAGCTGTGAAGAAACCCGCGAATTACGTCAGCCACGTTTCCTACGCTCTCTTCCATATGCAAGTGATGACCGCCGTTCATCAGTTCGACACTGATGTTGGCGTTCAGTCCCAGCAGGTGGCGGTGGTAGGGCGACACCTCTTGTCCCGCCAGCATCAGTAAAGACGGACAGTCGATACGCTTGACGAAAGCCTCAGTGTGGGCCAGGGTCAACTTGACTTCGGAGGCACCGCGCAAGCGGTGATCCGCGCGCCAGTAAAATCCCTCCTTTCCTTGTCCAACGCCGCGCCGGGCAATCGCCAGGGCCGCCTTGCGGGACAGTGCGATAGGCCCTTTCAGCCGCGGTGCTATGGCGTCATCGAGTGAGGGATAGAAGGTGGTGCCGCGCGCCACATAGCGCTCCTTGTCGGCGATGGCGCGGGCGAGCTGGAGCGGCGCATCTTCGGCCCGGACCGTCTCCGGCAAAAAACCGTCCAACATCACCAGCGCGGCCACTTTGTCGGGAAAAGTGCCTGCAAACAGGGACGCGATGGCCGCACCGCGCGAGTGACCGACCAAGGAGAAGCGCTCCCAGCCCAGGCGTTGCACCAGCGCATGAATCTCGCCGACGTCCTGCCAGATGTTGTAAGGCGAGTCGAGCGAGCGGTGATCCGTGAGACCATGGCCAGCCAGATCGGGCGCGACGACCCGGTGGTTCGTCAACAACGGAGCGAGAAAATCGAAACTGGCGCTGTTGTCGAGCCAGCCGTGCAACGCCAGCAAGGGCATGTGCGCTTGCGGATGCCACAATTGGCACGCAAACGTCTTGCCCGCCACAGTAAAACTCTGTTCCTCCACCATCACGGATACCTGTGCCACAGCAGGCTTGCGCCACCTCGGACGAAGGCGATAACATCGAGTGCGTACAGGCCGGAAGTGGGCACCCCATGGCGCAGGCTGTCATCGTCGACGAGCCACGAAAGCAGCTTGCCCAATAGCGGCTGGTGAGCCACCAGCATCAACGGCCACTGGCTGTTCGTTTCAAGCTCCGTGGCAAGTTGCTCCAGCGGTGTTTCCGGACGCAACGCTTCGCTGATCCGGTGCGCTGCGTCGCGGCAGGACAAGACGGTCGCAGCGATCCCCGCTGTCTGCCGGGCGCGCCGCAGGGGACTGCTCCACAGGCACGGACATTCAGCGGCCAGCAGCGAAGCTGCCGCAGCAAACACGTTGCGGGTTTCCTCCGCTCCGCGCGGCGTCAGCGCCCGCTCATCGTCGTGAGCGGCGTGCCCGGCCTCACCGTGACGGACGAGATAAAGGCGCATCAGGGTTCGCGAACGTCGTCAAAGCCATCATTGCGCGGCTCTTGCGGAGTCGGCTCGGGCGCCACACCCAGTGCCGGTGGAGTACTCTCCTCCCCGGATTCGGGTTCAGGCTCAGGTGCGAACACAGGCGGCACGGTTTCTTCCTCCGCCACAGGCCAATCCTGAAAGGGATAGGGCTTTTCCTCACTGGCAAAAGTGAGAAACCGGTAGACCTGCTCGGTCCAGCGCGCAATCGAGTCCCCCCAGCCCCGCAGCCTGACACTGGCCTCGCTATTGAGCAAAACCATGACAAACTGCACGATTCCGATGATTCCCACCGCGGCGCGCGCCAACCAGGAAAACAGCCAGAACAGAATCATGTAGATCAGCCGAATCCACAGATCCGGATTAGTCAGGTTGGATTGCCTGGGCTCAGCCATCGTCGTACCTCGTTTGGAATTCAACATCATTATGCCGTTTGCAGAGCTGCTGGTTGATCTCAGCTCCCCGGCACTCTGTGATTATAAAGGGTTTTCATTGCTTACATCCGCCCGTAAAGCAGCTTGAATGCGCCCGGCCGCCATGAGAATGCTTCTTATTGACATTCGAAAACCCTGCTTATTAAATGGCAGCGATCAAGACTTCCGGGCATGAAGCCCTACATTCTCTATGGATGGACACAATCCCTCTCTGTTCCGCGCCGAGGCTCTCTCCTCGCAAAATTCAGCGCATCTTGGACGCGTTCTGATCCATCAACCCTGGGGTTACACCGTCGCCGCCACCGTTTCAGGCATACTGATTCTGCTCGTCATCTCGTTTGCCTGGTTCGGCACCTACACGCGCAAGACAACGGTCAGCGGCTTGTTGGTGCCGGCCGAGGGCGTACTGCGCCTGACGGCACCAGGAACGGGGACCCTGAGCCAGGTCAATGTCACGGAGGGACAACGCGTCGAAGCCGGAGACCGCCTATTCATCCTCTCTGGTGAACGGCTATCAAGCAGTGGCGGCGTCCAGGAATCGATCGGCAAACAATTGCATCGGCGCCTCGCTATCCTGAAACGCAACCATGTGCTGATCGATGATCGTCTGGCAGGTCAGATGCGCATGCTCGATAGCCGTCTGGCCACCATCGACGGAGAGTTGGAGCAATTCGCACAGGAAATCCGGCTCATCGCACGCCGTGAGGAACTCGCCAGAATGCAATTGCAACGGCAGCAGAAACTCGTTGACGCCGGATTCATCGCCGCAGCTCAGCAACAGAAAGACGAGGCCGATCTACTGGTATTGCAAGGCCAGAGACAGGCCATCCAGCGCTCACGCACGAGCCTCGAGCGTGAGCGCGTGGAACTGCAAGCACTGCGCCAGGACGCCAAATTGCGCCATCGCAGCGAAATAGCCGATCTCGACAACGGTCTGGCCATGATCAGACAAGAGCAGGCGGAACATGAGGCGCGCACACAGCTGATCAGCACAGCGCCCTTCGCCGGCGTGGTGACCGGGCTGAACGTGCAGCGGGGCCAGCAGATCGCTGCCGGCTCCCTACTGGCCAGCCTAATCCCAGTGGATGCGCCACTGACGGCGCAACTCTACGCCACATCACGGCAGGCTGGCTTCATCGAAGAAGGACAGCCCGTGCTCATGCGCTATGCAGCCTATCCCTACCAGAAATTCGGCATGGCCCGCGGCCAGGTGGACGAGGTGGCAAAAAGCCCCTACGCCCTTCAAGAACTGCCACCTCACATCGCCAGTGCGGCGCAGCCTGCCGGTCCAATCCAGATTGGCGGCGAGCTTTTCTACCGAATCACTGTGAAACTCGACGCTCAAACCATCGATGTCTATGGCCAGCGTCAACCATTGCAGGCCGGCATGGTGCTGGAAGCAGACGTCGTGCAAGACCGGCGCAGGATGTACGAATGGGCACTGGAGCCGCTCTATTCGGTAACCAGGAAAATGGCCCATTGACAAGCTGTGGCACGGAAAGGAGCGTCCATATGAACATAACGGAGAGAGAACAGGATATTCTGAAACTGCTGATCAGAGGCAAAACCAACAAAGAGATTGCGAGGGAACTGGATATAAGCCGTCATACCGTGCGGGATCATGTCTCATCCCTGCTGCGCAAACGAGGCGCGACCACTCGAACGGAACTGGTCTCCCGCCATATAAAGAATACCGAAGGGCACGATTGAATCACGCCAAACAGCCGCCCCCCTACATTTGTAGGATATGCACATCAGCACAGCGCATCTACCATGAGCATGCACCAAGGAAAAAGACATTCGATCCTTAACACAATAAAATTTTTTATCTTCAATGGACTGAAAGCCAACAAGACGGTTGTTATGTTTAATTTCCCAAGAGATTTCAATGAAAAGTTTCACCGCATCGTTTAGAAAAGCACTTTCTCGACCCAAGGTTGCTGCTTATCTTGTGGAAGGCATGATTTTGAGTGTAGCACTCCTATCAATCAATGCATGCATAAATGGAGATTTTTTAGAAGCCACAACAACTTTTGGCATGTCCATGATTCTTTGGAGTACGCTGGATCACCCAGAAAAACTTACCCAGCCAATAACCAAACTCAAGGAGTACCACAATGACGACGGCAACAACCAGCCATTCGAATCCATCGGATTTATTATCTTCATTTTTGGCTTGATAGGAGGAGCAATGAAAAACTGACCAGAAATCACCCACTAACACTATGCACATGGACGCTATACAAATCAGGAGAAAAAAATGAGAGAGCTATCTTTGAATGAAATGGAGCTGGTCGCAGGAAGCGGCGCGGTAGACACAATGAATGCCACAATTACTGGTGGAGCTACAGGTGCAGTCGCTTTAACCACATTAAGAGGCGTTGCTCTGGGCTCACGTCTAGGCATTATTGGGGCAGTTGGCGGAGGAATAATAGGATTTGCAGCGGGGGTATATGACTGGTACCAAGATGGAACCGATTATGGCGACGGGACAAATTACTAAGGAGCAACTTCCACGACTTAACCTCTAGAGGCGGAACAATGTCTTTAATTAATAATCGGGACAATCTGCTGAGTCAAGCAGCTATCTATACTTTCGGCCTGCTATCAACGATAGCATTAGCCTTTTCCATCTACTATCTTTTCCTCGGAATGCACAAAGATTCATTTATGTGCACACAAAGCATGCTACTTTCTTATATTCTGTATCGCGAGTTCAAGTGCTACAGGAATAAAAATAGCCAGCTGAAGACCAAAGATAACTGACGATCAGGAAATTCTAAAATTCAATGAGTCAAGGGCTGCAAATCCATGGAAGGCAAAGCAGGTATTAATTTTTTGGTTGACAAAAAAATATTCTTCTCCAATTATCTCTACAAAAAACCTTTTTTATTCAAGCAATCCGTACGAGGTGTAAATTTATCATGGGATAAAATCAGTGAGATCTATGAACGAGCGGATGCTGCTGATCGAAGTTTCAAACTTATGTATGGATATGAGGTACCCAAGGCAGAGTATCTGGAATCCTACATCAACGTTGGAAAACTGGAGTATCGCTATATAAAGTCAGTGATCTACGACTATATGCGCAAAGGGGCAACCCTGGTATACAACCGGATTCGTAATGAACCTTTAGTGAGCACCCTCGCCCGTCAAGTCGCGCAATTTTCGAACGCTCAAGTGATTGCCAGTGGCTATGCAGCCTTTAGTGCCAAGTCCTCGTACCGATGTCATTGGGATACCCGCGACGTATTTGCCATACAGCTAAAAGGAAGAAAGCGCTGGGTCCTCAAGGAGCCAAACTTCGAGCTTCCTCTATATATGCAGCAGACCAAGGATATGCCGGGCATCAGTGAACCAGAAGAAATTTATTGGGACGTGATACTCGAAGCTGGTGATGTTCTCTATGTACCACGGGGCTGGTGGCATAACCCGCTGCCACTGGATGGTGAAACCTTTCACTTGGCGATTGGTACGTTCGCACCCACGGGCTTTGATTACCTCAATTGGTTGGTGCAATTGGCACCGACAATTTTGGATGGCAGACGTAATCTGCATGATTATGAAGAGAGCCAAGAGTCGTTAGAGTGCTTTGGTCGTGAAATTGGAAAGCTAATGTCGAACCGTGGCATTTTTGAAGATTTTATGGCGGCTTATATAGGCCAGCATCGAATAGAATCAAGGATTTCCCTGGGGGTACTAGGAAATAAAAAAATAAGCAGACTCGAAAAATCTCAGCAGGTACGACTCAATGCGAACCAGCTCTACCAGTTTTCTAATGGCGTCATGATCGTCAATGGCAACAGACTCAATGTCGACAAAATTGGGCAGAGATTGATCATTCATTTACATAATCACCATCTTTGCTCAGTAGACGGAATTATGACTGAATTCTCTGATTATCCTGCGAACAAGCTACACGACCTGCTGTTCCAGCTTGCCCTGAATGATGTTATTGAGCTTACATGAAAGCGCTTAAAAGCCCTGGAACCACCGATCCATGCGCGCAATATTGCAAGCAGAAAGCCAGGAGTGTGGCCTGGCCTGCCTGGTCATGATTGCCTCCTACCACGGCCTGCATCTCGATTTGATGGCCCTACGCAGACGCTTCTCCATCTCCATCAAGGGCACCAACCTGACACAATTGATACGCCATGCGCAGCTCTTGGAATTTTCCAGCCGCCCGTTACGACTGGAGCTGGAAGAAATACCCAAACTGCGACTACCGTGCATCCTGCACTGGAACCTGAACCATTTCGTGGTTCTGGAAAAAATCCGTGGCAAGCAATTGGTGCTTCTTGATCCTGCCTCCGGCCGCCGAGTGGTGCCTATCAACGAAGCCTCTCACCATTTTACGGGCGTTGCTCTGGAATTGACGCCCAACGCCGCATTCCGTCCCGCGCAGGAGAAGACGAGACTGAAGCTGCGCGACCTGACCGGGCGAATCGTTGGCCTCAAACGTGCTTTGGGTAATATTTTCGTGCTGGCTCTGGCGCTTGAATTCATGGCACTACTATCACCGCAAGTGACACAATGGGTCGTGGACGGCGCTTTGGTTTCCGCTGACTACGACTTGTTGCTGTTAGCCGTGCTGGGCGGGTGTCTGCTGACACTGACCGACTTCGTGCTACGCATGGCGCAAGGGTGGATGGGATTGCGCCTGAACCAGCAGCTCGCGCTGCAATGGTCAGGTAATCTGTTCGGTCATCTGTTGCGCCTGCCCTGGCCTTTTTTCGAGAAGCGCCATCTTGGGGACATCACCGCACGCTTCCAGTCCCTCGCAGCCATTCGCAACGTGTTGACCAGTGGCGCCATTACCGCGGTGCTGGACGGTCTGGTAATGCTGGTCACCCTGGGCATGATGCTGCTCTACAGTAAAGCCCTGACGGGCATCGTGCTGACCGCCCTGGCGCTCTACGGCCTGCTGCGTCTGGCATTCTACCAGCCGTTGCGCACCGCCTCTGAAGAGCGCATCGTGCTGGCGGCGCGGGAAAATTCCTACTTTCTTGAAACCATCCGCGCGGTGCAGCCCCTCAAACTGTTCAACGCCACGCCACTGCGTCTCGCTACCTGGCAAAACATGATAGCTGATGTACAGAACCGCGACGTGACAACCCAGAAAATGCTGCTGGCCTTCGCCAGTATCAACACCCTGGTCTTCGGCCTGGAGGGAATGTTGCTGCTTTATATCGGCGGCAGCGCGGTGCTGGAGCGCAGCCTCTCCCTGGGCATGCTGCTGGCATTCATTGCCTATAAAAGCCAGTTCACCGCCCGCGCCAGCAAGTTGATCGACCTGGGTGTGGAAATCAGGATGCTGACACTGCACGCCGAGCGCCTGGCCGATATCGCCCTCGAACCGGCGGAAGCCGAGAGTGTGATGGAAACCGATCTGGCGCGGATCGAGCCACGCCTCGAGTTGCGGAATGTCTCATTCCGCTACGCCGAGGGTGAGCCCTGGGTGATTCGCAATGTGTCACTGACCATCGAGGCCGGCGATTCGGTCGCCCTGGTGGGCCGCTCGGGTTGCGGCAAGTCCACGCTGTTCAAACTGATCCTGGGACTGCTGACGCCGACCGAGGGCGACATCCTGATCGGCAACATTCCTATCCGCCAACTGGGGCCGGAAGCGCTGCGCAGTCTGGTGGGTGCGGTGATGCAGGAGGACCAGTTGCTGGCCGGCTCCCTGGCGGAAAACATCGCCTGTTTCGATCCCCAAGCGCACCAGGAACGTATCGAGGAAGCGGCCCGGCAGGCTCATATACACAAGGCGATCATACGCATGCCGATGGGTTATCAAACCCTGGTTGCAGAGATGGGCAGCGGCCTGTCCGGTGGGCAGCGGCAAAGAATATTGCTGGCCCGGGCACTCTACAAGCAGCCCAAAATTCTGGCCCTGGACGAGGCCACCAGTCACCTTGACTTGCACAGCGAGCAACACGTGATACAGGCCCTGGGCCAGTTACCGGGGACTCGCATCACCATCGCACACCGCCGTGAGACCGTCGCCCTGGCTCGTCGCCTGGTATGCCTGGATAAAGGCGCGATCGTTGAGGACGTGCGCCTGGACGATATGCAGACCAGCAGTCCCGCCGGTAAGCAGCCCTGACTCAATCGTTGTCGTACTTCACACGAAATTCAACATCGTCATTCTGTTCGGAGAGCATCATCTTCGACATCACTTCTTTCACCGACTTGCCGTTGTAAAGGATATCGTAGAGTGCGCTGGCCAGTGGCATGTAAACGCCGAGTTCGTCCGCTTTTTCCTTGACCAGCTTGGTGGTTTTCACGCCTTCGGCCACTTGTCCAATCGCCGCAACCGCCTCGTCGAGACTCTTGCCCTCGACCAGAGCCTCCCCGACACGAAAGTTGCGGCTCAGGTGTGACGTACAGGTGACGATCAGATCGCCCACGCCGCTCAGGCCGAGAAACGTCATGGGGTCGGCCCCGAGGCGAGCGGCGAAGCGGGTCATCTCCGCAAGGCTGCGGGTGATCAGCACACTCATGGTGTTCTGACCCACCTTCATGGCGGAGGCCACACCCGCTTCGATGGCATAGATGTTCTTCAAGGCGCCCGCCAGTTCCACCCCGTAGCGGTCGCGGTTGGCATAAACGCGGAAGTAGCGCGTCGCAAGAATCTCCTGCACCGTCTTGCACAGCTCGGCATCCTCGCTGGCAATAACGGTAGCCGTGATCTGGCGCTGCGCGATCTCCAGCGCCAGGTTGGGGCCGCTGATCACGCCCACCCTGGGCTTGTCGAGAATTTCCTCGAGAATCTGGCTCATGAGCTTGAAGGAGCCTTCCTCGATGCCCTTGGCGGAGCTGACCAGGATACTGTCCGGGCGAAGGAGTGGCGCGGCCTGCTGCGCCACGTCGCGAAACGCCTTGCTGGGTACCGAAAAGAAGACCACATCGGCACCGCGCAACGCTTCACTCATGTCGCTGGTGATGTGCAGGCTGTCTTCCAGGCGATAGCCGGGCAGATAGGGTTTGTTCTCCCGCGTGTTCCGGCACTGCCCGGCATTCTCCGCGCTGCGCATCCACAGCGTCACGGGGTAGCCGTTGCCGGCAATCATATTGGCGATCACCGTGCCGAAGCTACCGCCGCCAAGCACGGTGATCGTGGTGGTTTTTGTCATGCAGCCGCCAGAAAAGTGGACGTCGAACAGCGCGGATTAAACCGTGGCACGCAGCAAAAGTCTATTGAGGCGCTGAACGAACTCCGCTGGATTCTCGAGCTGCTCCCCCGCCGACAGCTGCGCCTGACCATAGATCACCCAGGCCAGATCCTCTCCCCTGTCGCCCTCCTGGGCGGCGAGTTCGGTCAACAATGGATGGTCCGGATTGATCTCCAGCACGGGCTTGCTGTGCGGTACGGCCTGGCCGGCGGCTTCAAGCAGCTTGCGCATCTGGACGCCCAGATCGTGCTCTGCGCCCACCAGGCACGCCGGTGATTCCGTGAGGCGCCGGGTGATGCGTACGTCCTCCACCTCATCGCCGAGGTGGCTCTTGATTTTCTCCGTCAGAGGCGAAGTTTTGCCCTCTTCCGGCTTGTCGTCCGCGCTCTCCTTGCCATCCTCGTCAGCGAAATCCAGCTCTCCCTTGGCGATGTTTTGCAGTGGCGTGCCATCGAATTCCGTAAGGTAGCTCATCAGCCACTCGTCGATGCGATCGGTGAGCAGCAACACCTCGATACCCTTCTTGCGGAAAATCTCCAGATAGGGGCTGCTGGCTGCGGCTTTGTAGCTGTCCGCGATCAGGAAATAGATCTTCTTGTGCTCGTCACCGGCGCGGGATTTGTAGGCATCCAGAGAGGTTCTGTCGTCGCTGTTCGCCGACGTGGTGCTGTTGAAGCGCAGCAGTTTGGCAATGCGCTCGCGATTGGCGAAGTCTTCCGCCACACCCTCTTTCAGCACGGAACCGAAGTGCTCCCAGAAGCTGCCGTAGTCTTCCGGCCTGTCCTTCACCAGGCTCTCCAGCATGTCCAGCACCCGCTTGGTGAGTGCGGTGCGAATACTGGTTACCGCGGCGCTGTCCTGGAGAATTTCCCGCGACACATTGAGAGGAAGGTCGTTGGAGTCCACCACGCCCTTCACGAAGCGCAGATACAGCGGCAGGAATTGCTCGGCATCGTCCATGATGAAGGTGCGCTGCACGTAGAGCTTCACGCCGCGCGGCGCTTCCCGCTGGTAGAGGTCGAACATGGGCTCGCTGGGGATGTACAGCAGGCTGGTGTAGTCGAACTTGCCCTCAACCCGGTTGTGGCTCCAGGTCAGGGGATCGCGAAAATCATGGGAAACGTGCTTGTAGAAGTTCTTGTAGTCATCATCGGAGAGCTCGCTCTTGGGCTTGACCCAAAGCGCCGTGGCATCATTGACCACCTCCCATTCCTCGTCGGCGGACTCATCCTCAGCCTTCGTGGCCGGCAGCGAGATGGGCACCGCAATATGGTCGGAGTACTTCTTGATGAGGCTGCGCAGGCGCCAGGCGTCGGCAAACTCCTTGGCATCGTCCTTCAAGTGCAGGGTGATGACGGTACCGCGCTCGGCCTTATCCACATCTTCCACAGTGAATTCAGCCTCGCCCTCGCAGGTCCAGCGCACGCCCTGATCGGCACCGAGGCCCGCGCGGCGGGTTTCCACCACCACCTTGTCGGCAACGATGAACGACGAGTAGAAGCCGACGCCGAACTGGCCGATCAACTGGGAGTCTTTCTTCTGATCGCCGGAGAGCGCCTCGAGGAACTGCGCGGTACCGGATCTGGCGATGGTGCCGAGGTTATCGATGACCTCCTGGCGTGACATGCCGATGCCGTTGTCGCTGATAGTTAGGGTGCCGGCCTCGCTGTCGAAGGAAATCCTGATACCCGGATCCGCCCCACCCTCCAGCAATTCAGGCGCTTGCAGCGCTTCGAAACGCAGTTTGTCGCAGGCATCCGAGGCATTGGATACCAACTCGCGCAGAAAGATTTCCCTGTTGCTGTACAGGGAATGGATCATGAGGTGGAGAATTTTCTTGGCTTCCGTCTGGAAACCCATCTTTTCCGGATTGGCTGCCGCTGTCATCGCGTCACTCCTTTCTTATGGCACGGGAACTGGGTGAACATACTGATACAGCGCTTTAATTGGGGCTCAGGGGCAATTTTCAAGGATGATTTGCGCCAAGGCGGGAATTTCGAGCTACAGTATTGACGGCTGAGTAAGGTTTTCAGCTATTGGGCCGGGCCTGTCGCTGAGCGCTAGTTAAACCCTGGCAGAATGCAACTCTCGCAGTGTGCCTGCTTAAGGCCCATCGCTTACAGCTCGCCTTGTTGCACATATGACGAGGCCTGAATTTCCGACAACTGGGTAAGCGTCAGGCGTACGATGTCAGACGTTGATCCAAGCCATATCAATCAGATAAGCAACAAACCTAAGGAAAAACCTTATGCCCGAGCACGACTTCGAGAAAATGGCGCTGACGCCCTACGACGAGTTTCCCGTTCACGCCACGCCCTACCCCATGAGCTACGTACCCAGCACCGACTATGCCTGGGATGACGGCTATTACTTCCTCGCCTATGACATTGAGAGCGGTATCGCCCTGTGGAACGGTATGCGCGTCACACCCAATGCCAACGTCATTGGCGGCCACACCTCCTTCAATGTGCGCGGCGTGCAGCGCACCCTGCGCCTGTCCCGCATCTGGCGCGACGACTACAACCTGTCCATCGGCCCTTTTCGCTACGAAATCATCGAGCCCCTGCGCGCCATTCGCATGGTGCTGGAAGCCAACGATTCGGGCATGAGCTACGATTTGATCTGGCGTGGCCTCGCACCACCTCACCTGGCAGCCCACCACCGCGCGGTGCGCCAGGGACGCTTCACTACCGACCAAAGCCGCTACCATCAGGTTGGCACCGCCAGCGGCTGGTTCGAGATCGACGGAAAACGCCACGAGATCCCGGAGAGCAGGCCCTGGGGCGGCTCCCGGGATCACTCATGGGGGCTGTACGAAGGCCGCCCGCCCCTGTCCGGTGGCGCGCAGTGGCTGCCCCCGACAGCGCCGCAGGAAATTCCCCGCGCCCTGCGCTTCTCGATGTTTCTCGAAAGCGAGGGCTTTTCCGCCTACTTTCACTTCCACGAAGGCCCCAATGGTGAGCGTGTGCATTTCAACGACACCTTCGGGATTCCTCTGGAGGGGTGGATCAACTACGGTTGGGACGGCCCTGTCCTGGAAATCGTCGACTACACCCACGCCCTGAAATGGCGCCCCGGCACCCGCTCCGTCACCAGTGGCACCATCACCTTGCGGGACAAGAGCGGCGGTGTCTGGACGCTGGAACTGGAAGTGAATCTGCCACCGCACGTGCTCGGCCAGATCGGCTACCACGTCGGCGCCTGGCGCGACGGCGGCACCATCCACACCTATCACGGCAAAAGCCCCGCCATGGAATGGGATGAATTCGATTTTTCCGTCCAGCCCTGCGAGCATACGTTTCCAGGAACGGGGGAAAAGCGCACGGTGTTCGGCGTCGAACACCTCGCCAGTGTAAAAACCATCGCCCCCGACGGCAAGGTCACCCGCGGTCGCGCCCAGTTCGAGGTGTTCCTCAACGGTCGCTACAGCCCTTATGGCTTCGAGGATCAAGCGGCACACGGTGGGCTGACCGGGCGCGGTCTGGTATAAGGACTATCTGCACGACGGTCAGTCCGGCGCAGTCTTCCAGTCCGGCTGACTGAAGTACGCGCGCGTTTCCTTTGCGACGATGCCCGAAAGCAGCAACAATCCCACGAGGTTGGGCAGCGCCATCAGGCCATTGGCGATATCCGAAAAGGTCCACACCATATCGAGTGTCGTCATGGCGCCCACCATCACCACAAGGGTAAAAACGAGGCGATAGTGGAAGATGGCGCGGCGCCCCAGCAGGCTCTCGGCACAGCGCTCGCCGTAGTAACTCCAGCCGATGATGGTGGTAAAGGCGTAAACCACCACCGCAATGGTGACCGTGTAAATTCCCCAGCCATTGCCCAGGCCCTGTTCGATCGCCCAGGCCGTCATGGCGGCGCCACGCAAATCGACCTGCGTGTACGCATCGGTCACGATCAGGGTCATCGCGGTGAATGTCACCATGATCAGGGTATCGATAAAGGTCTGTGTCATGGAGACCATGGCCTGATGCACCGGCTGGGTGGTTTTTGCGCTGGCCGCGGCAATGCCTCCGGTGCCCATGCCGGACTCGTTGGAAAAGATACCGCGCGAAACCCCTATCTGTATGGCCAGAATGACCGCCGATCCGGCAAAGCCACCCGCGGCCGCTGAGCCCGAAAAGGCATCGTGAAATACCCGGAGCAAGGCGTCGGGGATGCGCTCGTGGAAGACGGCCAGCACAATCAGATTGCTCACCACATAGAGCACGATCATCGTCGGCACAATGGCCGCTGCAAATCGCGCGATACTTTTTATACCGCCAAGGATGACGATGCCGGTCAGCAGAGTCATCAGCAGGCCACTCCACAGGACAGGGATATCCCAGGTAGCGGCCAGCTGGCTGGCGGCGGTGTTGGCTTGCACCATGTTGCCGATCCCGAAGGACGCAGCGATACCAAACAATGCGAATGAGCTGCCCAGTAGCCAGCCGAATTTCCCGCCGACACCTTCGCGCAAATACTCCATGGGGCCGCCGGTCTGCTCGCCAGCGGCATCCGTGCGGCGAAACTTCACCCCCAGCAGCGCTTCCGAGTATTTGGTCGCCATGCCGACCAGCCCTGTAAGCCACACCCAGAACAGAGCCCCTGGCCCGCCAATTCCGATCGCCGTTGCAACACCCGCGATATTGCCAACGCCGATGGTGGCCGCAAGGGCTGTCAGCAATGCCTGATAATGGGAAACATCTCCAGGGGAGTCGCCGTTTTGGTCACGTTTGAAAAACGCGAGCCAAAAAGCGTGAAAAAGAACTCGAAACTGCAAGCCACCAAGGCGGACCGTAAGGTAAAGACCTGTCAGCAACAACAATGGCAGCAAGAGATAGGGGCCCCAGACAAAACCATTGATAGTGTTCAACGCGCCTTGCAACGATTCCATGCGGTGCTATCTTCCTCTTCGCGGCAAACGACCCTGCGCTTGCCGAGCCTGGTATAGGGGGGACGGGATTATGCCAGCCCTTCAATCGTGCGCTGAGTATCTGACACAGAAGTGGTCGAAACTTGCAGCTTTATGGCTCCACTAACGGAAAATACCGACACCAATGCCGAAATGAACCCTTGGCTTGGATGAATCCCGATTCTGTTCGGGCCACAAATAAAGGTCATCCGCCATGACGACCGGGTAGCGATAGGTCGCCTCCCCCACCTGGCCGGTGCGTGATTTTTCCAAACGGCCCACCACGGTTATCAGCCTGTCGGCCCGGAAGTCGGCAGGTTCGAGGTAGCCGGGATACATTATCAGAAAACGCCCTTGTGAGGATTTGTCCACATCGGGCTGTTGGTTACCGCGCAATGGAAAAGCAAGTACCTCCAGCCGGGTGAAGTCCATTTGCGGTTCCGCGTGGATGATCCGCCCTCCCCAGAGCACGGATTGGCCTGTGAACTGCTCTCCGCCCTGGATTGCAACCCTTGGCTGCAATCCGGTATTGATATGGTCTCCCGAAAAGCCCGGCCCCGAGCTGCAACCGCTCAGCGCGAACAGCGCCCCCACAAGCAGGGTCGAGAAAAAACCGCAACGCCTTGCACACGCAATATATCCCGACATAAAAGTATCAACCATGATTCGCAACTATTTTACCAGCGGTAATAATAGGGATGGTGCCAATAGGGATAAGGCCGCCACCAGGGGTACATGAAGGGATCGTCCCAGTACGGATCATAATGGCGAACTCTGCGCGCCGGCACGGGCGGCCACAGATGATAACCCTCGGCGCGCAGCACTGGATACGGGTATTCGTATTCGCCCACCTTGCGCATCTCGATACCCTGCAGCGCTCCCACCACGGTGATATCTTCCCCTTCCTTGTAAATCTCGGGGTCGAGAAAATCGTCAGTCTTCATCAGAAAACGCCCCGGGCTCAAACCCGAGCTGTCAGGCCGACTGCTGTTTTGCAAGGCTCGCGCCACCACTTCCACGACACTGCCGTCTCTGGTATTGGTGACCGAGACGATACTGCCGCCCCATCTCAATGTGCGATCGCGGTATTGCTCCGGTGCGTTCTGAATTTGTCGAAGCGTCGGCTGCGGCTCGGTCAGCGGCCGATCCACAGCAGCGGGAATGGTGGAGCACCCTGCCAGAAGAAACAGGCCGCACAGAACTGCTGCAATAACTCCACGTTTCATAACAACCTCATACGGCGTCACTATACCAAGTTGGTAGAGCCTACAGCTGAGACACTCGAAGCGCAGCGGTGTTCACAAGCTTGCGCACCTGCCGGCATGAAGCCGACCGTAGATTGATCGAGGCGGTTGCCACTTCATATTTGGGCTATACGCTTTAAGCTCCACATTGAATGCGGACAGAACCCGGTTCTTTCAGCGCTCCTGCTTAAAACTCATGGCTTACAGCCCACTTTACCCCCGCAGGGTGAAAATATTGTCCTATAAATTTCTCCGAGGTGACCATTTTTCAACCAGGAACTATCTTTTTTTACCGCAGTCTCCCTCTATGACACCGGTCGTTTTACCGGCCATTCGGAGAACACTTATGAATACAGATATCATTGCAGGCAAATGGGCACAGGTAAAAGGAAAGGCCAAGGCAAAATGGGGAAAACTCACCGATGATGACTTCGACGTTATCGAAGGAAACAGCGAGTATCTGGCAGGCCGCATTCAGGAAAAATATGGCATTGCCAAGGACGAAGCCGAGCGCCAGGTAAAGGATTTCGAGAAAATGCTTTAGGATCGGATCACAAGTAGCTAAGCGCCTGAGATGCGGCTGTGACATTAGCCAGGAGCCGGATATTTAGGCTATAGTCTGGCAAGCCGTAAGCTGGAACATTGGAAGAAAGGGGTTCTGTCCAAGTTCAACGTGGAGCTTATAGCTCATCCAGGTCGACGAGGCTTGCATGTTCCTGATTGCCCTGCTTTCCCTGTGTATTCCAGCGTATGCGCATTACCGCCTGAGCTTTCATAGCTCGAAGAAATATTTTCCCCTTTGGGTGACGCACCTGTTGCTGGTTGCCGTTGGCCTGGGTTTCGGCTGGGCGATGAGTTCGGTGTATACCAACATCGAAGGGCAGGCGGTAATCTGGACCTTCATTCTGGCATTCAGCGCCGTACACGTTCCGGCAGCAATCATTCTGTGGCTGAAAAAGCAGCGCAAGCAACAACTCAAATAACAAGAAAGGCCGCAGAGAATATCTGCGGCCTTTCTCGTCAGAAGCAAACTCCAGCGTTTCAGGCGTTGGCGCAGAAACCGTTGGAAATCACTTGCTTGTCGCGCTCCTTCACCTTGGCCTGGAAGGCCACACCGTCGTCGGTTTTCCAGCCTTCGACAACCAGGGTTTCACCCGGCAGCACCGGCGCGCTGAAACGCAGGTCCAGCGAGCCCATTTTCGCGGTGTCGTAACCGAAGGCATTGCGCAGCACGGAGAAGCCGCAGATGCCATAGGTGCACAGGCCGTGGAGGATGGGCACACCGAAGCCGGCCTTTTCGGCGATATCGGGATCGACGTGGATCGGGTTGCGGTCGCTGTTCAAACGGTACAACAGCGCGGCGCGGTTGCTGGTCGGGATTTCATCGACGAAATCCGGCGCGCGCTCGGGGGGCGCGGGCAGGTTGGCCGGCGCGTCGCCGAAGCTGCCGCAGCCGCCGTCGCCGCGCAGAAACAGGCCTGTGGTGACAGTCGCAAGATGGTCGCCGGTCTTGTTGTCGTACAACAGCTTGTCGAAGTACACCAAGGCACCCTTGCCCTCGCCCTTGTCGGCCACGGACTGCACCTGGAACTCACCGCGGATTTCGCCGGTGGGCGGCAGGGGCTTGAAGAAGCGCGCACGCTGCTCGCCGTGCAGCAGCTTGACGAAGTTCACATCGAACGCCGGATTGGTGATCCAGGGGCCGGGATAGGCCAGGATGGCGGTAATGCTGGGCAGGGCGACGAGGCTCTTTTCGTAGACGAAAGGCAGTTCCTTGCGGTCCAGGGGGTCGTTGCAGACCCCGAGGCTCAGGGCATACAGCATCACGTCCTTGTCGGTGTAGGGCGCGATGATGGGGTCGAACTTGTGAGTGCGAAGTGCGTCGAGATTCATGGTGTTTTCCTGTTCTCTGCGTCTGTGTTGGTTAATAGGACTTGGGCAGACCCAGTTCTTTCTCTGCGATGAAGCAGAGAATCAATTGCTCGCCGATCGGTGCGAGGCGTTGCAGCGTGGCTTCGCGGAGCAGGCGCTCGACCTGATACTCCTTGGCGTAGCCCATGCCACCGTGAGACAACACTGCCTGGGTGGCACTGTCGAACGCCGCGCGACCGCCGAGCAGTTTCGCGGCGTTGGCGTAGGAGCCGCAGGGCTGTCCGCTGTCGTACAGCGCCGCTGCCTTGAGCATCACTAGCTTGGCGGCTTCGATCTGACACCAGTTTTCCGCCAGTGGCAGCTGGATGCCCTGGTTCTGGCCGATGGGACGACCGAACACCTCACGCTCCTTGGCGTACTTGGCGGCGCGGCGCAGCGCGTCCTCGGCGATGCCCAGCGCGCCGGCGGCGACGATGATGCGCTCGGGGTTGATGCTGTGCAGAATGTAATAGAAACCCTTGCCCTCTTCACCGATGCGATCCTCATCGGGGATGAACAGGTCTTCAATGAAGATGGCGTTGGAATCCACCGCGGCGCGGCCCATCTTGGGAATGCGCTGGACCTCGATCTTTTCACGGTTCAGCTTGGTGAAGAAAATGGTCATGCCGTCAGTGGGCTTCTTGCACTCTTCACGCGGCGTGGTACGGGCCAGCAGCAGAATGTTGTCTGCCTCCTGGGCGGTGGAAGTCCAGATCTTGCTGCCGTTGACGATGTAGCCGCCGTCCACTTTCTTGGCAAAGGTCTTGATCGCGGTGGTGTTGAGGCCCGCGTTGGGCTCGGTGACACCAAAGCAGGTTTTCTCGGAACCGTTGATGAGCGGGGTGAGCATGCGCTCTTTCTGCTCGGGCGTACCCAGCACCACGATGGGGTGCGGTGCGAACAGATTGATCTGCAGGGTCGACATGGCGGCCGCCGCACCACCGCTCTTGGCAACGGTGTTCATCATGATCGCCGCTTCGGTCACGCCCAGGCCGGAGCCACCCAGCTCCGCCGGCATGGTGATGCCCAACCAGCCACCTTTTGCCATGGCCTGGTGGAACTCATGGGGAAATTCTGCCTTGCGGTCCTTTTCGCTCCAGTATTCATCGGTGAACTCGGCGCAGACTTTGGCAACGGCCTCCTGGATGGCCAGTTGATCTTCGGTAAAGTTGAAATCCATGGGATTCTCCTGTTTCGCTGGGTTGCCAGCAACGAGCCCCGCCCGGCGCGGGCGGGGAGGTATTATTGAAACAGCCGCTTACTTGAACAGGTCGCGGCTGATGATTTCTTTCATGATCTCGGTGGAACCACCGGCAATGCGGCGCACACGGGTATCGATGAAGAGGCGGCCAATGGGGTATTCGATGGTGTAGCCGTAACCGCCATGGAGTTGCAGACACTGGTCGGCGGTTCTGCCGAGCAGCTCGGTAGCCAGCATTTTCGCCTTGGCGGCGTCGATCACGTCGAGCTTGTTGTCGTTGGCCAGGCGCAGGCACTCGTCCACGAAAACCCGCAGCGCGGAAACTTCGGCAGACAACTGGGCGAGAACGAAGCGCGTGTTCTGGAACTCGGAAACGAAGGTGCCGAACGCCTTGCGCTGTTTGGTGTAATCCACGGTCCACCGGATCGCCGCCTCTGCCTGGGTAATGGCGGAGCACGCAATGGTGATGCGCTCATGAGCCAGGTTGGCCATGGCGATCTTGAAGCCTTCGTTCTCCTTGCCGATCAGGTTCTCGACGGGAACGCGCACATCCTGGAAGAACAGCTCGGACGTGTCCTGCGCCTTGAGGCCGATCTTCTCGATGTTGCTGCCGCGTGCAAAGCCTTCGCGGTTGGTTTCGACGATGATGAAGCTCATGCCCCTGGCACCGGCGGCAGGGTCGGTTTTACAGGCAAGCACCACGATATCGGCGAGCTGGCCGTTGGAAATCCAGGTTTTCTGGCCATTGATGACGTAATGGTCACCGTCGCGAACCGCGCGCGTGGAGATGGCCTTGAGGTCGCTGCCGGCACCGGGCTCGGAAAGGCCGATGGCCGCGATCACTTCGCCCGCAACCATTTTCGGCAGCCACTTCTTCTTCTGCTCTTCGGTGCCAAACTTGGTGATGTAGACCGCCGCCATATCGGAATGCACGGCAAAGCCGGGGCCAGTCGCCAACGCCTTGGCCATTTCCTCGTGGAGCACCACATTGTAGAGGAAGTCTGCACCGGGACCGCCGTACTCCTCTTCCACGTTGCAGCACAGCAGGCCTGCCGCACCGGCCTTGAGCCAGATCTCCCGGGGAACGATTTCCGCCTTGTCCCACTGCGCGTGGTAGGGAGTGATTTCGGTTTCAATGAACTTTCTGACCTGCTCGCGGAACAGTTCGTGGTCGGGGGTAAAAATCGTTCTTGGGATCATGGTGAAACTCTTCGCTGTCTATGAATTTAAGGTTACTGAGGGGAAAGGATCAATCGGTGCCTTCAACGAGCACGACATCTGCCTCCACTGCGCCGAGACGCAGCGCCTTGGCTTCCTGGTACTCGGGGGAGTTGTACCAGGCCACAGCCTGCTCATAGCTGGGGAAACGGAAAACCATCATGCTTTTGCCCTGTGCACCTTCGACGAAGTCGATGCTCGACATCGGCGTGATGACGGGAACGCCGCCGTGCTGCTGGACGGTGGGGCCCGCCGCCTTGCCGTAGGCCTGAAGCTTCTCAACATTGTTGATGCCTCGCACCGTTGCAATCATATAACCTGCCATCGTTCTTTCCTCGTACAGATAAAAAAGGCCGCAAAGGGCCCGTTCAGCTGGCCGTACTTCCTGCCAGCGCCCGGCGGCGGTTGTAGGCCACCGCGCCGATAAAGACGAAGGATGTCACGGACATCACCACGCTGTAGACACTGGACACCACCATCCAGTCGGGACGCTTGAGGATCGTCATGGCGATCATTGCCCCCAGAGCCACGTTCTGGATGCCCACCTCGATGCAAATGGTGCGGCATTGGGTACCGTCCAGCCTGGCCAGCCGGGCCAACAGATACCCCGCCGCCATCGACGCGATATTGAGCGCAAACAGCACCGGCCACAGCTTCTTGAGGTTGCCGATGAAGAAGTCGTATTCGAGCGCGACCGCGCCCACCAGCAACGTCAGCAGCAATGCCACACCCCCCGCCCGCACCCAGGGGTCGGAGCGCACAGCGAAGCCCGGCGCGTAATGGCGCACCACCATGCCCAGCACCAACGGCACGAACACCAACACCAGCAATTGCTTGACGGTGCTGCCGATGGGCAGAACCACGGCGTCCACCGCTCCGTCCTGCACCAGCGCGAGGCCGAAGGAGAGGAACAGCGGTATGGTGATCAATGCCAGCAGGCTTGAAATGGCCGTCAGCGTCACCGACAGGGCAAGATCACCGCGCGCCAGGAACGACACGGAGTTGGAGGTGATACCGCCGGGGCACACCGCGAGAATGATCAGACCGGCGGAGATGGCCAACGGCAGAGGCAAAAAATAAACCAGCGCCACGGCGATCAACGGCAGCGCGATGAACTGCCCCACCATGCCTACCACCACCGCGCGCGGGTAGCGAACAACCCTCAGCCAGTCGTCGACCACCAGTTGCAGCCCCATGCCGAACATCATCAGCATGAGGCCCGTGGGTACTATGACCTTATAAATGGTTTCAATCATTTCCTGATCACACCTTGTTGACCAGGGTCTGTTGAGGCTTCATGAACGCATCTCGGCAAACAGACCCTGGTGCCAGCTCAACCATAGCCACTGGTGAACCAGGAAGCCATTTATAGCGATTGCTATACGCAATTCTAAAACTTGAGCAGCAAAAATCATAGACTGGAAAGCGTGCGTATCATCGGGCCTCTCCGGCCCCCTGGTCCAACCTGCCAGCAAAATTGCAGCCTCAGCAACAGAAAACGCTCCGACCCGAGGGCCGGAGCGATTCCGTGAGGCACGTTTTACATCAGGAAACGACGGATGCGTCAAAGAGTCTGTCGATTTCCTCTGCGCTCTTGCCCAATCCCGCAAGCAGCTCGCGGGTATTCTCACCCTTGAGCGGCGCATAGCGGTTGTGACCCACCTTGGAGCGGGAGAAGCGCATCATCGCGCCGATCTCGCGCACCGTGCCGTACTGGGGATGGCTCGACACCTGAACGACGCCTTTTTCCACCAATGATGAATCGCTGAGAACCTCGTTTTCGGTGTTCTGACGGCATTCCTCCACCCAGACGCCGGCGCCGCCCAGCGCGGCGATGACATCGTCCTTGGCGCGCGCCGCTATCGCCGCACCGATACGCTTTTGCTCCGCCTCGCCCCAGACGCTGAACACCGGGTTCAAGCCATCGAGAGCAAGGGCACTGGCCAGACCTTCCGCCTGCGCGGCGGTACGCACCACCACCGCCAGCCAGCCGTCCTTCGCTTCATAGAGAGCTTCGGCGGGATGGAAACCGGTGCGCTCGGCATTGAAGATCGCGTCGCCGCGGAACTCGCCATTGGCGAGCTGTATGACATCGGAAACCAGGTACATCCCGGCATTCATCAGCGGGCTGTCGAGGGTGACGCCCTCTCCGGTGTGAGCGCGATGATAGAGCCCCGTCAGGCAGGCCAGCGCGCCGATCAGACCGCCGGTGTAGTCGACCATGGACGTGCGGTTCCACAGCGGCTCGTTGCCCGCGCCGCCGGCGCAGTATTCGTGCCCACAGAGCGCCTGCATCACCATGTCGAACGCCGCGCGCTCGGCCAGCGGTCCTTTGGAACCGTAACCGGGGCTCTCCAGCACGATCAGCTCGGGCTTGTTCTCATGAAGAGTATTGGGATCGATACCCAGGCGCGACGACACGCCGGTACGGAAGTTGCTGGTCACCACATCGCCGCTCAGGCACAGTTCCTGGGCGAGCTTGATGCCTTCGGGATTCTTCATATCCACGGTAATGGCGCGCTTGCCGCGGTTGACCGGCGAGTAGGAGCGGAAGATGCTGCGGTTGGGGTCGCCAGCGGGCGCTTCCACCTTGACCACTTCCGAGCCGAGGTCCGCCAGGATGATCGACGCGTAAGGACCGGCCACGAACGCGCCGAAGTCCACCGCGCGCACACCACTGAGGGGCTGTTCGCCCGCGGCGCCGGCGGGCTTGCGAGGCGCTGGAGAAGGCTCCGCCATGAACGGGAAGCCGACATGGCGAGTGCCATCCGCATCCGCCACGACCACCTGGTTGTGTTTGACCTGGTCGGAGTCCCAGTTGCCGCCCGGCGGCAGGATGGGCTCGGCGGGCAAGCCGCGCTCCCAGATGCGCTGCAGAAGTTCGGTGCTGGTTTTCTTCGCCGCATGCTCGGCCAGCAGGTCGATGTTGCCGAAGAAATTCTTGGGGTCGTCCGTCGGCTGCGGCATACCGCTGTCGTCGGGCTTGACGGTGGGATCGTCGATTTCCAGGGCCTGGTACATTTTGTATTTGGAGCCGGCACCGCCGATCACCAGGTGGATATAGACGCCATCCGCACAGCGGAATACCAGCGGATACGGGTCTTTCGGCATCACGAACTGCGTCGCCGGAGTGGGCTTTTCGACATCCAGCCACAGGCTGACCACCCAGGTCAGGGCGCCCTCGAACAATGAGGTACACACCTGCTGCCCCAAGCCGCTGTTTTCCCGCTCGTAGAGCGCGGCAAACAGCGCGCACAGGCCACGCAGGGCGGCCCCGTAGTTTGCGGGCGAGAAGCTCATGGGCACCGGACGATCGGTAAAGTGCTCCCAGGTCAGGCCGGCGCGCGCCTGGACCAGCAGGTCGGTAGCGGGCTTGGCGGCACCTGCCGGGTAGCCTTCAATGTCGAGCACCACCAGACGCGGGTTGGCCTTTGCCAACTGCGCGCTGTCCGTGCGGCGGGTCAGCGCGGGGTGATCCTCGCCACCGGTGACGCACACATCCGCCTGGGCCAGCAGCTCATTGAGCTTGTCGGCGGACTGCGATGCCGCAGCGTCGGTGACCGTGCCGCGGCGCCATACCTCATAAGCTGGGTACAACTCGAAAAATGGATCACCGCCCGCAGGTTCCACGCGAATGACGCGAGCACCCTGCTCGACGAGATACTTGGACACCAGCGCCGCTGCCATGCCGACGCCAAGATCGACGACCGTCAGGTCACCGAGTGTCTTGATTGTTTGGGACATGCTTACAACCCCCTGATTCTATTACCATTAATAATCTGATTCACAGCGCAACCGAACTTGCGCAGGCCCAGCCTGAAGCGGTCGGGAATGCTTATCCCTTGAGTGCGCCGTGTACGAAAGGCGGGGCCAAGTGTAATCGCCCCGGCCAAGGTGCTCAAGCAGAACGGCCCCGCGGCACCGCCACGAAAATATTGACGGCCTTACGTCGGCGAAGAAACCGTTGATATACTGCAGTGGATTCAAGATCAAAAACGAACGCTGTCACTTTACGCAAGGGCGCGAAAGACGGGCTGGCCTGTCGCACGCTCGGGGCGCAGCCTGTAATTCAGCTATAAGTTGTAAGTTCTAAAAGTTGTAAGTTCTAAGTCAAACTCTGCTAGAACGCCGTTCTTCCAGCGCTCCTGCTTAAAGCTTATGGCTTACAGCTCGCTCTGTGTCACGCACTGCTAACTACTGTGTAACAGCGGCATCAAAACCTGCAACAACGCAAGTTTCAAAAACCGAGGAGATGACAACCCCATGGAACCCTTTTGCAAAACGGAAACCGACGGCTCGCTGCTGATCGTGACCATGAACCGCCCCGACTCGCTCAACGCACTGATTCCCACCTCCCATGAAGAAATGAGCGCCATCTGGGACGACTTTTATGCCAACGACGACCTGCGTGTGGCAATTCTTACCGGCGCGGGGCGCGGCTTCTGTGCAGGTTCGGATATTTCTGCCTACACTACAGGCACCAGCAAACCCATGCCTGCGACCGGCGGCGCCGGCCTCACCTCGCGCAGCCATCGCCCCAAGCCCATCATTGCCGCGGTGAATGGCCACTGCCTGGGCGGCGGCCTCGAAATCACCATGGCCTGCGACCTGGTCATCGCGGCAGAAAATGCCTGTTTCGGAGTGCCCGAGCCGCTCGTTGGCGCGGTCGCACTCGGTGGCGGCATCGCGCGCATGTGCCGCAAGATTCCCTACACCGTGGCCATGGGCCTGGCTCTGACCGGCGACAAGATCAGCGCACAGGAAGCCTACCGCATCGGCCTGATCAACGAGCTTGCCGCAGAGGGAGAAGCCGTAACCGTGGCCAGGAAATGGGCCGAAAAAATTCTTCGCTGCGCACCGTTGGCGGTCGCCAAAACCAAGGAAATCTGTGACCGTGCCCTGGAAGGCGAAACCCTGGAAGAATCCATCGCCTTCGAAGAGGCCTCCCGCCCCCACATCATGGGCAGCGCGGATTTCGCCGAAGGCATGAAAGCGTTCATGGAAAAACGCAAACCCAACTGGCAAGGTAAATAATCAGGCATCATATTTCCAGGGCGTATTGACGCTTCGGTTCCAATGGAGAACGCAGCTCCAAGCCGTCAGCTTTAAGCGGAATGAGGCACGGCTTGGCGCCCTGGTTCCCGCTCTGCGGGGAACGCGAAAGGTTTGGCAAAACCTTTGGACGAGAAGAGTTCAACTTAGAACTTACGGCTTAAAGCTGTTTTGCCGCTATCGCGACAAAACGTCAACAAACCATAGACAATAAGCACGAGGAAAAATCATGGAATTCAAAGCAGCAATCCTGCGCGACAACACCATCACGTCCAGCATCGAAAACGTCACCCTCAAGAACATTCGCGACGACGAGGTCGTGGTGCGCCTGGTGGCCACTGGCGTCTGTCACTCCGACATCACCGTGCGGGAAAACAAGTTCCCCATCCCGCGCCCGCTGGTGCTGGGCCACGAAGGCAGCGGTGTGGTGGAGCGCGTCGGCAGCAAGGTCACCAAAGTCAGTCCCGGCGACCATGTCGTTCTTTCCTTTCTATCCTGCGGCCACTGCGGCAACTGCGAACACGATGAGCCCGCCTACTGCATGAATTTCGCGGCCATCAACACATCGGGCCTGCGCGCCGATGGCACCTCCGCCGTCGAACAGAACGGCCAGCCCATCGGCGCCCACTTCTTCGGGCAATCCTCATTCGCCACCCATTCGGTAGCCAATGAGCGCAACGTGGTCAAGGTGGCAAAGGACGCGCCTCTGGAACTGCTCGGCCCACTCGGCTGCGGTGTTCAGACCGGCGCCGGTGCCGTGCTCAATGTGCTCAAGCCGCGCCCCGGCCAATCCATGGTGGTGATCGGCGCTGGCGGGGTGGGCCTTTCCGGGGTCATGGCCGCCGCCGTGTCCGGCTGCAACCCCATCATCGTCATCGAACCCAACGAGAAGCGCCGCAAGGTGGCGCTGGAAGTGGGCGCTACCCACACTATCGACCCCTTCGCCACCGAAGACCTGGTGGGCGACCTGCAAAAGCTCACCAACGGCGGCGTCGACTGTGCGCTGGACGCGGTGGGCATTCCGAAGATGATCAACCTGGTTGTCTCCGCGCTCGCCATTCGCGGCCAGATCGTTCTCGAAGGCATTCAGGTGACCGAGGAAAAAGTGCAGATCAGCGCCATGGAAATGAGCGGCAAGGGCATCCGCATTCACGGCAGTACCGAAGGTGATGCCGTGCCCGATACGTTCATTCCCCACCTGGTCGATCTCCATATGCAAGGCCGCTTCCCCGTCGACAAACTGGTGGATTACTATGCCTTCGAGGATCTCGAAAAGGCGCTCGACGACCAGGCCGCCGGTGTGAGCATCAAGCCGATCGTGAGAATTTCGCCCATTTGATGTCTGTGTGGCAACGGACCCGGTTGGCCGCCAGCAGCAGTCATGAGTTGTCGCAGTGTCTCATGCATGGCTGGCCGACCGTTTCAGCGGATCGATACCAATAACACAATGTCCAAACAGGACGACACGGAGTACTCCACAATGAATGCACCCACTATCACAGCCAATGACACCGCGACATCCACAAACCTCGCTGCCCTTCTCAAGCGCCAGCGCGACGCCTTCATGAGCGATGGCGCGCCGAGTCTGCAGACCCGCTTCGACCTTCTCGACCGCTGCGTGGCAATGGTCACCGAGAACCAGCGCGCCCTGGCGACGGCGGTCAGCGCAGACTTCGGCAACCGGCCCACGGAGATGACTCGCTCGGCGGATTTCCTGACCATTACCGCGCAGGTCAAGTACACGAAAAAACGCCTGAAAAAATGGCTGAAACCAGAAAAACGCAGCGCCGGTTTCCCGTTCAACCTCCTCGGCGCCAAAGCGTACATTTACTACCAGCCGCTGGGCGTGGTGGGAATTCTCAGCCCCTGGAACGGCCCGGTCGGCATTCCCATGGCCGTGGTGGTGGATGCATTCGCCGCCGGCAACCGGGTGATGCTTAAGGCTTCGGAAAATGCGCCGCGCACCGCGGAGCTTCTGCAGACTCTGGTAGCCAGGTATTTCAAACCGGAGGAATTCACCGTCATTACCGGTGAGGCGGAAGTATCCAGCGCTTTCAGCCACCTGCCCTTCGACCACCTCGTCTACACCGGCGGCCCCGGCGTTGCCAAACACGTGATGCGCGCGGCGGCGGACAACCTCGTGCCTGTCACCCTGGAGCTCGGCGGCAAATGTCCCGTCATCGTCAATCACGATGCCGATATCGAACTGACGGCGGAAAAAGTCGTGGGCGGGCGCTCCATCAACTGCGGCCAGGCCTGTATTTCACCGGACTACGTGCTGCTGCCCAAGGGCAAGATCGAACAGTTCATCGCCGTGGCGCAGAAAACCATCGCGCGCATGTACCCGACGATGCTCGACAACCCGGAGTACACCAGCATCATCAACGAGCGCCACTACCAGCGCATCATCGGTTACCTGGACGAGGCGCGGGAAGCGGGCTGTCGCATCATCGAACTCAAACCCGAGGGCGAAAACCTGCCCAATGCGGAAAAGCGCCTCATTCCACCGACACTGGTGATCGACCCTCCCCCACACCTGAAAGTGATCAACGAGGAAATCTTCGGTCCCATCCAGTGTGTGGTGGGTTACGACAACCTCGACGAGGCCATCGCCATCGTCAACAGCAAACCGCGCCCGCTCACCACCTATTTCTTCGGCAATGACGAAAACGCCAAGCAGAAAGTCCTGTCACAGATCTACACCGGCGGCACCACGGTCAACGACGTCTACATGGGCACCATCTGCCCCGACCTGCCTTTCGGCGGCGTGGGCAACAGCGGCATGGGTCGTCACATGGGCGGCGACTCGGGATTCAAGGCATTCTCCAACGGCAAATCCGTGTTCGAACAGGGCTGGGCCAAAAAACTCGGTGCGGCCTTCAACCCGCCCTACGGCGAAACCCTGCGCAAGTTTCTCGACAAGCAGGTTGGGCAGGTGAAGGACTGAGTGCGAGCTGTAAGCCATAAGCTTTATGCAGGCGCACTGGGAGAACTGGGTTCTCCCAGAAGTTAACTTAGAGCTTACAGCTTATAGCTGAATCACAACCCCCAGGTCACATTTCTGGCTTATGTGTAGTTGCATCATCATCCCCAATCCCAAAAAATCGCTACCACAAACCAGCGCTGATGCGTCAGTCATTCCACCAGCACACGGAGTTTGAACATGCCCAACCGCCATCTGACCCGAAAATTCCAGGCGTGCTGCCTGGCCGGCTGCCTGTCGCTGCTGATTTCGACGAGTGCATCCGCGCTCAATATCGTGCTCAGCAACGACGATGGCCTGACCAGTAACGTCAAGGCCTTGTACTCGGAACTGAAGCAGCGGGGACATGATGTGATCGTCTCTGTGCCCTGTCAGGGTCAGAGCGGAATGGGCGCGGCGATATTGTTTCTCAAGCCACTCACGCCACTGACCGAAAGCTGTCTGAACAATGCCGCGTCTCCGGGTGATCCGGGGGCGGGGCCGGTCACCAAGAGCGAAGAGAATTTCGACTACCAGGACTTTCATTATGTGAACGGCACACCCGTGATGGCGACTGCCTACGGCCTCGACATCCTTGCCCTGCAACGCTGGGGACAGGCGCCCGATCTGGTGCTGTCGGGGCCGAACGAAGGGCGCAACGCGGGCGTGATGATCAACAGTTCCGGCACCGTCAGCAATGCGCAATTCGCGGCCGCGCGTGGGCTGCCCGCCATCGCGCTCAGCGCGGGCATGAATAGCAACGGAAAATTCGACGAGAACGGCAATATTGCAGACAATCCCATTTCTTCCGCCGTTGCCGCCTCGATGGGCGAATTCATTCAGGCGCTTGCGAACAGCGCAAATACCGCGTCGCTGCTTCCCGCTGGCATAGCGCTCAACATCAATTTTCCCGACGAGATAAAAAGCGATACACCCTGGCGAGCGGCGCGCATCGGAACCTATAACTCGAGTCTCATCAAATTCAGCGCTGATCTTTCCCAGGATGCCGCAGCTCGGAAATTTGGTGTGGAAGGCCAGCCCTATCCCGGAATGACGCTCGAGCACAACAGCGCTCCTCCCAGCGCGGAACAGGAAAATGATGAGGCTGCCGTTGCCCGCTCGGCAGTTGCGGTCTCGGTGATGCAGGTCTCTTTCGGCCACAATTCGCCACCGCAAACCTGGCTGCAAACGCTTCTCGACCATATCGATCACTGACCCTACGGCCCACTCCATTCCGGTGAATGTCCATGATCGATGATATTTTTCTACGTGTATCGTTTTTGATCTTCATCACCGGGCTCGGCTGGCTTGCGGGGTCTGTACTCAGGCTCGGTGCGAAAGATATTTCCCTGCTGCTGGTATACATCGTTGCGCCCTTCGTCATATTTCTGGCAATTCTTCAATCGCCGGCCGACTGGTCTTATTTCGCCTATTCCGCGGGCGCACTTTTAACTGCGTCGCTGGCGGCGTGCGCAGCCTACGCGGTGGGCCGCCTGTTGTGGCGCGATGGCCGTGCCAACCTGTTCGCCTTTGCCGGCGGCACGGGTAACACAGGCTATTTTGCGCTGCCTCTGGTATTCGCGCTGTTTGATGAAAGGCAGACGGCAATCGCCATATTCATCATCATCGGCATCAATCTCTACGAATTTACAGTGGGCTATTTCATCACGGCACGCGGCGCACTCGATACCAAAAAGAGCCTGATCAGCATCATCAAGTTGCCAATCATCTATGCCGCATTGGCGGGAATATTATGCAAGAGTCTGGGCCTGATACCCGGTGAGGCAATACTGTCCAGCCTGGAAAATTTCAAGGGTGCCTACAGCATCCTCGGCATGATGGTGATCGGTATCACATTCTCGTCCCGCAGTCGCTTCGAATTGGACTGGGGTTTTCTGCTGGCGACACTGGGGTGGAAGCACCTGGTTTACCCCTTGGTAGGATTGACTGTTTTTTACTATCTACTGCCAATACCGCCGGACGCACTGCCAGTGATTGCATTGATGCTCGCCACCCCTATGGCCGCCAACACCGTCGTTATCGCCAACGCCCTGGCTGTACACCCTGAAAAAGCGGCAACCTCAGTGATGCTGAGCACCCTGCTGGCGCTGGTCTCGGTGCCGCTGGCGGTTACCTGGATCGAGAAGCTGGTGGCTTAATGGAGCTGTAAACCATGCGTCATGCCTTGTAGGAGCCTACCCCGCAGACGACTATACGCCGTGCGTGCCGATGACTGTGTCGCCTGCAGGCAGGCTCCTACAGGGGAGATACCGATGTAGGAGCTTGTCTGCAAGCGACTGGAATGGATTGTTGCCGCCCGCAGACAGGCGACAACAGGGGCTGTAAACCATGGGCCATGCCTTGTGGAGCCTGCCCGCAGACGACCATACGCCGTGCGTCCCGATGATTGTGTCGCCTGCAGGCAGGCTCCTACAGGGGAAATGCCGATGTAGGAGCTTGCCTGCAAGCGACTGGAATGGATTGTTGCCGCCTGCCTGCAGGCGGCAACAGGGGCAAAACCCAACTCTTGCAGAGTTCATGCTCAAAGCTTACGGCTTATAGCTGCACTCCCTACACAATCATTGCAATTCCCGAAAAAAGGCGCGCAGATCGCCAATCAATGCCTCCGCTTCCTCGAAGGCCGCGAAGTGGCCGCCACTGGGAAATTCCGTCCAGCGCTGCAGGTTGTAATATTCCTGCGCCCAGCGCTTGGGCTGGATCACGCATTCGTTCCTGAATACGGCGATGCCTGTAGGTGCCTGTACCACAGGAGTCTTGTCGTGGGACGGCGTCCAGGGATTGTGTCGCGCTTCGTAATAATAGCGCGCGGAGGTGCCGTAACTTTGCGTCAGCCAGTAGATCATGACCGTGGTGATCAGGTCGTCCTTGCTGAAACGGGATTCGACATCGCCATTGCAGTCACTCCAGGTGCGGCGCTTTTCCAGAATCCACGAACAAAGCCCCACCGGCGAGTCGTTCAGAGCAAAGGCGGGTGTTTGCGGCTTGCTGCATTGCAACATCATGTAGCCGGATTCATTGGCGAAGAACATGGCATTCTTCTTCGCCTGCGCCTTGTCCTCCGGCCCGTAATATTCCCTGGATACCATGCCACCGCTGAACATATCCAGAGGCACCATGATGGTGAAGTGAGTGCCGATCAACCTGTCGGCATGCTTGTGACCCAGTTGTGCAGTGATGAAGGCGCCCCAGTCTTCGCCATGGGCGGCGAAGCGCGGGTAGCCGAGCCCTTCCATCAACTTCACCCAAAGATCCGCTGTCTGCCAGAAATTCATGCCCGGCTTGCGCAGCGGCGTCGAAAAACCGTAGCCCGGCAGCGAAGGGATCACCACATCGAATGCGTCGGCGGGGTCACCGCCGTGTGCGGCCGGGTCGGTCAGCGGCCCGATGATGTTCTGGAAATCCCAGAAGGTCCAGGGCCAGCCGTGGGTGATGATGATCGGCGTCGGATTCGGGCCCTTGCCCTTGACGTGGATGAAATGAATGGGCACATCGTCGATCACGGTTTTGAACTGGGGCCAGGCGTTGATGGCTGCCTCGTGCTTGCGCCAATCGTAGTGATCGCGCCAGTAGCTCACCAGCTCTTTCAGATAGGCGCCGTTGGTGCCATAGCGCCAGTCATCGTTGGCGTAGTCGTCCGCCCAGCGCACACGTTCGAGGCGCTGGCGCAGATCATCCAGTTCAGCGTCGGGGATGGCGATGGTGAATTTTTCAATATTCATGGATTTTCCTTCTTTGTTGCCCAGAGCGTAGGTTGGGCTGAGGAACGAAGCCCAACAGTTTCAGCGCCGGAGCACCTCACAGATGTTGGGCTTCGTTCCTCAGCCCAACCTACACGGATCGCAGAGTCCCCGTTTTCCGGCACCGGCATGCCGCGCAGTTCGGGCACCTGGGTTTTATAATCCTCGGCGACAAAATCCGGCAATTGTTCCAGGCGCCCATTGCTGAGCACCTGCTGAAAGAACGCTTTCGCTCGCTGGCTGTAGTCCATCTCGGATCCATTCTTTTTTTGTTACGCTCAGCGGCCCGTCACCGTACGGACCATATCAAGGGGATTCTCCGGCGCGGCATTACCCCGCCAGGCGACGTGCAGGTCGGGGCGAACCAGAATCAGGTCGCGCCCGTACAGTTTGCGGATCGCGCTGTCGGCAATTTCAAGCACCTTCAGCGGCACGGCGCTGTCGGCGAAGGCTTTTTCCAGCGCGGCGCTGTCGACAGTGCCCAGTTTCAGGAGCGCAAATCCTGGACCTATGGCATCGTACACCGCCGTATCTTTATCGAGCCACGCATGCGGCAGATGGCAGCCGGGATAGGTGGAGGGCACGAAGGTATAGGCATCATCCGGCGGCGGTTCTTCCGCCTCGCCACAAATGACGGGAGACTGATAGCGGTAACCCAGGTCGCTGCCGTGCATCTCATAGATACGGCGAATCAGCGGATTGGCAACCTCCAGAAAAACTTCACGCTCTGCCCTGCCTCGACTGGTATCCTCCAACACGCAGGGCGTAAAGGCCTCGCGCCATTTGATCGACCCTTCCACCGCGTGGGCAACCTTCTTCAGGGTGCGCCGGGCGGTGGCGTTGCGCTCAGCCGAATAGCTCTCAAGCAGTTTCTCGCCACCCCAGCCCTTCAGGGCAGCCTCCAGCTTCCACCCCAGATTGATGGCGTCGCCGATTCCTGTGTTCATACCGAGCCCACCGGCGGGAATGAACAAATGATTGGCGTCTCCGGCGAGAAATACCCGGCCCAGGGAGTGTTGCTTCGCCACCAGCATGTGCTGTGTCCAGGGCCCCGAATGGATAACTTCGGGATTGATATCGAGCCCCAGCACATTCCGGATCACTTCGGCGATATCGCCGTCCGGCGGCACCGTGGTATGCAGTGCGAAATGTTTCTGGTCGTCCTGCACGGCCATGGTACCCGCGGCGCCGCCGCTGGCGCCGATGGGCGCGAAGCAATAGTGACGAGCCTGCGGGACCACGCTTTTTTCGAGCAGATCGTCACAGCGGAAAAAGATGTTGGTGACCACGCCAAGGCCGGCCTGGCCTTCCATTTCCACCTCGATCGCTTTCCTGACCCGGCTCGAACCGCCATCGGCGCCTACCAGGTAGCGGCAGCGAATATGCCGCTCGGCATCGCGATGATGATCGCGCACCTGCACGCTCACGCCATCCTCATCCTGACTCAGGGACAAAAATTCCGTACCGCGACACAGGGTCACCGATGGCAGATCCCGCAGGCGCTGTTCGAGAATCGGTTCGAGGGTGTACTGGGAAATCAACTGATAGGGCTCGCGCGGCAGCGTGCCGTTCGTGCACTGCGCAATGGCGGCGCGGGTTTCATTCACTGAAGGGTACGGCAGGCGCAGCAGTGGCGGCTTGCCGAGGTGCTCGACGATATACACATCCATGGGCTTGTCGGGCTTCAATCCCGACCCGCGAATCTGCTCATGCACGCCAAGGCGGCGATAGATCTCCATGGTGCGTGGATTGGTGCGCTCCATTTTCGGCAGTCGCAAAGGCGCGTCGTTCAGTTCCACAATGGTTGTTGCGATACCACGCATGCCCAGATCGATGGCCAGACTCAGGCCCACGGGGCCCGCGCCGATCACGACAACGTCGCTTGTTTCTGTTTGCCGCATAGATTTCCTCACTGATGTTTTTTGTTATGGGCGCCATAAGGCCTGTTGACGTTTTATGCCGTAATGCCGATCAGACAACCTCCCCTCTCCCTAACCCTCTCCCCAGAGGGGAGAGGGGACTGGATCGCGGATCAACCGCAGGTCAGAACGATCTTGCCGCGGGTGTGTCCCTGGGCGCTCAGGTCGTGGGCCTTGCCGGTCTCTGCCAGTGAGAAGGTGGCGGCGACTTCGGTCTTCACCTTGCCGGCATCGATGAGTTCAGCGATCTCGCGCAACTGCTGACCATTGGGGCGAACCTGTACCGCCACCATCTCGACATTCTTGGCAGCAGCCTTTTCAGCCAGGTGCTCGGTACCGCCGGGAGAGATCTGCACGTGCGCACCGCCTGTCTTGAGGGCGTCGATACAATGGCCCGCAGCGTCGCCGCCAATCATGTCCAGCGCCAGATCCACATCGGTCGGATAGCGCTCAGCGGAATCGGTGCGATAGTCGACCACATCATCCGCACCCAGCTCGCGCACGAAGGCCGCATTTTTTTCCGACGCGGTCGCCACCACGTTTGCGCCCTTGGCCTTGGCGAGCTGCACGCCGAACATGCCCACACCGCCCGCCGCGCCATAGATCAGCGCGGTTTGTCCGGCCTGCAGGTTGCCTTTGTCGAACAGGCCCTGCCATGCGGTCAGCGCGGCCAGGGGCACCGAGGCGGCCTGCACGAAGTCCATCGACTTGGGCTTGGCTGCAACGACCTCGGCGCTGACGGCAACGTACTCGGCATACGCGCCCCACAGGCCCACCATGGCGAACACCTCGTCGCCAGCCTTGAACGCGGTGACACCTTCGCCGACGGCTTCAACGGTACCCGCAACATCCGCGCCCAGGGCGATGGGCAGGGGCAGACCAAAGCGCTTGCCCACACCGGAGCGCAGCTTCCAGTCCACCGGGTTGACACCGATTGCCGCGACGCGGATCAGTACTTCGCCAGCCTGGGGCGCGGGGCGGGCAACATCTTCATATTTCAGTACGCTGGCATCGCCATAGTCGTGGATGCGCATCGATTTCATAGTAGTCATGGATTTTTCCTCTTTTTCATCTATCAGGATTGATCGTTATGGAAGCCCGCAAGCCGTGCGGCCGGCAAGCAGTCTGTGGTGTCAAATGGGGATGATATGGATTCGGTACCGCGGGGCCCACCCGGCCCGGACACCGCCCGGTGGCAAATCATCCAACCACCCAGGCTGGGCCCAATGGTAACACCATAGACGCGGGAGACTAAATAGGGCTGCGGGGGCACAGCAGGGCAAGCGGGTAATGCCTGTCAGTTAAACCTCGACCGCATGCGATCAGTCCCCTCGGCCCTCTCCCCCTGCCCCTCTCCCGCATGCGGGAGAGGGGGAGTCAAACTTATCTGATCGGCATCAGGACGCTCTGGGATGGAATCTCACATTCATACGATACATGCCACGAAATACCGTGGTGGGCATGAACTGGAGAGGGCTGTCCAGCACCTCCAGCCTTTCGAAACGCTGCACCATGGAGGAGAAGAATTCCACCAGTTGCATTTTGGCCAAAAGGTGGCCGATGCAGTGGTGAATTCCAGGGGCGAACACCTGGGATTCGGCGGTATCGCGCTGGAAGTCCAGCTTTTCGGGATTCTGGAAGGCGCGCGGATCGCGGTTGGCACCAGCGATGGAGAGAAACACCAGCTGCCCTTTCTTCAATTGCTTGCCGTGCCATTCGAAATCCTCGCCGACGAGGCGGGTCTGGCCCGTGGACATGGCGATATAGCGCATCAGCTCGTTGACGCAATCCGCCGCCTTGTCCGGATTTTCGTAGAGGTATTGCCAGGCTTCCGGGTGGCGCGCAAGCGCCTCGGTTCCCAGCGTCATGGTGTTGCTCGTGGTGTCGTGGCCGGCGACGATGAGAATATGCATCGCGCCAAACAGTTCATCCATCGACAGCTTGTCGCCGCCTTCCTGGGCCTGCATCAGTGTCGTCAAGAGATCCTCGCTGGGATTGTTTTTGCGCTTCTCGAGTTCCCTGAGAACCACCTCGTTCATGGACGCCATCGCCCTGTCTGCCTTGATGAGCGATTCCACTGGCGGCATCGCGACCGTGGTGCCTTCCACCGTGTCGTTGGCCCAGTTGCGCAGGTCGGGAAAATATTCTTCGGGCAAGCCCAACACCTTGAAGATCACATAGCCCGGCAAGGGCCGTGCGATCTGTTCGTTGAACTCTATTTCCGGTGTGGCAATGGCCCTGTCGAGCAGGAAATTGACTCGCTCGCGTGCATAGGGACGAAACTGCTCGACAATTTTCTTGGTGAAGGCCTGCATCATCAATTTGCGCAGCCGTGCGTGGGACGGGCCGTCGAGGTTGACGATCCAGTCGTTCACAAACTTGCTGAGCACGGGAACCTTGGCGGCGCGCTCTTCCAGCGGAATACTGCGCAGGAAGAATTCGCTGCGCTGGCCGTTGAGGAGCGGCTTTCGACACTGAAAGCCATCCTGGACATCCTCGAAGCGGCTGACCACCCAGCACTGGGATTTCTCGCTCCAGAACACCGGGTCCGCCTCGCGGATGCTGTTGAAATCATCGATGATGCCAAGCCCCCGGCTTCTGGCACCATCCATCAGATCGATGTCCAGCGCCTGCGCTGCAACGTTCATTTCCTACCTCCACTGACTGTGTTTTATTGATGAGCCGGCAAGTTGATGCCGGTCTGAATATACCCTGTGAGCACTGGCTTTGACCCCGACGACGCTACGTTCGTTCAGGGCTCCTGCATCCGTATTGCTTCTCTTTCGCCAACGCAGCCTCGGACCCTCAAGCCAAAAAAGCATACTACCGATTATGCCCAGGAGACAGCACCGCACCTTGATCTGGCGCAAATCCATCTCCCGTTATTAACAGGGTGCTTAGAATTTGGCAGCATAGCGCCTCAGCCCTTTACCTGCGAGTGGTCCCGGGATAGTATCCTGTGCAACCATAACTTCGCTGCAGGCTTACCCGCCCCGGCAGCTCGCAGTCCGCATCATCAGGAGTACTACCGGATGTCAGCAAGCTCTCTTTACGATCCCGAGCACGAAGCCTTCAGGGAGACATTGCGGCGCTTTCTCGCCGAAGAACTGGGCGCAGACAGGATCGACGCTTGGGAAAAAACCGGCGTGCCCGATCCTGGCTTCTGGCGAAGGGCGGGAGAACTGGGCCTGTTCGCACCCTTCATCCGCGAGGAGTACGGCGGCGCGGGCGGCGACTTCCTGCACCAGATGATCATCAGCGATGAACTGGGCGCCTGCCCCGGCGGTGCCAGTGCCGGTATCGCCCTCGAGTGCGGCCTGGTCGCCGCCCATATCCAGAACTTCGGCACCGAGGCGCAGCGCCAGCAGTGGCTGCCGAAGATCGCGTCCGGAGAAGCCATCCCTTCGGTAGGCATGACCGAGCCCCACAGCGGCAGCGACCTTCAGGCGCTGCGCACCAGCGCCATTCGCGACGGCGGCGATTACGTCATCAATGGCTCCAAGACCTATATTTCGGGCGGCATCATCACCGGCTTGCATGTGTTGGCCGCCAAAACCGACCCCAGCCAGGGCGCCAGGGGCGTCAGCGTCTTTCTGGTGGATCCGAACACCCCCGGCTTTCACCGGGGTCGCAACCTCAAGAAAATGGGCAAGAAGGGTTCCGACCTCGCCGAGATCTTTTTCGACGACATGCGCGTACCCGCCTCCGCCATGCTCGGCCGGGAGGGTGAAGGTTTCCGGATTCTCATGTCGGAACTCCCCAAGGAGCGCCTCGGCATCGGCATCCGCGCCCTGTCGGCCGCGGAGCTGGCATTCGCGCTGACGCTGGATTTCGTCAAGGAGCGCCAGGCGTTCGGCCAGCGCGTGCTCGACTTCCAGAATACCCAGTTCTGTCTCGCCGAAATGAAGACCGAACTCACCGTGGGGCGCGGCTTCGTCAACCAGTGTCTGCTCAAGGTGAAGGAAGGCAACTTCGACGCCAACGAGTCCGCCATGGCAAAATTGTGGCTCACGGAACTGGAGTGGCGCGTCATGGACCAATGTGTGCAACTGCACGGCGGCGCCGGCTACATGGACGAATACCCCATTTCCAAATTGTTCACCGCGGCGCGTGTTCACCGCATTTACGGCGGCACGTCCGAAATCATGAAATACAGTATCGGTAAATCGCTATGAGAAGCTATAAGCCGTAGGCTTTAAGCAAAAGCCCTGGTAAAACGCAGATTCATCAAGGTTCGTGCTTAAAACTTATGGCTTAAATCATTTTCCAGAGGAGCAATTCAACAATGTCAGAACAACCCATCATTCTTCAGACCGAGGGGCCGGTGGCTTCCATCACCTTCAACCGTCCCGACAAAGCCAATGCCATGCTGGTGGCCTGGCCCGACCAGATGACCGCGTTTTTCCACCAGGTGGAAGCCGATCCCAACGTGCGCTGCATCCACATCAGCGGCCGCGGCAAAAACTTCATGGCCGGTGGCGACCTGGAGCAGTTCGGCGACATCACCAAGATGAGCGCGGCGGAAAAATCCTTCGCCTTCGAGCGCGACGTCTACACCTGGAACAAACTGATCACCGCCATGCGCCGCTGCCCCAAACCCATCGTGGTCAGCATTCAGGGCGCGGTTGCCGGCGCCGCCGTCGGCCTGGTCGCCGCCAGTGACCTGATCGTGGCCACCAAGTCCTCTTTCCTGTTCCTGGCCCACATCTTCTCCGGCATGAGCAACGACGGCATGGCCACCTACTTCCTGCCACGCCAGATCGGCGTTCACAAAACCCTGCAACTGGCTCTGCTCGGCGACAGGCTCGGCGCGGAGCAGGCCCAGCAGATGGGACTGGTGAACTTCGTGGTGGAAGACGACGCCCTCGAAGCCGAAACCCAGAAGATTCTCGACCGCCTGGCGAAAGGCCCCACCGCCGCCTACGGCCTGATCAAGAACCTGGTGCGCTCTTCCCTCGAAAACAGCATGGAAGAACAGGGCCGCCTGGAGGCGGAATCCATTGGCAAATGCGTACAAACCCACGACTGGCAGGAAGGCGTGACCGCCTTCGTGGAAAAGCGTAAACCCGCCTTTACCGGCAACTGACGGAGGACCTGCCATGGGACCCTTGCAAGGCTTTAAAATCATTGAACTCGCCGGGCTCGGCCCCGGCCCCTTCTGCGCCATGTTGCTGGCGGACATGGGCGCCGACGTCATCCGCATCGACCGCCTCAGCGGCGGCGGTGTGCCGCTGCCCATCGACCCGGAGAAGGACGTCTACAACCGCAACCGCCGCTCCATCGCCATGGACCTGAAAAGCCCCGAAGCCATCGAGGCCATTCTCAAGCTCTGTGAAGGCGCGGACGCCCTCATCGAAGGCTTCCGCCCCGGCGTCATGGAACGCCTGGGCCTCGGTCCCGATGTGTGCCTGGCGCGCAATCCCAAGCTCGTCTACGGCCGCATGACCGGCTGGGGCCAGCACGGCGCCCTGGCGCAAAGCGCCGGCCACGACATCAATTACCTGGCAATATCCGGTGCCCTCTCCATGATCGGCCGCAAGGGGCAGCCGCCCGTGCCACCGTCGAACCTCGTCGCCGACATGGGCGGTGGCGGCCTGATGCTGGCCTACGGCATCACCTGCGCGCTGCTCGAAGCGGGCCGCTCCGGCAAGGGCCAGGTGGTCGACGCCGCCATGACGGAAGGTGCCGCTGTGCTGTCCGCCGGACATTACGGCTTGCGCGCGATGGGTATCGTCAAGGATCAGCACGGCGTCAACATGGGCGACACCGGTTCTTACTTTTACGAGGTGTACGAAACCAAGGATGGCAAATATTTTTCCGTCGGCGCCATCGAACCCCAGTTCTACAATGAGTTGGTCGAGAAGATGGGCCTGGACAAAGCGTCGCTGCCCAACCAATGGGACGTCTCCAAGTGGGATGACATGAAAAAAGTCTTTGCAGACACCTTCAAAACCAAAACCCGCGACGAATGGACAGCCATTTTCGAGGGTACCGATGCCTGCGCATCTCCCGTGCTGACTCCCGCCGAGGTGGCGGACTACAAGCACAACAAGGATCGCGGCAGCTTCGTCACCGTCAACGGCCTGCTGCAACCGGCACCCGCGCCGCGCCTCAGCCGCACTCCCGGTGAGATCGTCAGGACCCCGCCCAAACCCGGTGAGCACACCAACGAAATCCTGCGCGACTGGGGCTTTGGCGATAGTGACATCAAGACTCTCGCCGACACTGGCGCCATCAACAGCTGATAAACCCGAACGACAGAAAACACACATCCTGAGGACTCAACCATGAGCAACAAATCCTATCTCCTGGCTCTCGGCAACCCCATGCCCGGTCTCGAAGACGAATTCAACGACTGGTACACCAACGTCCACATCAAGGAAGCCATTACCGTGGACGGTTTCGTTTCCGCCCAGCGTTTCGTCACGTCCAGCGCCCAGCTCCGCGCAGACCAGCCATACAAATATCTCGCGATTTATGAAATCGAGAGCGGCCGTGAGGCTGAAGCTGTAGAAAACCTGAAAAAAGCCATTCCCACCTTCGACATGAAACCCGTGGTGGATGTCAAAAATTCCCACATGATGGTTGTCGAATCCATCAGCGACATGCTGACCAGGTAGGAGGTCTCCCCGTGAGTGAACAGATCCTTTTCAACAAGGCAAAGGGCGTTGCCCGTCTCACCATTAACCGGCCCGAGGTCAAGAACGCCCTGAGCTTCGCCATGTGCAACGAGCTGGTGGAAATCATCGGCGAGCTGCAATCGGACCGAGATATTCGCGTGCTGGTACTAAATGCCAAAGGTCCTGATTTCACCGCGGGAGCCGATCTGAAAGACATGTCCGACGCCCTGCCGGACGACCCCCAGGCACGCGGCAAGATGGTCGCCGGCAAAGCCCGCGAAATGGCCTGGCCCATTTTCATCGGCCTGCACAACATCCGCCAGCCCATCGTCGCCAGCGTGCGCGGCCACGCCATCGGCGCGGGCGCCCAGTTCATTCTTTCCGCCGATCTCACCGTAGCGTCGCAAACGCTGAAACTGGCGATGCCGCAGGTGAACCTCGCCCACCCGGTGGACCACGGGGAATCGTATTTTTTGCCGCGCAAAATCGGCATGGCGCGCGCCATGCAGCTGACCCTGCTGGCGGAAACCCTGACCGCGGAAAATGCGGAAAAATACGGCCTGGTGAACTGGGTGGTCAGTGATGACAAGCTGGAAGAAAAAACTGAAGAAGTGGTAGAGCGACTGGCATCGATGGCGCCCCTCGCCGCCCGCCACATCAAGAAGTTGTTGCTCAAATCCCTCGACAACACCATCGATGCACAATACGCCGCCGAAGCCAAAGCGCTTGCGAAGTGTGCCGCCAGTGAAGATTTTGTCGAAGCCATGGCAGCGTTTCAGGAAAAAAGAGCGCCCGTCTTCAAAGGCAAATAAGCTCTCTCGACAACCGGTACCGATGACGCCCATCGGTACCGGTTCCTGTTCTCCCGTCAACGCCCCTTGAACGCGGGCTTGCGCTTTTCAAAGAAGGATTTCAGGCCTTCGGGCACGTCCTCCGTCTGCATCGCGGTGCCGTAGGAACGCGCTTCCAGCGTGCCCTGCTCCATCATGGAGTTCTGCAGCGACGCGTACATCAGCTTCTTGATCAGGCCATAGCCCTTGGTGGGCCCTGCCGCCAGGCGCGCCACCAGCTTCCGGGTTTCCGCCGCCAGTTCCTGCTCCGGCACCACGAAGTTCACCAGGCCTATGTCCTTTGCCTCCGCCGCGCTCATCCTGTCGCCGAGCAGCGCCATCTGCAACGAGCGGCGCAGGCCGATATGGCGGGGCAGGAAATACGTCGTCAAACCATCGTTGCTGCCGCCGTGAAGAATGTGCGCCGCCCAGATAAAGGCGCTATCCGCGGCAATGACCAGATCGCAGGCGCCGATGAATCCCATGGCCGCGCCCGCGGCACCGCCCTGAACGCTGGCGACCACAGGCTGGTCCAGGCGCATCATGGTTTCTATCATGAAGTTGTATTCGTGGATGGGGTCTTCCCCCAGCGCCGCGATCTCCGCTTTCGTCAACGACTGGAAATCACCCATGGTTCCCAGATCGCCGCCCGCCATGAAGTGTTTTCCTTCGCCGCGAATCAATACCACACGCACGTCGTCGCGCGCGGCGATGTCGAGGAAAGCCCTGCGCAACGGCGCAATGATGCGGGGATGGAAGGCATTGGCCTTCTCCGGTCTTGTAAAACTGATGGTTGCACAGCCTTCTGCGACCACATAGGAAAAATCGTCAGACATGACATCTCCATAACATATTGGTTATAAAAAAAATTCCAGAAACTTTGCCGCAAGCCTCGCCAACGCGATACGCCATTTCATGAACGCATTGTTGACAACCGGTTTTTACTGCCCCACATTAACACTTGCATGTATGCATGCAAGTGTTAATATCTCGATGCCATTAAGTGCCGATGACAAGGTATTTTCATTTTCGGGAAACTGAACAAGAGGGTTCGATGCCAAGTAACACCGCCAAGGAAAAAAAATCCGCCCCGCAAGCGGGCACGCCTACTCCGAAACGCCGGCGCCGCAAGTCCTGGGATGAAAGCACGCAGGAGAGCAAGCAGAAAATCATTTCCGCCGCCTTTCTGTGTTTCGGGAAAATCGGCTATCAGAAAACAACACTGACCGACATCGCCAATGTTGCCGGTTGCAGCCGCGAGCTTCCCCGCTACCACTTCAAATCGAAAGAAGGTCTGGTAACGGCTCTGCTCGACAAAATACTGACGGACTGGAAAACCATCTTCGAGATGCCCAAACAGCAGGGCGTGACGGGCACCGCAGCCATTCACATGATGCTGGATATCTACCTCGGCATGTCGAAAAACGACCCCACGGTTTACAACGGGCGTCTGGCCCTCATTTTTCAACTCGCCGACCCCAGCATGGAGCCAGTGAAGGATCAGGTGGTCACCATGCAGCGCGCGTTGCGAAACGGTTTCCGGGATTTCATCAAGCAGAGCGTCATACAGGGCGACAGCCCCAGGAACACGGATATCGACGCCATGGCGGCCATTATTTTCGCCACTTTCCGGGGTCTGGCGTATCAGCTGATGACCGATCCGGAAGCAACGGATATGCAAAGAATAGGCAAGCAACTCAAAGTGGTAATCAACAAGATAATGGCATGACGCCTTTGACGAAAGCCAGACAGGGAGATCAGAAAAAAACTCAGAACGAAGAAAAGTAGTCGTCACCAACATCAACTATTCAGACAACACGCTCTGAACCTAATAACAGATAAGCGGAGACTGAAATGAACACCAGAAAAAAGATAACTCACACCACAACCTTGCTCATGGCTTGTAGCGGTGCCTTGGGCACAGCCCAAGGCGCGAGTGCGCAGGGGGCACTTGAAGAAATCATCGTGACCGCCACGAAGCGGGAACAAAGCATGCAGGAGGTGCCCATCACGATCAGCGCGATCACCGGCGACGGCCTGCAAAGGCTCGGCATCGAGGGCATGGATGAATTGGCCGTCGTCACACCAGGCCTGCATTTCGGACGCCAGACCGGCGCGGCGGTGGTCCTGATGCGAGGCATCGGCACCAATAATGGCTCCGCGGGCAACGAGCCCTCCATCGCCACCTATATCGACGGGGTTTACAACCCCAATGGCAATGCCAATGTCGCCTCCTTCGCTGATATCGAGCGCATCGAGGTTCTCAAGGGCCCGCAGGGCACTCTGTTCGGACGCAACGCCACCGGCGGGCTGATCCACGTCATCACCAAGGACCCCAGCCAGGAAAGCGAAGCAAAATTCAGGGTCGGCTACGGAAATTACGACACCTTTGAAGGCGGCTTCTACGGTTCCACCGGCCTTACCGAAAATACCGCGGCCAACATTTCGGTGCGTTTCAAGGACCAGGGAGACTCTCCTCTCGACAGCAGCGTGTCCGGCGTCAACTACGTCCCGGATGAGGACGTCGCCGTGCGCGTGAAGTGGCTTTACCAGCCCTCGGAAGACCTTGAGATCAAGCTCACCGGCTACTACTCTGAATCCAAAAGCAGCACCTTCGTGGCCAGAAAAACCGTGCCCGGCGCCAGGGCGCAAAACGGCGTGGCGCCCACCGGCGACTTCTGGACCATGAACAACGAAATTCCCACCCACGCCCGCATCCGCACCAGCGGCGCCAATGCGCAGATACGGTATTCGTTCGACAACGTCGACCTGGTCAGCATCAGCAGCTGGGCGAAGGAGCATCAGTACGCGCCTTTCGACAACGACGGCACTCCCCTGCTTCTGCAAAACTCCTACGCGGAAATGCCCGCCGAAACCATCACCCAGGAGTTTCGCCTGGTTTCCACCGGCGACAGCAGGTTCAACTGGATAGCCGGTCTTTATCTCTACCAGAACAGTGCCTGGTACGACCCGCTGCGCGTCGACATCCCCACCGCGGGCGGTATTCAATTGTTCAATTACTCGAACCAGGATGTCGAATCCTGGGCGGTGTTCGGCGAAGGCAGCTACGCCATTACGGACAGAACCTCACTGACGATCGGCCTGCGCTGGAACGAGGATAATCTGGATTATTCCGGTAACTCCTACACGACCTTCGGCCCCGTCTTCCCCTTCACCACCCAGGAAACGAGCTTTGAAGAGGCCACCTATCGCATCAGCCTCGATCACAAGCTGACGGACAGCCTGATGCTGTACGGTACCTATAGCCGCGGCTATAAAACAGGGCTGTTCAACCTGATCAACCTGGGCGGGCCGCCAACCCCGGCGCTGGAGCCAGAGATTCTCGACGCCTACGAAATCGGCTTCAAATCGGACGGCTGGATGGACGGCCGCGTCAGGTTCAACGGCGCCGCCTTCTATTACGATTACCAGGATCTGCAAGTGGTCGTGGTGGGCGCCGTTGCCCTGTCCTCCGCCAGTGCCGCGGCGGCCACCATCTACGGCGGCGAGCTGGAACTCAATGCCCAGGTCACCGATGGCCTGAACATTTCCGCCGGATTCGCCTACACCAACAGCGAATACGATCAGTATGTGGGCACCACCAACCGCCCCGCGCCCAGTGGCAACGGCAACGTGGTGGTCCAGCCCGTGGACTTTTCCGGCAACGAACTCTTCCGCGCCCCCGAGATCACCTTCAACGCGGCGATTCATTACCTGCTGCCGACGGATATCGGGGAGTTCGGCTTCAGCGCCAACTACTACCACAACGGCGGTTTCTACTGGGACGAGGACAATCGCCTGAAAGAGCCCTCCCACCAGTTGGTCAACCTGGAGGCGAGCTGGACCGACCCTTCGAGCAAATACAAAGTGTCGTTGTGGGGACGAAATATTTTTGAAGAAAAGTACTCCGTCTACACCAACAACAGCCCGTCGAGCGGCGACGCGTACGTTCCCTCCGAGCCGCGCATGTACGGGGTGAATTTCGAGTACAACTTCTTCTGATGGCCTGGCGCCGCCGCCGGCGTGTCCGGCGGCTGGCCCGGCGAACGATGATTTTCAACAGGTGATGCGGAGTCAAACATGTCAGAACAAGTGAGCTGGGAGCAGGAACTGCCCGTCAAGACACTGCCCGACGATCCAAGCTTTCGCGAAAATTACTGTACCTGGGGCTACGACCGCGAACGCGCCATCGGCTTCTGGATACACATGGGGCGCTGGCCCCTGGACACCCGCATCTGGCGCGAACAGGTGCTCGTCTACCTACCGGACGGCGATTTCCTGGTCCACCGCGCCTGGGGCTATCGCGACTCGGGCAAGGGGCCGTCCAGCGCGCTGCTGAGCCTCGTCTGCGAAGAACCCGGCCGCAGTTGGCGCTTCCAGTACCGCGGCCCGGCGCGCCGCACCGACAACGCCGAGTTGCAGGCCGGCGGGCTGATAGAAGGCCCGCAGATTCTTCTCGATCTCGACCTGCAATTTTCCAGCACCTTTCCCGTGTGGGATCTCTCCAAGGATGTGCAGAACCAGGACTGGGCGAAATTTCACATGGAGCAGAACGGCAGGGTCACCGGCACCATCGCCTACGATCAGCAGCAGGTGCACATGGACGGTTTCGTGTGGCGCGACCATTCCCGCGGCCCCAGGGAGTTGTCGCGCCACAACCGCCACGTCTTCGTCAATGGCGACCTGCCGGACAACCGGTCGTTCGCCATGACCTTCCTGGAACACAACGACAATGGCCGCGTGTCGCTGTCATTGAACAAGGGTGTCATCTGGTCCGGCGACGCCATTTACCCGGCCTCCTCCCCCAACCCGCCTTTTCTGGAGCCCGGCCAATCGCCGACGGACGACTACGCCATGACCATCGTCAGCGACATAGGCACGTACGACCTGCACGCCAGCATTCCCTGCTCGATACCCCATACCTCCAGTAAAAGCTACAACGTCTACGACGGCATCGCGAGGGGCCTGGGCCACATCCTGTGCTATGAACAGGGCACCATCTTCACCGTCGAGGGGCAACAGTTCAACGGCCACAGCGAGCGTTCCCACCTGATGGAGTAGAGGGCCAAATGTCGAAATATCAGCTCAAACAACATCCGACTGAGGCATGGAAAGCGCAGCTGCGCGAACGCTTTCCAACCCACTCCCATGTCGATGAAACCCTGACGAGGAAACTCGACAGGCGCGCGGGGCCGACGCACCGCTCCCAGTCCGTCGACGAGGTGATCGAGAAACTGACCGCCTTCCTGTCAAAACGCATCGACGCCCCCTTTGCGATAGCGGACGTCCGCTCCCTGGCGGGCGGTTCCTCCAAGGAGCAATACGCCTTCGACATCATTCCGCGCGACGGCGGCCAGCCTGAAACCAGGCACTATGTGCTGCGCATGAGGCCCGCGGAATCCATCGTCGAAACCCACGTGCTGAGGGAATACCAGGCGTTGAAAGCCGCGCGCCATGCCCTGCCGGTGCCGGAGGTTTTCTGGCACGACGCCCAGGGCGATGAACTAGGCCAGCCCGCGATCATCTCCGAGTTCCGCCCGGGCGTCACCGCGCCGCCCTACAAGGGAGCCTACAGCCCGAAACGGGGTTTCGACGAAAAATACCGCGCCCTGCTCGCGCCCCAGTTCACCCGCCATTTCGCCAACCTCGCGAAACTGGACTGGCGCGCGTCGGACATGTCCGCCTTCGACAAGCCGAAGCCGGGCACCAATGAAGCGGCGATCAGCAGCATCAACTGGTGGCAGCGCGTCTGGGAGGAGGATTCCTTCGAACCCCATCCATTGATGCAGATCGCCGCCCGCTGGCTGAGAGACAACGCCCCCGTCAGCGATCACATCTCGATCGTGCATACGGACTTCCGCAAAGGCAATTTCCTGTTCGACCTGGAAAGCGGCGAGATCACCGCGATACTCGACTGGGAACTGGCGCACTTGGGAGATCGCCACGAAGACCTGGCGTTTTTCCTCAGCCCGCTGTTCGCCAGCCACGACGAGAACGGCGTCTACCTGGTTGGCGGCCTGATGCCGAGAGATGTTTTCCTGGATGAATACCAGAACATTTCCGGGCTGCCCGTCGACGAACAACGCATCGACTACTACAGAATCTTCAACGCCTGGCGCACCGCCATCAACACCCTCGCCACCGGCGCCCGCTGCATGTTCGGCCAGAAAACCCACCAGGACATTCGCGTCGGCTGGGTGACCTACACCTACGTGGCAAGTTTGAAAACCTTGCTGGATGAAATGAAAAAACGGTATTGATCATGGTGCCCGACACTGAAACCCGGTTAAAAGCGATGTTGAGATCCGTGGAGGAAGTCATCGCCCCGGCGCTTCCTGCAACGGAGCGCTTGGCACTCGACCAGGCCACGATTCTCGTTGAAAACATCAAAATGCTCATCGCGCACCACGACAAACAATTCCACTACGACATGGCGGAACTGCGTGATTACAGCCGGCTGGCCGGCGAATTGCTGGCGCTCCTGCACAGGGAGGGAATGCAGTGCCGGGAGGCTGCCGGGATACAGGCCGCCCTCGAACGCGGCAAGCCGGCCCTCGACATGCAACTGCCCTCGCCCGCCGCGCTGGCATCCCAGGTGCTCGACCTCAAATCCGCCGTCGAATCCCTGCTGGAGGAAATTCACGAGCAGGCACAACCCGCCACCAAAAATGCGGTGGGCACCATTGTCCTCGAACATTCTGAACGGCAATTGCTGAGGGAGCGCGCCTGGTTCCTGAAGGCCGGCTTCGATCTCGACCCGGACGCCGTGCCACCCCTCGACACCCTGCTGGCAGCGCAATGACATGCAGACGGCAGACACTGTGGGAACGGTTATATGACAGCACAAATACCTCACCCGTTCACCACCGAAAACCTGGTTGCCGGCCCCGACACTGCCATCAGCGGCCTGGCCAGCATGTTGCGCTTTCTTGCAACGAGCCCGCAACAGTGGCGCCTGCTCACATGTTGCACACCTATAAATCACCGTCTTTGCCTGTTTCATTGCACCAGGCGATCAAACGGACAAAGGCATCAACCTGGTCTTTCCAGTTAGAGGACGACACCATGAGTCACGCACAAAATAATCCGTCTGACTTTGTTTACTTGAACCCGTACGCTCCGCCGGGCGCCGCCATAGAGCCTTACGAGCCGCGCCTGGACCTGTCGAAGGCGCACCCCCGAATCACCTTTTTCTCGAACAAATTTACCGATGCCTCTGAGTTTCTCGCGGATCTCGAGGAGCCGCTTCACAAACTCATGCCCAACGCCACTTTCACCCTGTACGACAAGGTGCACCGGGCCAATTCGTCCTACCCCGCGACGCCCGAACGCATCGCGGAAATCGCCCGGCAATCCGACGCCTTGATCACCGCCTTCGGCCACTGCGGCAGTTGCACCAACGGAACCGTTCGCGATGCCGTCAACTTCGCCAGGGCCGGGCTGCCCGTGGTTGCGCTGGTCACTGAAAAATTCATGGTCGAGGCGCTCTTCGTATCCCGCGCCCTCGGCATGCCCGACGTTCCGTTCATTTTTCTACCCCATCCCGTCGCCGGCAGCGACCTGCACTTCCAGCAAGCCCTGGCCCGCGCCATATGCCCGGCCATTCTCGCGGCCCTGACGGAAGGCAAGACCACGCGGGCAATGGACATCCTCGGTGAACAGCCCGCAAATACAAGGGTGGCATAAATGACTGACCTGACCGACCCGATTCTCCACGCCTCCGACGAGCGCGCGGCCGCGCAGGCGCTGTACGAGCAGCGCCGCACCGACGGCCTGCCCATCGTGGTTCCCACACCGCAGCGCGTCGCGGAAATGCTGCAATATTCGGGAGGGCTGGACGCCGATCTGGTGATAGGCAACGTCGGCTCCGCGGGCGGGCTGTTGACCGTCGAAAAAGCGGCCGTCAACGCGGTGATAGCAGGCTGCTTGCCGGAAATCTTCCCCCTCGTGATCGCTGCCTGCGCGGCGATCACGGACCCGCTTTTCGACCTGGGGCCGATGCAGGTCACCACCCACGCCGTGACGCCGTTCATCATCGTCAACGGGCCCGCCCGAGAAAGATACGCGGTCAATTCCGGCGCCGGCGCCCTGGGGCCGGGCTTTCGCACCAATGCCACCCTGGGGCGCGCCGTGCGTTTCGTGATGCTCAATGTGGGAGGCGGCGTGCCCGGTGTGGGGGACATGGCATCGCTGGGCTCGCCCGCCAAGTTCACCTGCTGCATGGCCGAAGCAGAGGAAGAGAGCCCGTTCGAGCCCCTGCACGTTTCGCGGGGATTCTCCCCCGAAGACAGCACCGTGACGGCACTCGGCGTCGAGGGACCGCATTCCTTTTATTTCAATTTCGACGAGGACTCCCACGCCAGGGCCACCATGTTCCTCAAGCAGCTCGGCGCCGCCATCGCCAACTGCGGCTCCAACAACATCTTTTTCCGCAGGGGCATGATCGGCGTGATATTGATGCCGCTTCACGCCGAAATCCTGGGTGACGCCGGCTACACAAGGCGCGCCGTTCAGGAAGCGCTTTATGAATACGCGTCGATCCCGAGAAGCCAGCTGCTCGCCGTGGCGGGCGAACACATGAACAACGCCGTGCCCGATGCCAGCGAAACGCTGCGCGCGGTCAACAAGCCGGAAGATTTTCTGGTCATCACCGGCGGTGAAGCCGGCGGTGCCTATTCCGCGTTCATGCCAAGCTGGTGTGGCGGCCAGCAGGGCCAGATCGCGGTCACCAAAAAAGTCATCTTCGACGACTTCTGTGAAATACCGGAAAGCATCAGAGCCTGATTCAACTCAAACGCAAACAGGTAGAGAGCAACCATGACAATACTTGAACAACTTTTTTCACTGAAGGGCAAAGTCGCACTGGTCACCGGCGGCAGCAGAGGCATAGGTCTGATGATAGCCCAGGGCTATTTGCAGGCCGGCGCCAAGGTCTACATCAGCTCGCGCAATGCCGAAGCCTGTGAAAACGCCCAGAAAGCACTGGCCGCCTACGGCGAATGCATCGCCATTCCAGCGGACGTCGCCAAGAAAGAAGACATGCTGCACCTGGCCAACGAAATCAAAAGCCGCGAATCGGCGCTGCACATCCTGGTCAATAATGCGGGCGCCGGCTGGGGCGCTTCCTACGAGGACTATCCCTCCCAGGCGTGGGACAAACTGTTTTCCCTCAACGTGCGGGCGGTGTTTGAACTGACACGGGAGCTGACGCCGCTGCTGGAACACAGCGCAGCCCCCGAAGACCCGGCGCGGGTGATCAACATCGGCTCGCTGGGCGGCATCCAGAACCTGCAAACCCAGGCCTATGCCTACGACGCCAGCAAGGCCGCCCTGCACCGCCTCAGCCGCCAACTGGCCGTCGATCTCGCCGGCCGGGGCATCACCGTCAATGCCGTGGCGCCGGGAGCCTTTCCCACCAAGATGACCAATTTCGAGATAAACGGCGAACACGCCATGAAAATGATGGCCCGCATCACGCCGTTGAAACGGGTTGGCACGCCGGAGGACATGGCCGGGCTCTGTATCTATCTGGCATCCCGGGCCGGTTCCTTCATGACGGGAGCGGTCATTCAACTGGATGGCGGCTACCTCGAAAAAAGAATCTAGCGCTCTCGTCATTCGTAGGTTGGGCTGAGGAACGAAGCCCAACAGGAGTGAGGCACGTTGATGCCGGAACTGTTGGGCTTCGTTCCTCAGCCCAACCTACGGCGGATATTTCCACACATCAGGCAATCTGGAGATAAAAATGCCGTTCGATCTTACAAAAATCACACCCCGTTATTTTCTCGACAAAGCCCGTGAAGAAACCGGGCTGAGCGATTACGGAAACATGGATTTTCTTCCCGCCTTCGAGCATCTCGTCGTTTCGCTGAAAAACGAGGCCAACCTGACGGACAAGGGCTGGGAAGACATGGAGCCCAGGCTCGTCCGCCTGCTCGCCAACCGCCTCAGGTTCCACAACGACGTCAAACGCCACCCGGAAATATTGGCGCAAAAACTTCTTCCGGCCCTTGTCATGGTCGGCCTGCCGCGCACCGGCTCGACAAAGCTGCAACGCATGGTCGCCTCCAGCGGCACTTTTCAGGAACTGTTGATGTGGCACGTCTACAATCCCGCGCCCTTTGCAGACAGCGCCGGCAGCGAGATCGACCCCCGCATCGAGGATGCCGAAAAATTCTGCCAGTGGCGCGCCACCACCAACCCGAGAACCAGCGCCGCGCACCATATCGCGGCGCAGCAGGTGGAGGAGGAAACCTACCTGCTGGAACTCACCTTCCTGTCGATATTTCCCAACGCCTGGGCCAACGTGCCCAGCTATGACAACTTCATCAAAACCCTGGACAAGGCCCCCATGTACCGATACCTGCGGGAGTTGCTCCAGTATCTGCAATGGCAGCTCTATCAAGGCGCTGAAAAACCCTGGCTGCTCAAGGCACCCCACAACCTGGGCTTTGAAAAATACATCCACGACGAAATGCCCGGCTCGCGGTTCGTCGTCTCCCACCGCGACCCGCGGGTCTGCATCGCCTCCACCGCCGCCATCGTCAAACAGAGCAGGCTACTGTACAGCGACACCCTGGATAAACACACCATCGGCAAATGGGTGCTCAACACCTTCTCCGAAGAAATGGAGCGCCACATGGCCTGGCGGCAATCCGCACCCCACGTCCAGGTTCTGGATCTCGCCTACGAAGACATCGAAGCCAACGGCATGGATGTGGCCAGGCGCGTGCACGATTTCATTGGCGTTCCCCTGACCGCGGAGGCGGAGAAATCCATCTCGGAATGGCTGGAAGAGAATGTGCAACACATGCATGGCAAGCATGAGTATTCACTGGAGGAATACGGCCTCAGCGAAGCTGAAATCGAAGAGAAGTTTTCCGCTTATATGAAGAAGTACGCCTCCCTCATCTGATGAGCACACATGCAAGGACTTCCCATGGTTTTGCCCTTTGACAAACTCAAGCGCACGCTCGATGAGGCCTACGCCACCGCCGACGACTTTTCGTTCATCGACGATGAACTGAGACCCGCGTATCAGAACCACATTCTCTCCATTCTATCCGGCGCCTGCATGGAGGTACTCGGCACCCGCGTGGAAAGACCCGACTGGGTGCCCTATATTCCCTATTATTTTCCCAGGGCCACACCCAACCCCGATACCGTCTATTCATTCGCCCCCATCGACCCCGACGGGGCTTACCGGCTGAGCGGCAAACTCGGCAACGAAACCCTGGCAGCGGTCACCCTGCGCAAAGGCGGTGCCCACCTGGGCACCCGCCCCGGCTTTCGCGTCGGGGAGATCGATTTCAGCGAGGTCGAGCGCGAACACGACGGCGCTTTCAACTTTTTGTTGAGCAAGGAGAGACCGGCCTCCTACAAAGGTCAATGGTTTGCATTGCACCCGGAGACGGAGTCGCTGATGCTGCGCAGAGTGACGAAAGAGGCCTCGGAAGAAGACAGCATCTGCGCTCTCGAAAGGGTGGACAACGTTGCCGAATCACTCACCTCCAGCCCTGAGGATCATGCATCCAAGCTGGACAGAATCTGCAGCTACACCCTCGACCAGAACGCGTTTCTCCTTCGCTACATGGCTCACCTCTTTGACATAGGGGCCGACAAAGGCTTTGTCGCCGATGACCAGGCCCCACATGGCGGCTTGATCGTCCAGCAACATTATTTTCATCTTTATTCACTCCAGGAAGATGAAGCGCTGATCATCGAAGCGAAGCTGCCGAAGAACGCAAAATACTGGAGCATTCAGACATTCACACCCTTCGCCGCAACGCCCGATTACACCATGAGGCAATCGGCCCTGAATGACAAACAGGCAGTAGCCGACCCCGATGGTGTGGTGAGAATCGTTCTCGCGCTCAAGGACCCCGGCGTCGCCAACTGGCTCGACCCCTGCGGCTGGCGGAAAGGTGGTGTGCAGTGGCGCTGGAACGATTTTGATTCAGATCCTGAGCCAAAAGTCACCAAAGTAAGTATTGACCGGCTTCAGGAAAATCTGCCGCGAACAACACAATGGGCAGATGCCAGCCAGAGAATGCAGGCATTGGCGCAAAGAGCTTATTACTACCAGAAAAGGCGCAGATAGCAACGTCACAGGTTCAGTGTCGGTAGATGCCGGCACTGAACCTGTGTATAGCCATGTCTACGCAGATTTTTGGACGCGATGTACCATCTACGCCCTGTCAACTTTTGAGCGCAGGGCAGTCAGAATCCAGAACCTTGTATCCGCTGGATCGATGACATTGTCGTTTTCCAGAAACATCGCCGCATTGAGCGGCTGCCCATGGGTCAGCATGTCGTTTACCCTGTCCTGGATGAATTCTTCCCGTTCCCTGGGATCCGTGATTTGCCGTTGGAGTCCCAGCTTGGCATTGCTTTTCGGGCTCATGCGACCGTATTCTACCGTTGGCCAGGCCACTCAGAAAATATCCCCGTCATATCTAATCTGTAAAAGCTTTAGATAAGTATCCTGAGTGACCTTCATAATGTCAGGCTTATGGATACGTAAATTTAAACTGTAGAAACTTATATATATCTTCAATTCTCATATCCAGATCAAAACTGCGGTTCGCGTCGCTCCATAAAAGCGGCAAGACCCTCTTGTATTTCTGGAGAAGCCACGAGGTCTGGAATTGCCTTAACTTCCATTTCTAGTCCGTCAGCGAGTGTAGAATCCAGCCCTTGTCGTGCGAGTCGCTTCATAAGTGCAATACCTTTCGGGTTACGGTTAGAAAGAGTCTTACAGTAAGCCATGGCTTCCTTATGAAGCTGATCATCCGCAATAATTTGATTCACAAGGCCCCACCGCTCAGCTGTTTCAGCATCTATCCATCGAGAAGAGTAAAACAAATCAAAGGCCCGGCGAAGCCCGATAATGCGCGGCAATCTCTGCGTTCCTCCCCACCCTGGAATCAGCCCGTAATTTGCATGTTGATCACCTAACCGAGCGGTTTTCCCAGCTATCACTACATCACATGCCAATATCAACTCCAGGCCACCAGCCAAGCATAACCCTTGTACTGCGGCCACTATGGGTAAATGACTCTTCTCAAAATTAGACAGCACTGTGTGTCCCAATGCAGAATTTATACCTGCTTCCTCCCCATTGCCTCCAAAACCATTAATTTGCTCAAGATCAGCACCAGTGCAAAAATGTTTACCCTGCGATTGAATTAGAACAGCCCTAATATTGCGGTCGGACTCAAAATCATGCAATGCTTCGCCGATTATCTTAAAAACCTGCCGCGACAAACAGTTGAATTTTTCTGGCCTCGCCAACTCGATTATTCCAACCCGATCGACGCGAAGGATGTTTACTGGAAAACTTTCCATATCATTTCCGATGTATACTGATAAAAAATATTTAAAGGTTAATTACTAGAGTTAAATATCAAGAGGGTGCACATAATATATCAGCGATATTCTCCAACATTCCCTTTAACCACCAGAATCTCACCCTCCTGAACCACTTCATTTCTCTGGTTAACTATTTGAAGCCCGTAGATCACAACATGCTTCTCCTTATTATTCTTGGTCACCCTGACACTCTTGATCTGATATATGCAGTGAACGGTGTCACCTATTCTGACTGGACGAAGAAAAATAGAGTTATCGCCAAGATGGCCAATATCCTGAGCGGTATTATCGGTTTTGGCTCTCGCATACCAGCTATCCCTAGCCCAAAAACCCAAAGCCCAATCAAACACAAGCATGGGCGGCACAATTCGCCCACCACGACTAGAGGCATAGACTTCATCCACATAGATCGGATTATAATCGCCGGTTAAGCCTGAAAAATTAACTATGTCGGCCTCTGTCATTGTGCGACCACTGGTAACGCCACCCGTGCCAACGACAAAATCTCTTATATTGTAATCTTTTACAGCGTCAAAAGGAATTTCCGCTGGCTGCCATAAAGTTGAAGACGAGGGTTCAGAGAACATGGCATCGTCAGAAGCTGCTCTTAGCTTCACATTTACTCGAAACACCCCATCGTATACAGGTTCATTTTTATAGTTAATTATTTTGAAATGCGTTTCTATGGTGCCAAAACCATTTGAAACATTAACAGGTGGTTTCTTGACGAGATTCCATTCCACCCTAACGGTGTCTCCGGAGTATATGGCTGACCGATAATTAATATTAAAACCTGAAAGATAACTTCCAGGAACGCTTCTACCAACCGTATGACCGGCATCCAACGACAACAGACCCATGGCCATACTACAGCCGAGAAGCCCGTGAGCAATGCGGCCACCATAAAATGTTTGTTCCGCCTGATGAGCAGCAAGATGGAGAAAACTGTAGTCGCAGGTAATACCGGCAAAACTGACTATCTCCGGATCACCTATAGTCCGCATTCTTGTTACGCCAGATTGACCGGCTTCGTAATCTTCAAAACAAGTATATTTATTTATCATGTCTTTTTCTCGATGCTAATAATAAATTTTATAAACAATAGAAGCCCACACTACTGACCAGAACGTTGTCACATTTTTGATCGCTCAGTAATCAGCACTACACGTCCTTTTACTTTTCGCTCCGACATCATCGATAAAACTTTGGCAGCGTCTTCCATTCTGTAAGTTGCCGTTATCTGAGGGCGTAAAAACCCTTGGTCAAACCACCCAAAAAGCTTTTCCATACGTTTCGGATTACGGCCTGGAAGCCTGACCTGATCATCCACCGGCTGTATACCCATGATATCTCCATCCTTGAAAAGTACAGGAGCAAGAGAGACACGTGGCACACCTGCTGCAAACCCGATCGATAAGTATCTACCATGCCAAGCCAAAGCCCGCAAAGCCGGCTCAGCATAAGTGCCACCCACACCATCAAAAACGACATTATAACCAGCGTTATCATGAACGCTGTTGATTTCACCAATACTCGGGACATACCCGTTATCACCAACTGAGCAATCAATAAGCTCCCTCATTAAATTTTTTTGACTTTCAATATCCAGCTTTTCGCTTGGATAGAGTACAGCTGCATCCGCGCCACGGGAAATTGCCAAGTCCAGTTTTTCTCTAGATGATGCCGCTGCCACAACCTTTGCGCCTATCGCTTTTCCAACTTCTACCGCCGCCAGCCCTGCCCCTCCCCCAGCGGCCAGAACCAACATCGTTTCATTGGCGAGAAGCTTCGCGCGATCAGAAATAGCGTAGTCTGCTGTCAAAGCAACAACATAAAATGTGCTTGCAGTTTGCATATCCATACTGTCAGGGATAGGAAAAATTTCGTCCTCTAAAAAAATTACCTCCTCCGCATAAGTGCCTTGTGGCTTGGAGCCCAACACCCTCTGACCCAGCCTTATTTTAGTAACTCCTTCACCTACTGCAATCACGATACCGGCAGCCTCAACACCTGGAGTAAATGGAAACTGACGCTTTAACTGTGAACGCCCACTCACAGCAAGAATATCCGTAAAATTTACACCAATGGAATGAATTTCAACCAACACCGTTCCAACACCTACTTCTGGCGTGGAAACATTCTCAACCTTAAGATTTTCCAGTGAACCGAACTCACGACAGACCATCGCTCGCATACTTTTACTCCTATAACAAGTTTATGAAAATGACCACACCCTCATCCTCGGATGTTGCAGAGAAAATGGACAGGCTCTAATTGGAAAATACCACGCGATATCCTTGCTACTTTTCTAATTCATCAAGAAATCTGAGATTCTCGCTTCGATATAGAATTGCAAATTAACAGATCAGGTTGAATTTCTAAAAACGCGCATTACAAAAACAAGAAAATCCCTCACTCCTTCCGGAGTGAGGAGACTGTACACCATTGCGGGAAAAGAGACGTATTTTCAGAAGCTATATTCTACCGCGACGCCACCGGTCCTCGGAGCTGCGGCAGTCACAAAGTCGCCAAATGATCCACTGCTTGTTTGGTAAGAATACTTATCATCCGTCAGATTTTTACCGAAAAAACTTAGTTTAAGCCTTTCATCCAAGGTAGACCAAGACAACTCAGCATTGAGTAAACTGTAGGAATCCTGTTTCAGCCGGTTCTCCGGCTCCCAGAAAAAGCCATCGTTGTAGTAATAGTTGACGGCCATAGCTATCCTTCCCGTTTCGATGGGTATAGTATAGCTACCACCAAGATTCACCGTGTAGTCCGGGGCTCGAATGAGATCGTTACCCCGCCCATCACGCACTCCCACTATATTTCCCCCAGCAGGGTTTGCCGTCGCGACAGGCATACCTGGGAATTTGGTGTATTCTGTATCCAGTACCGACAGCCCAAAACGCAATTCCAAGTTATCCGCCACCAATGCAATGACATCTAATTCAGCACCCAAAATCTCTGCTTCCGCAGCATTCAAGAGCCGTACAGTACCCTGGAATATCTGAGTCAACTGCATATCCGTGTAATCATAGTAAAAGGCAGATGCGTTGAAATGCACTCTGTTATCCAACAAAGTGGCTTTAATACCGATTTCAAATGCGTCGAGAATCTCGGGATCAACAGGACCTACAGCCCCATCCAGGGCACCTGATGTGTTATATACCCCACTCTTAAAGCCGCGACTGTAACTACCAAAGACCATTATCTCCTCTGAAATCCGATGATCGATAGATAACCGCCAGGTCGGTTCTACCCATGACTCATCACCAGTAATTTGCGGTAGCGGCACATTCATGGAGCCAAAATCCAAGTGCCTATCAATAACCAATTCTCGCTCATCCCGGGTGAAACGAATACCCGCAGTAATATTTGTCTTTTGTGTAATAGCGTAATTCCCTTGAGCAAAGGCGGCATATGACTGAGAATCCTGGACTGGATATGCCAAAAAAGCTTCCGCACCTGTAGATCCAGATATCCCCAACCCACTTAATTTAAACGGATTATACTTGGAGGTCTCGTTCATGTAGTATAGGCCAATTACCCACTGCAACTTACTTTCATAAGTTGAAAGCAATTGAAGCTCTTGGGAAAAAAACTCGGACTCAACTTTCAGATCAGCCCTTATCAAATTAAGTGGTGTGGAATCTTGGTCAAGCAGCCCAAAAGTATTACTAGACCTATACCCAGAAATACTGACAAAATCCACCATATCGAAATTGTGAGTAAGCTTTAGTGACGCACCCCACGATCTAGCCCTGGTAAAGGCATCAATATCCGCTTCAACATTATAAAATTCACCAGTGTAAGTTGTTACACCATCTGCGCCGATTGAACCGGGAGCAAGCTGACGTGCAATAACTGTATTTTCTTTTCTTTCCGCATAATCTAGGGATAAACGCCCCTGGGTATTTTCGCTGAAATCGATTAGCCAGCTATTGCGTACCGCTCTGGAATGTATGTCAGCCTTATTGCTGTCATTACCAGTAATTAGGTTTTTTCCAAATCCTTCACCCTGATTTACATAGGAAAGTGCGATATCTGCAGCGATATTATCAGTCAGCCCGTTCGTGGCATAAAAATTTGTTGTCAGTGTCTCATAGCTGCCATAGGACGCTCTCAGGTTAGCGGAAAAATCATGTTGTGGATCTTTGGTAATAATGTGCATCAATCCACCGGTGGCATTGCGCCCGAACAAAGTCCCTTGCGGACCCTTCAAGACTTCAATACGCTCAATACTATTAAAATTTTGAACGGCAGCAAACATACTGGAAGTATAGACCCCATCCACATAAGTAGAGATGCTACTCTCGTCTCCAGCCGCTCCATTCTGGGTACCAACACCACGCAAGAAAGGTTGTGACGCACCGATTTGGCGCGTCATCTGCATACCTGGAATAACCATCGACAGATCATCTGTTTTTGATATCACGGAATCCTGCAATATTGAACCGCCAAGTGCACTGATCGTAATAGGTACATCCTGAAGGTTTTCAGCGCGCTTCTGCGCGGTAACAATAATTTCCTCAATTCCCCTTGTGCCAGCGGTATTGGCTTGCGCCATTGCCATCTCTGAAATACCAAATATCGACATCAATAGTGTAGCCATTTTTCCAGCTGCTATTTTCTTATCGTTCATTATCTCCACCTCATCTTGAGCGAATTTTTCTCGTACTATTGTTATAACTCCATGCTGTGTAAGGCTGCTAGACAAGTCTGTTTTATCGAATAGCCGATTTAGTGCCTGCCCTAGGGTATACCCTCCTATCAAAGGAGGAGTTTCGATTTTGTCAACATCTGCAGATTGAAATATAACCGCGTGCCCAGTCTGTCGAGACAGTGTCTTAGCCGACATAGCTGCTGTTCCTCTGGGAATATTCAGAAGATAAACTTTGTCAGCTTCGTTATCTGCCATCGAGAATGGTGTAAAAAAGGCACAGGACAGAAAAAAATACATCCCGCACTTAGTTGCGACCATCCTTGCAATCCGCAGCAATGAAGAGAACTCGTTGCCCCCCCCTAACAGCCTTAACTTATTAGTACCTCTGGCCAAAAAAACCTCTATATAAAAATTATAAATTTGTATTTATAGTCGCCACTCAAAAAATCGATAGAATCATTTGTCGTCTGCTGAAGTAGTTATTTTTCAATTATCTTGCATCAATGATACGAAGTATTTTTTCAATACAACTATTAAAATAGATACACGACTAATTGGCCAATGTCATTAAAATAAGAATGGGGCAACCACATAATTCAGATGCGCAAGCCCTCAACGAGGGGTTTCAGCATCAGGGATTATACTTAGACGCCAAGCTCAATCGTACTATGTCACCATCCAGATACTGCACATCAATACCATAGGCATGCTGAAGTGCATCAAATAGAGATTGCGGGTCTTCTTTTCTGAAAATGCCTCCAAACTTTATCCCTCGCAGTTCAGAGTCAATAAACTCCACGTTCAAACTGGAGTATCGGCCTAACTCATTGACGACCTCTTCCAGTGGTGTATCAGCAAAATCCAGAAGCCCTTCTTGCCAGGCCAGCTCTCTCTGTAATTCTCGGGAAGACACAGTCACAACCTCTTTGTTCTGTCTGGATACGTTGGCACGCTCTCCCGCAGCTAACGGTAGCGGCAAGGTATTCAAGATTTTTTCTGGTTCCTCTTTAGGCGTATTCACCGCTTTGTCGATCGTAGGTGGCTGTTGCAGAGATGAGGCTTCAGCTAGCTCCACCTTCCCCTCCACAACAGACACCGAGAAACTTTCTCCGCTAAACCGCACCAAAAAAGCAGTACCAATTGCGCGGACGTAATTTTTGTCCACATAGACAATAAACGGCTTATCCGGATCGTGCGCCACATCGAAGTAGGCCTCACCCGACAGCAGGCGCACCTTTCTCACCTGATTGCTGTAGTGCACTTCAAGCTGGCTGTTGGTATTCAGCTTGACCAGGGTGCCATCCGCCAGCTCGGCCTCCTGATAACCGCCGATAGGGGTGGAAAGCACCACCGGCTGTTCCAGCGGCTCGATGTTCCGGATCGTCACCACCAGCACCAGCGCCGACACTGCGACTGCGAGCAGTGCAAGCCCCCAGCCCTTGGGGGCCCAACCATGCAGTCCACTGGCGGCAGCAGCCGGCGCGTCGTTACGCCTGCTGTCACCCGGCAGAGTCAGCTCCGTCAGCACGTTGAGATCCATGGACAGCCTGGCCATCTGTTTGATCACGGCGGCATGCTTATGACTGCGTCCGATCCACTCGCGCAGCGCTTCCCTGTCGGCGGATGTCAGGCGACCAGATTCTATCTGTGCGATCCAGGCACAGGCTTCTGCAGTGATATCCGTACTTTTGTTGTCGCTGATACGTTTCTTCATTGGTCGATCGTTACTGTATTGAACGCTCCTTCAGAGGTTCGTCACTTTCATCTCGTCGTCCACACCGGGACGGCCCGCTGTTCTTTCCATATGTTCCGCACACCGTTTCAGGCCCGCAGCCACATGTTTTTCCACCGTGCTAATGGAAATACCTAGCTCCTTGGATATTTCTTGGTGGGAGTGTCCATACACCTTCTTTAATACAAACACTTTCTGACATTGTCGAGGCAGAGCACGCACGGCCTCTGCAAACCTGGCCATCTGTCTCTGGCTGTCGACACATTCTTCCAATGATGGTCCTGTATCCACATACTCCTGCGGCGTCAGATCTTCAATAAGATCAACAAGGCGCTTCGATTCTCGATCCAGCTTCTTGCGTACAATGTTCTTCGAAATTCCGAATAAAAAGGCCCGCGGCGCGGTGATTTCCTTCGTTCGTTCAGCTTCCAGGGCGCGAAGGATCGTCTCCTGGCAAATATCTTCGATGTCGTGAGCATTACTCGAGAAACGCCTCAAAAAGCGCTTCAACACTGTTTGACTCTCGACAAACACGCTCATAACATCCTGATTCTTATCAATTATCTTCTTCATCTCACCTACTGCTATACGATGCGGCACGTTGTCGCGCCATCCTCCAACGGCAGGAATCCACCTGCAGACAATCGGTAACAAACAATACCCCTTATATGGATATGTACCTTTACTACGGATAATCCGCTATTCGGCAGGTAAGAAGAGCCAAGCATTCCCTCAGCAGCACGGGTGCTTTAAGATCACAAACAAAGTATCGGATATCCGACATACATTGGTCCATCGATAACAGCCATGAAAAGCTACCACGAATTGTTCGAGGAACGAGGTTCAGCCTACGACAGGGCGATGCGTGCCCATCCCCATGCTCGCGACGAGGAATTCATGCAGGCCGTGCGGCGGGCGGAGTTGCGCCCCGGTCAGATCGTCGCCGATGTGCCCGCGGGTGGGGGCTATCTGTGCAACTATCTTCCGCCGGGCTGCCAGTGGCGGGGGCATGAGCCTTGCGCCAGTTTTTCCGAAAATGGCGGCAGCCATGGCGCTGCTCTCACGCAAGTGCCGCTGCTGCCGCTGCCGTGGGAGGACGCCAGTGTCGACACTGCTCTCAGTATCGCCGGCGTTCATCATCTCGACGACAAGGAGCCTCTGTTCCGCGAGTTCCTGCGGGTCGTCAGGCCGGGTGGCCGTTTGGTGGTATCGGACGTCGCGGCCGGCTCGAAAGTTGCGCGATTCCTCGACGGCTACGTGGGGGACAACAACAGCACCGGCCACGAGGGAGTTTTTCTCGATCGGCGCAGCATCGACGAATTGCGTCGAGCAGGCTGGACATTGCTCAGCGAAGAAATAGTGGATTTTCATTGGCTGTTCGACGATCGCCAGGCCATGGCGACTTTTTGCCACGGTCTCTTTGATCTGTGCCGTTCCAGCGTCAACGACACTCTGGCCGCCATCGAAGATCAACTGGGGGTCGATACACTGGGCAATGGTCGCATCGGCATGCGTTGGCAATTGATGACCGTGGTCGCGCGCCATGACGAACATTGACGACGCCAGCGGCGGCGCGGCGCTTGGGCTTGCCACAGCGGGCAAGAGCACGGCGATCAAGGGTTATCTCGGCGGCCTGCGCCACAAGGCGTTACTTCGGCCCCTGATAGTGGTGTCGGCGGCAAACCCATTCACTGGCCCTGAGCTGGCAAGCCTTCATGAGCGTCTGCGCTCACTGCTGGAAACGCGCAACCCAGCGAGTATCTGGCCCGCGCTTTCCGGTGGAATTCGCGCCTGCCGCGCGCCATCTCCTCTCATGCTTGTCAGCGTGCTGCTGCAGTGGACTCAGAGCATCCAGCGCGCCGCAGGATTGCCCGTCTTTGAAGCCGGTGTCGCGCTGGGCAAATCAGAGGCATCCGGCGCCCGCATCAACGCGCTGATCGCCGTCTACGCTCAACAATACCAGGCCGCCGCTATCGCGTTCGCTGCCGCATTCGATGTTTTGCAAACGCTCTGGTCCGGCGATAGCGCGGAAACCGCCTTGACCCGCCTTGGCCCCATCATCGACAAACTGCGGCGCTTTCAGCCCAAGGGCAGCAACACCGCGCCGCTGCTGCAGGCGGCATTCGATGCCGGTATACCCTATACCTCGCTCGCCGGTACTGTGTTCCAGTATGGCTACGGCCACAGAAGCCGCTGGCTGGACAGCACTCTCAGCGACGAGACTCCAGCGCTGTCCACCGGCCTGGCGCGCAACAAGGCTTTCGCCGCGCAAGTCCTGCGCCAGGCGGGAATTCCGGTTCCCGCCCACGCTCTTGTCGATTCCGCAGACAAAGCTGTCGCACTGGCCGCCAAGATAGGCTATCCCGTTGTCGTCAAACCTGCCGACAAGGACGGCGGCGAGGGCGTAGCGGCGGGCCTCGCCAATGCCGAAGAGGTGCGCGCCGCCTTTGCCGTGGCGCGCAAGGCGTCGCCGCAGGTACTGCTCGAAAAGCATGTCGCCGGTCGCGACTACCGGTTGACGGTGTTTCACGGCGCCACCCTGTGGGCCATCGAGCGAATTCCAGGCGGCGTCACCGGCGACGGCCAACACAGCGTGGCGGAGCTTCTCAAGGAGTTGAACCGCAACCCGCGCCGCGGCACCGGGCCGGGCGCGCCGCTCAAGCGCATCGCCCTCGACGACGAAGCCTGCGCGCTGCTGGCAGGCGTCGGGCTCACCCCGGACAGCATCCCCGCGCCGGGTGAATTCATCCGCCTGCGACGCACGGCCAATGTGGCGACCGGCGGCATGCCAGTCGCCGTGCTCGATCGCGTCCACCCCGACAACCGCGCCCTTGCCGAACGTGCGACGGCCGCATTGCGCCTCGACCTGGCCGGGGTCGATCTGCTGATTCCCGACATCAGCCGCTCCTGGAAAGAAGGCGGTGCAGCCATCTGCGAAGTCAATGCCCAGCCGCAGTTGGGCCTGACAACGGGCCCGCACCTGTACGGCGAGATTCTCACCTCGTTGGTCGACGGCCAGGGCCGCGTGCCCATCGTCGTCATCCTCGGCGCAGAGGATTGCGCGGCAATCGCCGCCGATCTCCGTCGCCATCTGTTCACCAGCCTGGGTTGGCGCGTCGGCAGCGTTGACGAGACCCGCGTCACCCTTCACCAATCCGTGCTCAGCGCCAGCTCCATGCCAGCTTTCGAGGGCAGCGTCGCCCTTCTGTGCAACAAGCAGGTGCAGGCTGTGGTTGTTTGCGTCAACGATTCGAGCCTGCTCTCGGGGCTGCCGTTCGACCGCTTTGATGTTCTTGTCATAGCGGGCCATCATGTCAAATCCGGCCCCTCGCAGCAGGCTATGACACCACAGCGCATGCTCGGCCTGCTGCTGGAAAACCTGCTGCCTGCCTGCACGGGCACGGTTTTGAGGCTTGCCGAAGCGGGTCTGCAAATCAGCGGCTATCGAGGGTTCGGCTCTGCTCACTGGCACGAGGAACCCCTACCCCGCGCGGACCTTGGCCGCCATCTCTACGAGCTTCTGTCACTGTGACAGTCGCACACGGCGTGCGGCGGTGGCGGACTCTTGCGGAGTTTACTCATAAGTCAGAAATTCGTGCTAAAGGCTTTGTCGGGCTATAAGCTGTAAGCTCCAAGTTGAACTCTGACAGAACTCAGCTCTTGCAGGGCTCCTGCTTACAGCTTATAGCTCGCTTTACCCCAACGAGCTGTAGCCTAAATTTCCGACGACTGTGTAAAATCGGCTTGTTGACATTGCTGACTTTTTTTCTTTACCTCAATCAGCCAAAGCCTAAACATTCACACTGGAGAACCCCATGAGCGCCGTCCTGAGGCAGGATATCGACGACATCACTCTCTTGACCCTGAACCGTCCCAACGTCCGCAACGCCGTCAATGACGAGATCGTGGAAGCGCTGGAACAATATCTTGCAGACCTCGACGATCACAACAGCAAGGCCATCATCATCACAGGTGCTGAAAAAGCCTTCTGCGCGGGAACGGACCTGAAGGAAATGCAGGCCCAGGGCCGCGAGCGCTATTTTCAGCGCATCCGCCGCATGCACGATCTCGTCGCCCGCATTCGCCAACACCGCTGCGTCAGCATTGCCGCCGTCAATGGCATGGCCCTGGGTGGCGGCATGGAACTTGCCGCGGCGTGTACATTTCGCGTCGCCCACCGCAGCGCCATATTCAGCCTGCCGGAAATTCTCCTGGGCGTGATGCCCTGTTACGCCGGCACCCAGACGATTGCCCGCCTGATCGGGGAAGGCCGCGCCCTCGAACTGGCGCTGACCGGGCGTCAGATCAGTGCCCAGGAAGCGGTGGATATGGGCTTCGTCAACCGCGTGCCGGAGCACGTCGACGTGGTGGCGGAGGCCATTACCTTCGCACGACAGCTGACCCGATACAGCGAGGTTGCCCGCAACGGCATTCGCACAGCCATCGGCGCAGCGTTCGACATGCCCCTTGCACAGAGCATGGCGGTGGAGCGCGAGCAGGCCTACAGGGTATTCAGCAGTGACGATGCACAAGAGGGCGTCAGCGCCTTCCTGGAAAAGCGCGAGCCCCGATTCACAAATCACTGATCAGAGACTATCCGTAGGGGCAATTGCACGAACCGATAAAGCCGGTTTCATGAATTGCCCCTACACAACTTGAAGATCCCTGAATTTCCAACCACTTCTTAAAAAATTGATTATGAACAAAAATACAACCTACCTCGCCAGCATGGCCGACGCACTCGATCTTTTTGAGCCAGGCAATACCCTTTATATTCCCGGCGCGTCCTCCGAGCCCAGAGCATTGGTAGAGGCTCTCGCCAGCGCCGCGCAAGACATGAACGACCTGCACGTGGTCAGCGGCTTCGTTTCAGGCATCAACAACATTCCACTGGCCGATGACGGCAATCGCATCCGCGAAACTGTTTTTTTCCCGCGGCCAAAACAGCATGCGCTTGCGCACAAAATTCACTTGTTGCCACTGACCTATTATGGAATCAACAATTACCTGGCGGCTTGTGATTTCGACTGGGCTATCGTGCAGGTGTCACCGCCCAATCCGCAAGGACAGTGCTCACTGGGCGTGTCGGCGGAATTTCAGTGCACAGCCATTACCAGGGCCAGGCGCATTCTCGCAGTGATCAACCGGCACATGCCGTTCCTGCCGAATTCCCCCCACCTGCACCTCGGCCAGTTCGATTGCACGGTGGAAGAGGATTTTCCGCTCATCAGCTACGACACCGGCGAGGTGGATGCGGTCTCCAACCGCATCGCCGCACATCTGGCAGAATTGATCGAGCCCTACTCCGTGATTCAGACCGGACTCGGCAAAGTGCCCGACAAGCTGCTCGCAAACCTGAGCGACCAAAAGAACCTGCGCTTCCATT
>CAYXXZ010000006.1:0-66601 GCA_964469165.1 uncultured Porticoccaceae bacterium
CGCCGGGCTCGCCGTGCGCCTGGCGCCGGGTGGCAACCTGCTGGAAACCGTGGCCGCCGTGCGCGCTCTGCTCGACGCCCAGGAAGCCTTCCTGCCCGATGGCGTCAGGATCGTCTACCCCTATGACACCAGCCCGGTGGTGGAGGCATCGATCAGCTCCGTGGTCGCCACCATTATCGAAGCCATCGTGCTGGTGTTTCTGGTCATGTATCTGTTCTTGCAGAGCTTTCGCGCCACGGTCATTCCCACCCTGGCGGTGCCCGTGGTATTGCTCGGCACCTTCGCCCTGCTGCCGGTGTTCGGCCTGGACATCAACGTGCTGACCATGTACGCCATGGTGCTGGCCATCGGCCTGCTGGTGGACGACGCCATCGTGGTGGTGGAAAACGTCGAACGCCTGATGCACGACGAGGGCCTGTCGCCGCTGGAAGCGACTCGCAAGTCCATGCATCAGATCAAGGGCGCGCTGGTCGGCATCGGCCTGGTGCTGTCGGCGGTGTTCGTGCCCATGGCGTTCTTCGGCGGCTCGGCCGGTGTCATCTACCGCCAGTTCGCGGTCACCATCGTGGTCGCCATGGGCCTGTCGGTGCTGGTCGCACTGATTTTCACGCCGGCCCTGTGCGCCACCATCCTCAAGGCGCCCAAGCCAGGCGTTCAGGCTGAAAAGAAAGGCTTTTTCGGCTGGTTCAACCGCACCTTCGAACGCAATACCGAGCGCTTCGAACGCGGGGTCGGCGCCATGCTGCGGCACCGCGGCCGCTATCTGGCGGTGTTCGCTCTGATCGTGGCCGGCACCGGCTGGATTTTCACGCAGATTCCCGCGGCCTTTCTCCCCGATGAAGACCAGGGCCTGATGATGGTGGAAGTCCGCCTGCCCGCCAATGCCAGCATCGAGCGGACCGAAGCCGTGCTCACCCAGGTGCGCGACTATCTGCTCGCCGAAGAGTCCGAGATCGTGGCCTCGGTACAGACCGTGAGTGGCTTCAACTTCGCTGGCCGCGGCCAGAACTCCGGGGTCGCCTTTATCCAGCTCAAGGATTGGGCCGAGCGCAGCGGCGATGGCCAGGACGTGTTCAGCTTCGCCCAGCGCACACAGCAATACTTCAGCACCGGCATCAAGGATGGGCAGGCCATGGCTTTCCCGCCGCCCGCCATCCTCGAAATGGGCAATGCCATGGGCTTCAACTTCTTCCTGCAGGACAACATCGGTCTCGGCCACGAGCGACTGATGGCCGCCCGCGACCAGTTCCTGATGCTCGCCAACCAGCACCCCAAACTGATGGCGGTGCGCCCCAACGGCAAGGATGACGAGCCGCAGTTCCGCATTCATATCGATCGCGAGAAGGCCCGCGCCCACTCGCTGAGCATTGCGACGATCAACGAAACCCTGTCCGCCGCCTGGGGCTCGATGTACGTCAACGACTTCATCGACCAGGGCCGGGTGAAGCGCGTCTATCTGCAGGGCGACATGGACTCCCGCATTGCGCCGGAGGATTTCCACAAGTGGTATGTGCGCAACCAGAGCGGCGAGATGATCCCGTTCTCGGCCTTCGCCAGCGGCGAGTGGACCTGGGGCTCCCCCAAGCTGGAACGCTACAACGGCACGCCCTCGGTGGAAATCCTCGGCCAGCCCGCGCCGGGCTACAGCACCGGCGACGCCATGCAGGTCATCGAGGAAATCATGCAGCAACTGCCACCGGGCATCGGCCTGAGCTACACCGGCCTGTCCTACGAGGAAATCCAGACCGGCGACCAGGCCCCCCTGCTCTACGCCCTGACCGTGCTGATCGTGTTCCTGTGCCTGGCGGCGCTTTATGAGAGCTGGTCGGTTCCCGCCGCGGTGATCATGGTGGTGCCGCTGGGCATCATCGGCGCAGTCTCGGCGACCCTGCTGCGCGGCCTTACCGCCGACGTGTATTTCCAGATCGGCATGATGACCACCATCGGCCTGACCGCGAAAAACGCCATTCTCATCGTGGAGTTTGCCCGCGACCTGTATGAACAACAGGGCCGCAGCCTCACCCAGGCCGCCATCGAAGCCGCGCGCCTGCGCCTGCGCCCGATTTTGATGACATCACTGGCATTCACCTTCGGCGTACTGCCGATGGCGCTCGCCAGTGGTGCCGGCCAGGGCAGCCAGCACGCCATCGCCACCGGCGTGGTAGGCGGCATGATCACCGCCACCGTGCTGGTCGTGTTCTTCGTGCCCCTGTTCTATGTATTGATCGTGGGCCTGTTCGGCGGCAAGCAGAAAGAAGCTGCCGTCGAATCTCAGGCCGCAGGAGAGAATGCGTAAAAGTCAGGGCTCCGGCCCTCTCCCCGACCCTCTCCCGCAAGCGGGAGAGGGAGTGAAAACCCACCCAGATCCGGGCAACGGCGCTCCCCTCTCGCCTATCCAGATCCGGACAGTGGCGCTCCCCTCTCGCCCACCCAGATCCGGACGGTGGCGCTCCCCTCTCCCATTCATGGGAGAGGGGCCGGGGGAGAGGGAACAGCGCGCCTCTCAGTCCACTCCCAAAGCTTTAAAAATCGCGTCCACCGGGTCCGCATAAAAGCTTGTCTGGAACTTGGTAAACAACTCCGCCGGTATGGTTGGGATATCCGTCGCGCTGCTCATCGGCAGGATCACTTTTTTAGCATCAGCGTCGAAGGCGACCTGCACGGTTTCATCACTGTAAATCATACTTGCATTGACCTGAGCCCATCCAACTCCCTGGGCGTTACGCCGAGGTCTCGCCAGTTTTCCGGATGGCAGGTGAACAGCAGGATCTGATGGCGTTGCGCGGCATCGAAGAGGATGCGTTTCATCTGCGTCAGGCGCTGGCTGTCGCTGTGGACGAGGGCGTCATCGAGGATGATCAGCGTGGGGCGGCCCGCTTCCTTGAGCAGGTCGGCATAGGCGAGGCGGCTGATCAGCCCCATTTGTTCGCGGGCACCAAAGCTGAGGGCGTCGAATTCGCCCACGGCAGTGTCGGCGCTGCGCACCAACTGGCGCGGCACGAGGTCGTCGTCCACTTCCAGACGGGCACTGGGAAAAAGCAGTTGCAGATAGTGATTGAGATGGCGCTGGAGCGGTTCCTGAAGGCGTCGGGTGAGAGCCTGACGCTTGTCGCGCAGTAATTGCAGCAACAGGTCCAACGCTTCGGCGCGGCGGGAAAGTTCAGCGCAGCGGCGCTCGTGTTGCTCGAGGGCCGCGGCTTGTTCGGCACGAGTTTCTTCCAGCCCCTGGCCACCCAGCACTTCCAGCTTGCTTTCCAACTCGCGAATGTCCAGGGCGCGCTGGCTGGCAAGGCGTTCCATGTTGTCGGCGGAGGTGCTGAGGCGCTGGATATCCTGGCGGAGAACTTGCGGATTGGCAGCCGCAATCTGCTGCTGGCGATCGGCCAGGGATTTTTCCAGGTCTTGTTGCTGTTGCTGGAGATTGCGCAGTTGCTCTTGCACCTTGCTCTTCGTTTCCTGGTAACCAGGAGATTCGAGACGCTGCTCGAGGCTGTGAAGCTCTTCGCTGGCGGTGCGGGTGGCCTGCTCCGCCAACTGCAGTTGTGTGTGATAGTTGGCGTGCTCCCGTTCCGCCGCCTTTAGCTGGCGCTGCTCTTGTTCCTGCTCCGCTTCGGCCACCACCAGGGACGGCACGTCTTCAGCCAGCGCGGGAAAGGCATCCAGCTGCTGCGACACGTTTTGCCGTTGCTGCTCGTGCAGCGCGAGAGTTTGCGCCAGCGCATCCGTCCCCTGCGGCGCAAGCAGCGCGAGGCGATCCTCATTGCGCTGGATGTCCGCACCCAGGCGGCGGGCATCCTCCGCGCGCTGCTCCGCCCCGGCCAGTGAGCTCACTTTCAGCGCCGTCATCGCCTGTTCGATGTTGTCGCTGAGCTGTTGGCGCTGCCGCGCAAGATCCGCCAGATCTTCACCGCCAGGAATTATCCGCACCTGGCCGACACCGGGAATTTCCAGCGTGGCGGGCTCCAGCAGCACCTGCTCACCCTGCCCTTGCAGCGTCTGGTTGCCCAGCAAAAGTGACTTGTCGGGCTGAAGCTGGTATTCGAGCCGGGTCGCCACGGCTTTTTCTTCGATTTCCAGGCGCTGGCGTTTTTCGACAAAACCTTTCAATCGCTTGAGGTCGACATCGTCGATGGCGATGGCACTGAGCTCGACGCGCTGTTGGCGGATTTGCTCGAGCAGCTTTTGCGCATCGCCGAGGTGGCGCTGTTTTTCCTCGAGCTGCAATTGCAGTTGATCCAGTTCGCGCTGCAACCGATCTCGCTGCTCCTTCTGGCGGGCCAGGTGCGCCCTGCCTGCTGCCTTTTTATAGGCGGCTTCGGCGCTTTCCACCCGTTGGCGAATGGTGGCACCCTGGTCACGCAGTTGTTTTTCGGCTTCCGCGGCCTGGCGGTGGGCATCCACACGGCGCTGCAACTGGTCCTGCTGGCTGGCGAATTCATCCAGTTGCTGACGACTCATGGCCTGGCTTTCGCGGCAGGATTCTAGAGCCTGTTGTTCGCGGGCCTGATCGCGCTCCAGCGATTCCACGTCTCGCAAGCGTTCCGTTGCTTGCGCGGCTTCGCGGCGATATTGCAGCCAGGGTTTGCTCTGATCCGCCAACTGATCGGCGCGCAGCTGCGCGAGACGGTCCACCTGTTGCGCGTAGCTGGCGATCTGTTCATCCAGCGCCTGCACGCGGCATTCCAGAGCCGCCTTTTCCTCCAGCGCGGCCTTGTATTCGAGGGTGGGACGACCCGTCGCGGTGAGCAGCCTGCCGCGCTCGGCATCCAGCTGAGCGATGAGGTCGTCACCGGCGCTGCTGGCCAGTTCACCCAGGGTTCCCCCCAGCGCGGATTTGAGGTGGTTGCCGGCATCGCGCACGGCCTGTTGCACGTCCTGGCCAGCGCCCTGCTCGATCCACAACAAGCCCGGCACGCCCCAGTGCTCGGGCTTGCTCGCACCACGACCCGCGTACTGGAACCCCAGCAATTCGGCCAGTTTGTCCTCGGCGTCTTCACCGCTGAGAGACCGGGTTCCCACCTGCAGGTCACAGCGTTTTTTCTTGAGGAAGCTTTTGACTAGATGCCAGCGCTCGCCTTGCCAGAGGAACTCCACCTCGATCTCGGGGGCCGCACTGGAATCGCCCCAGGGCTGGAGATCCTCGACACTGTTCGATTTGTAGCGCTCAAAAAATGCGGCGCGAATGGCTCGCACCAATGTGCTCTTGCCGGACTCATTGGGTCCGGTGAACAGGTTGATACCGTCGCTCAGCTCGTCGATCGCCAGCGGCTGACGGAACTGGCGCAGTTGCTCGACACGAATACGCTGCATCTTCATGGCGCGTCTCCCAGGACGTGTTCCCGAGGCCCGGCATCGCGCAGCATGCCGGTGAGAATGACCAGCGCATCTCGGGCGATCTCGCCTTTTTCGCCCTGCTGCATGAGTCTCAGCTCGGCCAGCACTTCGCCCACGAAGCCGTCCGCGTGGAGGGCGGCGATATCGTCTTCGGTGGGTTCCAGGTGAAGTTGGCCAAGATCGACAGTGAAGGCGCGGTGGCGCGCTTCCGCCACCGACAGTGCCTCCTCGAGTTGCTCATGGCTCTGCATATCCAGCTGTCCGGCAATGCGCAGGTCGAGCACCGACTGGGGCGGCAAGGCATCGAGACGGTCGATCAGCTGCTCGAGATCCGAGGCGACGCGCAGGCTGACCTGCCATTGCTGCCAGGAATGCTGGCCCAGCGCGTGCACCGTCACCTGCGGCACCGCGCCGGGGGCGTCGATATCCACCAGCAGCACCTGGCCCGCGCCGTTGTCCTTGAAGCGATCCTGCTCCGGTGTGCCGCTGTACCAGGTGCGCTCGTCGATGCGCTTGGCGCCATGCCAATCACCCAGGGCGAAGTAGTCGAGCCGCGCCGCGGCGGCGCGATCCGCCGCGATGGGGTTCGGCGAGTCGATATCGTCGGCGAGAATGCCCTGGACACTGCCGTGGGCGAGACCGATGCGGAGCCATCCCGGTTCGGTCTCGGCAGTGTCGAACCAGTCGCTGAGGTCGCCGTAAGTATGGCGCTGGGTAAGCGGTGCCGCCAACACCGCGCAATTCAATTCGGAGAGTGCGACGATGCCGGACTCTTCCACCAGATGAACGTTGGCGGGAATCGCGGCCAGACGCCGCGCGCGGCTCCACACACTTTCCGCCAGGGCCGCATCGTGGTTGCCGGGAATCATCACCCAGGGGCCGCTGAACGGCGCGAGGGCGTTGAACAGACGGCGGATGGTGCGGTCCGATACGGTCTGGGCATCGAACACGTCGCCGGCTACCAGGACCGCATCCACATTTTCGTCGCGGGCGAGTTGTGCCAGCCGTTCGACGGTGGCGATGCGGGCTTCCGTCAGGGCAGAGGCGTCCTCTGCGGCAAAGCGGCTGTACTGGCGGCCAATCTGCCAGTCGGCGGTATGAAGAAAGCGGGGCATCGCTGCGATCCTTGGCTGTTGGGTTTCGTTCCCCAACCCCGCCCATGAACAGGCGAACATCGAGTTGAAGGAGCACCGGGATGCTACCAAAGAAGACAGGGGCTTCCCACAGAACCGGGCGCAGCTCATCGTGACAAAGCACCCTTTCGTCGCACGCTGTTTTCAGCGCCAGCTGCCCCGCGGGATGGCGAGCGCCCCGTGCATCGGCGATAATCGAGCCAAGGCTCTGAGGGTATCGGAATGATCTGGAAGATCCTGCTGTGGGCGCTGCTGGCCATCGTACTGCTGATGTTGATCGGCTGGTGGCTGGCAGACTGGCTGACGCCGCGTGCGGTGGGCGAGCCATCACATGCGCTGGCGGTCAGCGCCGATGGCACGCCCGTCGATCGCGTGATTGCACCCATGCTCGCCGCACATCCGGGCGAAAGCGGCGCGATCGTGCTGGTCGACGGCCTGGATGCCTTCGCGGTGCGCGCGGCGACCGCGGCACAGGCCGGTCGTAGCCTCGACGTGCAGTATTACATCTGGCGCGATGATCTGACCGGCCACCTGCTGGCGCGCGAGCTGTGGCGCGCGGCCGAGCGGGGTGTGCGCGTGCGTTTTCTGGTCGACGACCTGACCATCCGTGGTGCCGACCGCAAACTGCTGGCGCTGGGCGCCCACAAGAATATTCAAATCAGAGTCTACAACCCGGTGCGCAATCGCGCGGGCCTGATGCGCGTGGTCGAGATGGTCACGCGCAGCCTGAGCTTGAACTACCGCATGCACAACAAGATATGGATCGCCGACGGCCGCATCGCCGTCACCGGTGGCCGCAACGTGGGCATGGAGTATTTCTCGGCATCCACCGACACCAATTTCCACGATCTCGACGTGGCATTGCTAGGTTCTGCCGTGGCTCAGGCCAGCGCTATCTTTGACAGCTTCTGGAACAGCGACGCCGTGGTACCGATCACCGCCCTGGCGCGCAAACCCCGTGTCGATCTGAAAACCTACTTGGCGGACATCGACCAGGACAGCGACCGACAAACCGCGCAAGCCTACCTGACCCGCGTGGCCGAAGCGACGCTGCTGCGCGAATGGCTCGAAGGCCAGCCGCTCATTCACTGGAGCACGTCGTTGCAGTTGGTGTCCGACCCGCCGGTCAAGCGCGGCGGTTCACCGGAGGATGGCTGGCTGGTCGCCCATCTGCGCCAACAAATGCTCCAGGCAAAAGAGCAGGCACTGTTCATTTCCCCGTACTTCGTGCCCGGCCAGAGTCTGGCGGAATGGTTGGGCGAACAGGCCCGCGAGGGCATCGACGTTGGCATCGTCACCAACTCCCTGGCCGCCACCGATGTACTGGCGGTGCACAGCGGCTACGCCCCTTATCGTCGGTCCCTGCTCGAAGCCGGGGCGCGCCTCTACGAATTGCGCCGCCAGCCGGGCGGCGAACCGGGCCGCAGCCTGTTCGGCAGCAGCGGCGCCAGCCTGCACACCAAGGCCTATGTGCTCGACGAGCGCTGGGGCTTCATCGGTTCTTTCAATCTCGACCCGCGCTCCGCCTGGCTCAATACCGAAATGGGCCTGTTGTTCGATCACGAGGGGCTGGCCCATGCGGTGCGCACCGAGTATGCGCACCTGACCATGGACCACATGAGCTACGAAGTGCAGCTGGATGAACAGGGAGCGCTGCGCTGGCACGACCGCCTGGCAAAGCCGCCGCGCGTCCTGAACAGCGAGCCCGACAGCACGCTCAGCCAGCGCGCAATAGCCTGGCTGCTGGGCTGGTTGCCGATCGAGTCGCAGTTGTAGCGTAGCTGTAAGCTCTAAGTCGAACTCTGGCAGAACTCAATTCTTCCTGTGCTCCTGCTTAAAGTTTACGGCTTATAGCTTTGAGCGCGGTTCTGGCGGGCAGTCTTCGGGGCACGCGTGGAACTCGATGAACACCCGCACTTTTCCCTGCGGCTCAACGAAATGCTCGACCTGGGGAGCGATGATTCCCGGCGCATCTGGCTCGAGAATTTCATCGTAATTCCAGCTCGGCACGCGGTAGCGCAGCCGGCCCTCCAGTACATGAAGCAGCGCCCAGACACCTTCCTTGACGGCGTGGCTCTTGCGCAACGCGGCGGGCAGCGTCTCTTCGTTGAATACATCGGTACGCCGGTAGGCTTTCAAGCCCGCGGGCAAGGCGCCGGGGTGGCGGGACTGATAATCGGAACTGGACATATCGTTTCCAACCAGTGTGTGATGCGTGACCACAGAGTGTAGCGCCGACCACAGTGACCGGCGCGACGGACGCACGACTACGGCGAAACACCCGCCTCCAGGATCAGCTCCATGATCTGCGCACCCAGCAACAGATCGCTGACCTGCCCCAGATGCTGATGGCGCAAATTGCCGAAGGCGTCGATCAGAATCAGCGTCGGCGTTCCCTGCATTGCATAGGCGCGCATCGTTTGTGGCACGCCGTCGCGGCCATCGGGCAGATCGACGCCGACCGGAAACGGAATCCGGTATTCATACAGAAACGCCTGCAGCGCGATCGGCGTCATCGCCGCGTGGTGCTCGAAAACAGTGTGCAGGCCGATGACTTCCACCTGCGAGCGCGGAAAACTCTGGTGCACCCGCAGCGCCTGCGGCAGGCCGTGCGCGACACAACCCGGACACAGCATCTGAAAGGCTTCGAGCACGACGACCTTGCCACGCAGGGCCGCCAGGCTCAGCGGCTGCTGTGCATTGATCCACCGCTGCACCTGCCATTCGGGTGCAGGCCCGACCATTTTTCTGTCCATACCACATTACCTCCAAAATTAGAGCTGCATGCTTGGGGACATCGAAATCGCGCCACCCTAGACGATGGCATCCCGGTTGCGACTGAGCTGATAGCCAGACCACAGGCTCTGTGCTATGCGGCCCGCCATGGTGCAGGCCTGTTCCGCCATGGCGCGGTTGGGCTGTTCGTCCGCTGTCTGGCGAAACAGTGCCAGCCAATGCTGGAACAGCTCCGCGGTCAGATCGGGTAGCGCGGCGTGCTTGGGCATGGGGCGCCCGTTGAAACGCCCGCTGCGCAACAGAACGGACGACCAGAAATCCACCAGGATGGACAGATGCTCGTCCCAATCCTCGACATGGGCATTGAATATGGGGCCGAGCTTGCCGTCTTGCCGGACTCGCGCATAGAACTCATGGACCAGGCGCGTGATCTCTTCCTCGGTACACAAAGCTGATGTCGGCATAGAAGCCTCCTCACTGCAGGAGTTGGTGAAAACCATCTTACACATAAATCAGAAATTTGGGCTACGGGTTGTGGTCGAGCTGTAAGTTAAGCTCGGGTAGAACGCAGTTTTTGCAGTGCGCCCGCTCAAGGCTTAATGTGGCGACGAGAATTTCGCGGCCGAGGCCGCTCCTACAAGAGGAGATGGCACGACGCCTGTAGGAGCCTGCCTGCAGGCGACCGCAAGCCGTGCGTTCCAATCATGTTCCTTTCGCGGCTTTCTTCTATGCTGCATAGCACGGGTTACAACTCATTCAGGAGTGCCACTTTGCCAAGCGACTCACACAAGTTTCGCCCCTTCACCGCGCCGATCGTCCTCGCCTGCCTGTTGTCCGTAGGCGCCTGCGAGCAGAGAGCCGACGTCCGCGAGGTAACGCTGAGCAATCTGGTGGAGGGCAGCGAGCATTTCATCGGCCGCCCGGTCCGCACCCAGGGCGTGGTGCGCTCGTTTCCCCGGCCGCTCCATTACTGGATCGAGGACGATGCCCTCAATCGCGTGGGATTGACACCAGCAACCCTGGTCGAAGGCCTCGAAGGCGCCCAGGTGCAGGTGACGGGCATCTATCGTTTTCAGCAGGGGCAAGGACGGCTGATCGAGGTGGCGCAAATGGAAGTGTTACCTGCACCTTGAATACAGATTAGCGGCTAGCTGGAGCCTTCCACTCACCAGGCACCCCTCCTGTAGGAGCTTGCCTGCAAGCGACAAACCACCGAATTTGTCGCTTGCGGGCAAGCTCCTACAGGGTGCTCTGGGTACTTGTTCACGATTTGCTGATAATCCGGGGGTGATCTTCGCTGACGTTTCGTATTTTTCGATGTGCTCCCCTGTAACCATTCCGAGCAGGCGGCGGCCTGGCAAAACCTGAGGCAATGTTTATCTCTGAGAAGAACAAATAAAGGAAACCACACGCATAAAAAAATCCAACCACCGCTAAGTGGTTGGATTTTTTGGCATTTTTGGTGGAGCTACGCGGGATCGAACCGCGGACCTCTTGCATGCCATGCAAGCGCTCTCCCAGCTGAGCTATAGCCCCGTGTATCGAGGCGCGCATTTTAGCACTCTAAAGCACTTCGTCAAGGGCTTTCTTCGGGATGTGGTGCTCTTTCCGCGCCTATCTGGCGATATTCCTTCTCGAGGTTCTTGAGTTGCTTCTTCGACGGGCTGCCTGCGGCATCGAGGCCGTGGCGTATGCGCGCGCGCGTCATATCCGCACCGAGAATCGCCATGGCGTCGAACAGCGGCGGCGCCGAGGGAGCGCCGGCAATGGCGACGAACAGCGGGAACAGGAAATCCTTGAGTTTGAGGCCCATGGCGGTGGCAATCTGACTGAGTTCGCCGTACAGCTCGTCGCGCTGCCAGGTGCGCAGCCCGTCCAGCCGCCAGCTGCTGAACTGGAGCACTTTCTGTACGGTTTCCGGGCTCAGCTTGGGATGCGCAAAGCTGTCGGCGGAAAGGCTTGGCATGCCGGAAAAGAGGAAGCCCGCCAGCGGTGCGATGTCGGTGAACTTCTCGACCCGCTCCTTGATCAGCGGGATGACGCGCATCAGGTTGGCGCGGTTGAGCGCCCATTCCGCAACGCGGTCGGCGAACTGCTCGGCATCGAGATTTTCGCGAATCCAGCGGCCGTTGAGCCAGTCGAGCTTTTCGATATCGAACACCGGCCCGCCGAGGTGGACATTGTCGATATTGAAATTGCTCACCATCTCGTCGAGCGAAAATTTTTCCGATTCGTCCGGCATCGACCAGCCCATGCGCCCCAGATAATTCAGCACGGCCTCCGGCATGTAACCCATGGCGCGGTAGAAACTGATGCTGGTGGGGTTCTTGCGCTTGCTGAGCTTGCTTTTATCGGGGTTGCGCAGCAGCGGCATATGGCACATTTCCGGCATCTGCCAGCCGAAATACTGGTAAAGCAACTGATGCTTGGGCGCCGAATTGATCCACTCTTCGCCGCGGATGACATGCGTAATACCCATCAGGTGGTCATCGACCACATTGGCGAGGTGGTAGGTGGGCATGCCGTCCGCTTTCATCAGCACCTGCATGTCGACCTGGCTCCAGGGGATCTCGATGGTGCCGCGCAAGCGGTCATGAAAGGTGCACACGCCCTCTTCCGGCACCTTCATGCGAATCACACAGGGCGTACCGGACGCCAGCCGCGAACTCACCTCCTCTTCGCTGAGGTGCAGGCCGCGGCCATCGTATTTCGGCGTCTCGCCCCGCGCCATCTGTTCGCGGCGCATTTCATCCAGCTCTTCCGGCGTCGCAAAACAATAGAAAGCGTGGCCTTTTTCGATGAGCTCCCGAGCGTGGCGCTGGTAGATTTCCATGCGCTCACTCTGGCGGTAGGGACCGCAGGGGCCGCCCACATCGGGGCCCTCGTCCCAGGTCAGGCCAAGCCAGCGCAGCGAGTCGAGGATCATGCGCTCGGATTCGGCGGTGCTGCGCTGTTGGTCGGTATCTTCGACGCGCAGAATGAACTTGCCGCCGAACTGGCGGGCGAAGCACAGATTGAACAGCGCGATATAAGCGGTGCCAACGTGGGGGTCACCGGTGGGCGACGGGGCGATTCGAGTTCGAACGGTCATAGGCTTTCCGCAGTCTGGCCAGAAAAGTGCTGCATTATAGAGGCCGCAGCACATTACTCATAGGCTGCCCGGTTGCAAGCTCCAAGCTGCAGCACTGAAAACGGTGAACTGTGAACTAAACCACCAACTAAAACCCCCACCCCAACCCATAGGCTATAATCGCCCCTCACCCTGCCACGACGAGCCATGGACAACAGCGCCATTCCTTCCGCCACCCGCCAGAACCTGCGCCTGCTGTGTTTCGTGCGGGTGATTCCGCTGGCCGGCATGTTCTACGGTGTCTACTACCTGCTCAATCACGGGCAACAGCACTTGCGCTGGGATTTCATCACCTTGCTGCTCGCCGCGGTCACGGCCGTCATTGCCGTCACCTGGTTGCGCAGTTTTCGCCCGGTGCCCATCAGCGAGCGTGAGTTTTTCATCCACCTGATGGTGGACGTGGCGCTTTACTCACTACTCATGTTCAACACCGGGGGCGCGGAAAATCCTTTCATTTCCTATCTTCTGGTACCGGTCACCGTCGCCGCCATCACCCTGCCCGCCGCGCGCACCTGGGTCACCGGCATAGTGTGCCTTGGCGCCTATACCGCACTGCTCTTCTGGTACGTTCCGCTGCCGCTGGTGGCGCCGGACCACGAGGGGCATTCGTGGGCCAACAGCATCGGCCTCAATCCCCACCTACTGGGCATGTGGATGAATTTTGGTGTCAGCGCCGTGCTGATCGCCTACTTCATCAACAAGATGGCGTCGGCTCTCAAGGCCCAGGATAAAGCGCTCAACCGCCAGAAGGAAAAGCAGCTCGAGGACGACCAGTTGCTGGCTGTCGCCTCCCTCGCCGCGAGCGCGGCTCACGAACTGGGCACTCCGCTCAATACCGTCAAGCTGATCTGCGATGAATGGCGCAGTGACGACGGCCTGGCAGTGCCACCGGACGTGCGCAAGGACATGGACGTGCTCGCCACGCAGGTAGAGCGTTGCCAAAGCACGCTGCGCAAGCTTTCGGGCACGGCGCGCAGCTATTCCGACGGCGGCGTGCAGCGGATTGGCCTCAGGGATTATTTCGAGGGTTTGATGCAGAACTGGCAGGTACTGCGGCCCGACGTGAATGCCCGTATCAGCATGGAAGGCGCGCCCCGGGATGCCAGTATCGTCCTCCACCCGTCACTGTCGGCGTCGCTGCACAACCTGCTCAACAACGCCGCCGATGCCAGCTCCAGGGTGGATGTGACCATCCACTGGGATGCGGAGCGCGCCCGGCTGCTGATTCGCGACTATGGCGACGGCATCGAACGCCCGGACACCGACTGGCGCCCGCTGGAAAGCCGGAAACCCGGCGGCATGGGGCTCGGTCTCTTTCTGGCTCACTCGATTCTCGATCGCCACGGCGGGCGCATCGAGCTCGCACCCCATCCCGAGGGCGGCACCCAGGTCGACGTGATCCTGCCACTGGAGGCACAGAATGACTGAGCCCGCGGATTTTCTCATCATCGACGACGACGATGCCTTCTCCGCCATTCTCGCCCGCAGCCTCGCACGGCGCGGGTTCACCACGGCAACCGCGCACGACGATGCGACGGCTCTGGCATTCTGTACGCAGACAGCGGTACGGCGCATCGTTCTCGATCTGAAACTGGAACAGAGCTCGGGGCTCAATCTCATCGGCAGGTTGCGCGAGGTGGCGCCCAATGCCCAGATCGTGATCCTGACGGGTTATTCCAGCATTCCCACCACAGTGGAAGCGATCAAGCTCGGTGCCATCAATTACCTGTGCAAACCGGCGTCCGTGGACGACATCATCGACGCTTTCGAAAATTGCACGGGCAACCCGGATGTGGAGTTGCCGCACCAGCCGCATTCCGTGGAGCGCCTGGAGTGGGAACATATTCAGCGCGTATTGAGCGACAACGGCGGCAACATTTCCGCCACCGCTCGCGCCCTGGGGATGCATCGCCGCACGTTGCAGCGCAAACTGCAGAAACGCCCGGTCAGAAACTGACGCTGGACAACCCGTCCTCGTTCTCGGCCTGGGATGAGAAGCGCTGCCAGAGTTTTTCGTGGAAGTAGAATGCCACCGTATTGACGGCAGGCTCCACCAGCGCCACCGCGCCGCCCACGATGAGGCTACCGGTCAGCAGATAAGTGACCGCGAAGGCAATCGAGAAGTGCAGCACAGCGAATGTCATCGTCTTGGTCATGGGTTATCTCCGGTGGTAATGTTTTCGCGGGTCGTAGCCTGCTGAGGCTTTATTTGTAACTCTCCCGCTCAACAGCAATGATAACCACTCTCAACAACTTTGGAAACCAACCATTCCCCATACAGTCGATTGTTTTTAACTATCGGTTAGCGAGCGCGCCTCCTTCCCTCTTTTGCGCCGGAAAAAGGTTTGGATGCGCTCGGCGCACAGCTCCGCCAGCACACCTTCACGCCATGTGACGCTGTGGTTGTAGTGTTTCTCGTCGAGCAGTTGCGCGGCGCTGACCACGGCACCGGCGCGTGGCTCTCTGGCACCGAACACGACACGCGCCACCCGCGCATGAATCATCGCGCCAACGCACATGGTGCAGGGTTCGATGGTGACATACAGGGTGGTGTCCGGCAGGCGATAATTGCCTGCCGCGCGGGACGCATTGCGCAAGGCGTCTATTTCCGCGTGCGCAGTGGCGTCGTGGGCCGCGATGGGATGGTTGTAGCCCTCGCCGATCACACAACCGGCGCGCACGACAACCGCGCCGACGGGAACCTCGCCCTCCGCCTCGGCCCGCTGCGCCAGCGCCAGTGCCCGGCGCATCCATTTCTCGTCTTCGCTGTCAGCATTCATCGTGTCGAATCTTGAGCCTTGTTTTTTCATCAGAGCAAAAGCCGGAAATCTGTGCGACAAGCTGTAAGCCACAAGCTTTAAGTTGAACTCTGGTAACACCCGGTTCTTGCAGTACTCCGGCTTAGAGCTTACGGCTTACAGCTGCAAATACCGTTCGGCCACTTTACGCTGGCAATAGCGCGCAAGCATGCAAGAATAACCGCATTCAAAGGGGGAGAATACCAACAATGAACCTTCATCTGCAGAGCGCCATCGGTCTGGTGCTGTTGGCGGTCCTGTGCTGGCTGAGCGGAAAGCGCGGGAAAATCGCCTGGCGTGTAGTGCTTGGCGGTCTGTTTCTGCAGTTCGCGATTGCGCTGCTGTTGCTCAAGCTGCCACAGGCACAGGCCGCTTTTCTCGGCCTCAACAAGGTCGTGCTGAGCCTGGAAGAAGCCACCCGCGCCGGAACCAGTGTCGTGTTCGGCTATTTGGGCGGCGCCGCGACGCCCTTCGATGTCAACCCACACGCCAATAGCTACATTCTTGCATTTCGGGCACTGCCCATGATTCTCGTGGTCAGCGCGCTTTCCGCATTGTTGTTCTACTGGCGCATTCTGCCTGTGGTGGTGCGCGGCTTCGCGTGGGTCATCAAGCGTCTGCTCGGCGTCAGCGGCCCTCTCGGGGTAGGCGCCACCGCCAACGTCTTTCTCGGCATGGTGGAAGCGCCCCTGCTGATTCGCCCCTACCTGCTATCGCTGCACCGCGGCGAACTCTTCGCCCTGATGGTGTGTGGCATGGCCACCGTGGCCGGCACGGTACTGGTGCTGTATGCAAGTATCCTGTCGCCGGTAATCGACAATGCGCTCGGGCAGGTTTTGATCTCGTCGCTGATCTCCGCGCCCGCTGCCCTCGCCATGGCGGCATTGTTTCACCCCTGGCCGGAAGGCGGGGCACCACTGCCACAACTACCGCGAGACAGTCACAGCGCCATGGACGCCATCACCCAGGGCACGGTTCAGGGCATCAGCCTGCTGCTCAATATCATCGCCATGCTGATCGTGCTCATCGCCCTGGTGACGCTGATCAACCTGGCGCTGGCCGGGCTGCCGCAGATACAGGGCGAAGCCATCAGCCTGCAACGCATTGCCGGCTGGCTGTTCGCACCCCTGGCCTGGCTGACGGGTATTCCCTGGCACGAAGCCGTTACCGCCGGTCAGTTTCTCGGCACCAAGGTAGTGCTCAATGAGTTCATCGCCTTCCTCGAACTCGCCCGCCCCGACGGTCCCGGCGCGCAATTGAGCGAGCGCAGTCGTCTGCTGCTGATGTACGGCCTGTGCGGTTTCGCCAATCTGGGCAGCCTCGGCATCATGATCGGCGGGCTCTGCGCCATGGCGCCCGAGCGCCGGGAAGAAATAATCCAGTTGGGATTCGCCTCTATCTGGGTGGGCCTGTTGACCACCCTGGCGACCGCGGCAACGGTGGGAATTCTGCTGTAACGAAAAAGGGCCGGTGATCCGGCCCTTTCGCTACTCCTTTTTTCAGGGAAGTTCGTATTCGTCTTGCTTGTCGCCCTTCACGGTCGTCATCAGGTCTTCACGGCTTATCTTCATCGCCAGAATGATGTTCGCCGCCACATAGATGGAAGACGTCGTACCGACGATGATTCCCACGATCAGGGCAATGGAGAAGTTTCTGATCAGCTCACCGCCCAGGAACAGCAGCGCGAAGAGCACCAGCAGCGTACTGACCGAGGTGTAGATCGTCCTCACCAGCACCTGGGTCAGGGACTCGTTGATGATGTCGAGGGGAGAGGCATCGCGAACCAGGCGGAAGTTTTCCCGTATCCTGTCGTACACCACGATGGTGTCGTTCAGCGAATAGCCGATCATCGCCATGAGCCCGGCAAATACCGTGAGGTCGAAATCGAGCTGGAAAAGCGAGAAGACCCCCAGGGTGATGATGGTATCGTGCACCAGACCCACCAGCACACCGACGGCGAATTTATACTGGAAGCGCACCGCGACGTAGATCATTATCGCAATCATCGCCACCAGCACGGCAAGACCGCCCTCGTCGCGCAGCTCTTCACCGACCTGCGGCCCGATGAACTCCACCCGGCGCACCTCGATCTGCTCGCCGTTGGGCGTCAAGGTACTCACCACCAGGTCTTCGAGACCTTCGGCGGATTCCACCTGAAACTTGATCAATACATCGCGCGCGCTACCAAAATTGACCACCACCGGATTTTCCAGCCCGGCATCGATAAGCTGCCTGCGGATGACTTCCGGTTCGGCATTCTGCTGGTAGCCCACTTCCACCTGTGCGCCGCCCGTGAAATCCAGGCCCATGACGAGGCCCTTGGTGCCCAGGGATATCAGCGAGCCGACCACCATAAGCAGCGAAATGATGTTCGCCAGCTTGTTCCAGCGCATGAAATTGATGATGCGAATAGTGCTCATAGTGCGCTCCTCAGATCCACAACTTTTCGACGTTGCGTCTGCCGTATATGAGATTTACCAGCAGCCTGGTGCCCACGATCGCGGAGAACATGGATGTCAGGACGCCGATGGCGAGAACCACGGCAAAGCCCTGCACCGGCCCGGAACCGATGCCATAGAGAATCACGGCCACGATCAGGGTGGTGAGGTTGGCGTCGACGATGGCCACATACGCCCTGTCGTAGCCCGCGTTGATGGCCGCCGATGGCGATAGCCCGTTGTTCAGCTCCTCCCTGATCCGCGCGTTGATGAGCACGTTGGCATCCACCGCCACACCCAGGGTCAGTACGATGCCCGCGATACCGGGCAATGTCAGGGTCGCCCCCAGCACGGACATCACCGCAACGATCATCGCCAGGTTGAACAGCAGGGCCAGGTTGGCGATCACCCCGAATACCTTGTAGACCACCAGCATGAAGATCATCACCAGAATCAGGCCCAGCTGAACGGAGGCAATGCCCATGGTGATGTTTTCCGCCCCCAGGGACGGACCGATGGTACTTTCCTGAACGAAGTACATGGGGGCCGCGAGAGCACCGGCGCGCAGCAGCAAAGCGAGCTCCGAGGCCTCGCCCGGGTTGCTCAGGCCGGTGATGCGGAACGAAACACCCAGCGCGCTGCGCACCGTCGCCAGGCTGATGATTTCCTTGCTTTCATACTGCACCGGCACCATTTCCACGGTGCCGTCTTCGTGCCGCACCTCTTCCACGCGGGTGCGGGTCTCGATGAACAACACACCCAGGTTGCGACCGATGCTGCGTCGCGTCGCCAGGTTCATGGCGCGGCCACCGTCGCTGTCGAGACTGATGTTGACCTGGGGCTGACCGTTTTCATCGTAACCGGTAGCGGCGTGTGCCACCTGATCACCGGTGATCACCACGTTCTTTTCCAGCCAGGCCGTGCGCGGGCCGGCGCTTTCATCGCGGAACGGAAATTCCTCCCGCGCCAGATCACTGCCCGGCATGTACTCGAGGCGGAACTCCAGGTTGGCGGTCTTGCCGATGACGCGCTTGGCGGCGGCGGTGTCCTGAATACCCGGCAACTCCACCACGATGCGGTTGCGCCCCTGGCGCTGCACGATGGGCTCGGCAACGCCCAGCTCGTTGATGCGGTTGCGCAGGGTGGTCAGGTTCTGGCTGACCGCGTAATCCTCTTTCTCCTTGATCAGCGAATCGAGCACGGTCAGGCGCAGCACATACTGTTCACCGTCGCGGCGCAGTTCGCGGTTGAGGTCGCGGAAATCGGCACGCACCACGTCGACCGCCGCCGCACGGCTCGCTTCATCGGCGAAGGCGATCGTGATGCCCGCGTCCTCGATCTTGACCTCGCGATAGCGCGCACGCGCCTCGCGCAGCGCGCGCTTGAGTTCCGCCTCCTGGGTTTCCAGGTAATTGGCGATCACCTTTTCGGTATCGACCTGCATCAGGAAGTGAACACCGCCGCTCAGGTCGAGACCGAGCTTCATGGGTTCGGCGCCAATGGCCAGCAGCCAGTCGGGCGTGGTGGGCGCCAGGTTGAGGGCAACCACGTAGTCCGGGCCCAGCGAGTCCTGCAACAGGGTTTGAACTTTCAACTGATCGTCGGCGTGGCGCAGCCTCACCAGCACGTTGCCCTGCGCCACCTCTTCGCCAAAGTAGTCGATGCCACTTTCATCGAGAGCCGCTTTCACTTCAGCGAGCACTTGCTCGCCGATCGCCTGGGCACTGCTCTGGCCGGTCACCTGAATTGCCGGATCGGGAGCAAAAAGATTGGGGCTGGCGTAGACGAGACTGAAAATCAGCGCCGCTATGACGATGAAGTATCGCCAGAAGGAATTTCGATTCATGGGCTTTTTTTCTTGCGGTCCGTAAAGGCGCCCGATTATAGGGGAATTGCGGCGCCGGTTATAGGGCCAGCGCTGGCTGGCTGACAGGACTTGGCAAAGGTGGTTTTTGCTCTATCATCAACAAGGTGCGCAGTGTTTGAACGCGCCACGCTCCGTCCCACCTCGGGCGGTTCAAAACAATACCAACAGAGGAATCGCTATGTTGAAAGAATTCAAGACATTCGCCATGCGCGGCAACGTGGTGGACATGGCCGTGGGTATCATCATCGGCGGCGCCTTCGGCACCATCGTCAGCAGTCTGGTAGACGACGTACTGATGCCGCCCATCGGCCTGCTGCTCGGCGGCGTGGATTTTTCGGAACTCTTCCTTACCCTGAAGGACGGCGCCACCGCCGCGGGACCCTATGAAACCCTGGCCAGCGCCAAGGCCGCGGGTGCCGTCACCATCAACTTCGGCCTGTTCATCAACGCCCTGGTGAGTTTCATCATTGTCGCCTTTGCCGTGTTCCTGCTCATCAAGGCGATCAACCGCCTGCAGGCGCCAAAACCCGAACCTGCCGCCGCGCCCACTACCAAGGACTGCCCGCGCTGCTGTTCGGCCATTCCCTTGCAGGCATCGCGCTGCCCCTGCTGCACCTCGGAACTCGGCTGACGCCGGACACGGCAGAGCCAAGCCTCTGCCGCGCCCTACCCCGCCTGTTCGCGATAGAACGTTTCGGCGAACGCATCGAGCCGACGCTCTTCGATGGCCTTGCGAATGTCCGCCATGAAGCGCTGGTAATAGTGCAGGTTGTGGATGGTGTTCAACTGTGAGCCGAGCATTTCGTTGCAGCGGTCGAGGTGGTGCAGATAGGCGCGGCTGAAGTTGCTGCAGGTGTAGCAGTCGCACGTCGGGTCCAGCGGCCCCACATCATTCTTGTAGGCCGCATTGCGGATCTTGACGACGCCCGCGCTGGTGAACAGATAGCCGTTGCGCGCATTGCGGGTGGGCATGACACAGTCGAACATGTCGATGCCGCGGCGCACCGCCTCGAGGATATCGCCCGGCTTGCCCACCCCCATCAGATAGCGGGGCTTGTGCCTGGGCAACGCATCGCCGATGGCGTCGAGCACGCGAATCATGTCCTCCTTGGGCTCGCCCACCGACAGGCCACCCACCGCGTAGCCATCGAACGCCATGGCATCGAGACCGGCCAGCGACTCGCGGCGCAGATCCTCGTACATGCCGCCCTGAACGATGCCGAACAGCGCCGACGGGCTGTCGCCGTGCGCCACCTTGCTTCTGTGGGCCCAGCGCAATGACAGCTCCATGGACTTCTTCGCTTCATCCCAGGTGGCGGGATACGGCGTGCACTCGTCGAAGATCATCACCACATCAGACCCCAGCGAGCGCTGCACCGCAATCGACACCTCGGGACTGACGAACACCGGGCTGCCGTCGATGGGCGACTGAAACGCCACACCTTCCTCACTGATCTTGCGCATCGCTCCCAGGCTGAACACCTGGAAACCGCCGGAATCCGTGAGGATCGGGCGCTGCCACTGCATGAAATCGTGGAGGTCGCCGTGCGCTTCGATGACTTGCGTGCCGGGACGCAGCATCAGATGAAAGGTGTTGCCGAGCACGATCTGGGCACCCGTCGCCTCGACATCGCGGGGCAGCATCGCCTTGACGGTGCCGTACGTACCCACTGGCATGAAAGCCGGCGTTTCCACTGTGCCGCGCGGAAAAATCAGGCGCCCGCGGCGCGCCACACCATCTGCGCCATCGAGCTCGAAGCGCATGAAACACTCTCTGGTCACTAAATCAGGCTCCCACCAGTTCGGCAAAAACATCGGCCACCCGAATCTCGTGAGCGGCAGGGTTGCGGGTCAAAAACATGGCATCGCCATAACTGAAGAAGCGATAGCTTTCCGCCACCGCTTCCCGGTACGCCGCCATCACCCGGTCGTAGCCCGCAAAGGCTGACACCAGCATCAGCAAGGTGGACTCGGGCAAGTGAAAGTTGGTGACCAGGGCATCGACAATGCGGAAGCGATAGCCCGGATAGATGAAGATATCCGTCTCACCGCGCACCGGCTCCATGGCACCACTGGCGCCGGCGGTCTCGAGACAGCGCACGCTGGTGGTGCCCACCGCGATCACCCGGTTGCCCGCGGCACGGGTCTCCTCGACCCGCGCACACACCTCGGCGCTGACGTCGAGAATCTCGGCATGCATGCGATGGTCGCGCACGTCATCGGCGCGCACCGGCTGGAACGTCCCCGCACCGACATGCAAGGTGACGAAGGCGATGTTGACACCGCGCTCCTGCAACTCGGCGAGCAGGCGCTCATCGAAGTGCAGCCCCGCCGTGGGCGCCGCCACCGCCCCCGGCTCGCGGGCGTAAACGGTCTGGTAGCGGCTGCGGTCTTCCTCAGCATCACCACGCGCAATATAGGGCGGCAGCGGCATATGGCCGATCTCTTCGAGAATACCCAGCACCGGCTGCGTGAACGACACGCGAAACAGGTTCTCATGGCGCCCATCTATTCGCGCCACCACCTCGCCGTCGAAGTGCAGCACAGTGCCAACCTTCAACGGCTTGTTGGAGCGCACATGGGCAAGCACGTCGCGCTCGCTGAGAATCCGCTCCACCAACACCTCGATGCGCCCACCACTTTCCTTGCGGCCGAGCAGGCGCGCAGGGATGACGCGGGTATCGTTGAAGACCATCAGATCGCCAGGCTCCACCAGGCTCAAAATGTCGGGAAAGCGCAGATGGCGGACGTCGCCGCTCAAGCCGTCCAACGACAGCAAGCGACTGCCGCGCCGCTCCTTGGCAGGATGCGCGGCGATCAGCGAGTCCGGCAGGTGGTACTTGAAAAATTCCCGGCGCACAGGCGTGAGTCCCTCAAAAGGCGCAAGATTACCGGATTTCCCCCGCCGGCGCCAAAACTACGAAGTTTGTCGCCGTCTGCCCGTTGACCACCCTCGCTCCGCTGTTATAATCCACCGCCTGCAAATCTCAACCCTCCCGCCGGAGTGGCGAAATTGGTAGACGCAGCGGATTCAAAATCCGCCGCCCTTAAAAGCGTGCCGGTTCGAGTCCGGCCTCCGGCACCATCCATAGTTCTCAAGCATTCCCAACAAGACCCAAAAACCCAGCAATTACGCGGCCTTCAAGGGTTTTTCTTTCCCAGCAATTCCCAGCACAACCCTTGTAAGCCCAAAGTTTTAGGGGCATGATTGGGGGCATGTTCAGCTCGATAAAAAATCATGCCCCTAAAATGAGGCCCGTCCATGCCCCGGAAAGTAGCCCCGCTAACTGATAGCGCCATCAAGGCAGCCAAGCCCCAAGCCCAAGCCTACAAGCTGGCAGACGGGAGCGGTCTTTACCTGGAGGTGATGCCAGCGGGTTCCAAAATATGGAGGATGAAGTACCAGATCAAAGGAAAGGAGCGCCGTATCACTTTTGGGGCATACCCTGCCGTCACCCTTCAGCAAGCCCGACAGGAGCGAGAACAGGCCCGTGATCTGGTATCACAAGGGATAGACCCCGTTGCTGAGCGCAAGGCCGCCAAGCAGGAAGAAGAAGCCACTGGCCTGACGTTCGAGCGGGTAGCCGTGGAGTGGCACACCGCCCGTTCAACAAGATGGTCAAAGGACCACGCCAGCCGGGTTTTGAACCGCATGGAGACCCACCTTTTCCCATCACTTGGAAGCAAGCCTATTGATGCCCTGAAACTGAAAGACTTGCTTGCGCCCATCAAGGAAGTGGAAGCACGCGGAACACTGGAAACAGCAAGCAGGCTGAGCCAGTACACGGCGGGGGTGATGCGGCATGCGATACAGCACGACTATATCGAGACAAACCCTGCCACCGACTTGACGGGAGCCATTGCCACCCCCAAAACCAAGCACCGCCCGGCACTGCCTCTTGACCGATTGGGAGAGCTACAGGAGCGCATCGACGCATACCCCGGCAGGACGTTGACCCGGCTGGCGGTCATGCTGACCCTTCATGTCTTCATCCGATCCAGCGAACTGCGCTTTGCCCGCTGGCACGAAATCGACTTTGCCCGCGCCATGTGGACGATCCCGCCTGAACGTGAAGCATTGCCCGACGTGAGGCATTCCACCCGTGGCAGCAAGATGGGTGATTCGCACCTGGTGCCATTGTCACCCCAAGCCATGACCCTGCTGGAAAGCATCCACCACCTGACCGGCAACGGTGAGCTGGTATTCCCTGGTGATCATGACGAAAGGAAGCCCATGAGCGAAAACACAGTGAATAAAGCCCTTCGCCTTATGGGGTACGACACACAAGCGGACGTATGCGGGCACGGATTCAGAACAATGGCCTGTTCCGCCCTCACAGAATCCGGCCTGTGGTCTGAGGATGCTGTGGAACGCCAAATGTCGCACAAGGAACGCAAGAAAGTTCGGGCAGCATACATTCATCGCGCCGAACATTTGGAGCAACGCCGCCTGATGCTCAATTGGTGGAGCACTTACCTTGAGAGTTGCCGGGAAGGCTATGTGCCACCTTTCGAGTACGCCATGAATCACGGCGCGCCAGGCACCAACGTGGTGAGCATCAAGCGCAAGGTTTAACCCTTTTGGCCAGCCTATCCCGACGGGGAGAAAAGCGGAAATCCCACCCGCCTGGTTGGCCGATCTATTCAGAATGGGAGCGCCTGGGAGGCGTAGCACATGAGCGAATACCCAACCGCAGAACAATTCTCTGCTCTCTTTAACAGCTATAACCGATACGAAGAAGTATTCATTGAGAAATGGAGGGCCAGCACACAAGGCCTATATGACGACCAACTGAGCCTCAAGAAGCTGAGCGCCATAGCTGAGGAGTCAAGCCGTGTCGCTTTCAAAACCATAAATGAATACAACGCACAAATATGGCTTTCCTCGCAGCCAAGCTTCACCTTGGCGGTAGGGGCATTAGGGTTGCCTACATCGAGCACCCCCCAAGCTGCCGAGCGCGCTGTTGCTAGTGCGGCAAGACTTTTGGGGTCTTATAAAAATCATGATTATAGATTTACCTGTCAAGTCGCGGGAATGATGGGGATCTATCAAAAGTATCTGGCTGGTGTGGCCGAATGTTTCGCCAACTACCTTACTGGTCGCTCTGTAAGGGCTGCTACTCAAGGCGAGAGGGTTTTAGAAAAAATGCGGACCCTAACAAGTGAGCTTCAGCAGCTTATATCGGGCGCGGATTTTTTCTCGGAGCGAGCGAGGGAAAGCTTACGCATAAACATTGAAAGAGCGGCGACCGACCTTGACAGACTGAACTACCCGTCAGCGAGCAAAAGACAAGACGCTAGGTTGCGGGAGCGCTTAATGGCCTCTGAAATTATTCGGTTTCATCACGACATTTTAGGAGGCCCAATGAACCGAGCTGTTTTTCAACTGATGGGGCTCCCATTTGTTAAAGGACAGATTGAAATGAGAACCATCGAGCGATTGGCGAACGCAGAAGGAGCCAGGATTGAAGCAAGAACAAAAGCCAAAAGAGAAGCCACAATAGAGGCCATGGCAAAAGAAAGAAAGAGAATATCCAGCGCATCATAAGCGACAGAAAAACCCCATTTTTGGCAGATCTTCTGACGTCAAAAGATGCGCTGAAATCTCCGAAATAGTTGTAACAAAACATTCAACAAATACGGGCGCTTTCGTCGTGTGATTGGGCGCGGTACCCTGACAATCTACAGCCATTGTTCCACACAACGCCCCGGAGGGCTTGCACAATGGCCGTACAAACCACCCCCGCCCAAACGCCACCCCGCTTCATCAAGTTGCCCAAGGTGAAGAAATACACCGCGCTTTCCACGTCTGAAATATACCGACGTATTGCAGAGGGCCGATTCCCCAAGCAAGTAAAACTTGGGCCGAAATCATCCGCCTGGATCGAGTCCGAAATACTGGCCTGGTGCGAAGAACTCGCAGCGCAGCGTGATGAGGTGGCATAAATGAAAAAGGCCACCCATTCCGAAGAACAAGGCAGCCAGCGCAAGGCCGATCATATCAACCCTGCTGATGTTTTGGCGAGCGCCCCGAACAAGAAAACGCGGGTACTGGCCTATCTGCTGATACCGGGAAATTCCCTGAATCGGTTTGACGCCGAAGAGATCGGCGACCACTGCCTACCGTCCACCATCAGCGGCTTCACCCATGACCACGGGCTGATCCTGGAACACAGGAACGAGAAAGTCCCCAACCGCTGGGGCAAGTCTTGTATCGTCACCCGCTACCGCATCCCCGAAGGCCAGCGCAAAGACGCGCTTGCCCTGCTGGCGTACCTGGTGAGAAAGGCCGGGAAGCCCCGTCTGAAGGTGATGCCATGAAGCTGATATTGATCACACCCCTTGCCAGCCAATCCCAACCGCGCTATGGTTCGCCCGTCACTGCAAATTCAGTGACCGGGTTTGGCGACCCGAATACCACACGGCGCACAAGCGCCCCAGCACCGACAGCAGGCGCTTTTTTTGTGCCTGCCATGTCTCGTTGTTATGGCGGCTGTGCGTGGGAGACCGCAAGGTCTGCCGGGTTCCGTGTGTCCCGGTTCGCCAACCTGCGCACAGCCGTCACCCTCAATTGTTTGGCGACAATTGGTGACGGTTCCCCAACACACGGAGAACCAACCATGAACCATTCCGCCCGCAATCCATCAAGCCGCGCCGCCGCTTATCGTGCGATGGCCCGCGCCGCCCTTCGCTCCAATTCGTCACAGTCTGTCCGTCAGCGCCGTTACAGCGCCGCCATGGCGAAAGCCCACGCCATCGAGGACGATCTACGGAGACAGGCCCAGCGTCACCGCCGTTTCGCATTGGCCGCCCTGCGCGCCGATAGTCCGGCATCCTTTCGACTTTCCCGCTACTGGTCACACGTTGGCCAGGCCCGCGCCCTGGAAGCCATGGCAAACGCTGGCCAAGGGGGTGCGAAATGAGCAGCACGGTAGAACTTTCTTTTGTATCAACCCGCAACGGTTCCTTGCTGAGAGTGGAGCCGGACATGCCGCCCACTGACGCGCTGGAACTGGCCGGCGAACTGGCTGACGGTATCGGGCAGCTATGCGAGAGAATCCACGACGGCATCAACAACTGCGACAATGCCTATCGCGCCGAGATTCGAGCTATCGGGTTTTTGGGAGAGGTTACAGGGGCATTGATTCAGTCAGTGAGTCGCGGCATGGAGGGTGAAAAATGAATCAGTCCAGTAATCACATCGACCTGATAGTAATTGCCCGTGATGTAAATTCTGTTTTCTCCGTTGCGCACGATTACGTCGAATGGCTGGAGACGCTGGCAGTCTCCATTGGTGAAGCCTTGGACGGCGAAAAGCCGCGCACTGGCAGAGCCAAAACACTGGCAGCGCTGGCGCATCATTTGGGCTGCGAAATGTCCGGTTACCTGGAGTATTCCGCGACCGACCTGACCGAAAAACTCGACGCCATCACGGCCACGGAGTAACCACGATGAAAAATCAAAACAGTGAGCAATCGCTGACGGGATCGGCTGGCCTGGAGAAACCGGAAACCGTTTTTTTCGTTGTCCATCCGAAGTCCGATAAACCATTGCTGGGGCCATTCCTGAGCCATAACGCAGCCGAGTTTGGGCGTATTGCCATACGCCATCCTGATGCCGCGGTGGAGGTGCGTACGGTCGATTGTATGGACGATTCCACCCGCATCCGCGCCGAAGCCAGAGGCCGGGTTATGTGCGCCTTTGTGGACAGGCAGGGGGTGAACCATGGCTGATCCCGTGATGCTATTTGCTGACGCCCTGCAAGCCGTCTATGGGGCGCTCGACTTCACCCCCGTACCAGATGGGCAGATTCACCGCTTCAAGGTACCAAGCGACCGGACAGGCAGCCGCAACGGCTGGTATGTGCTGTATCTCGACGGCATTGCATCCGGTGCGTTTGGGAGCTGGAAGATTGGCGGCACACAAACGTGGAGCGCCAGGGAGCCAGCCAACCCGCATGAAGCTGACCAGTTACGCCGCCGCATCGACACCGCAAGGCGGCAACGTGAAGCCGAGCAATGGCAACGCCAGGAAAAGGCCGCCAACCGTGCCCGTTGCGCCTGGAGCGACACCACCCCGGCCGACCCCAGGCATCCATACCTGATCCGAAAGAGCATCAAGCCCCATGGGCTGCGCCAGGCTGGTGATGTGCTGTTGGTGCCGCTGTACGCCGGTGAACGGCTGGTGAATCTACAAAGGATATTGCCGGACGGTTCCAAGCGTTTCCTTGCTGGTGGCCGCGTGAAGGGCGCGTACTCGTCCATTGGGCTGATGGAGCCAGGACAGACCCTGTACGTCTGCGAAGGCTGGGCAACGGGCGCAACCATCCACGAAGAAACCGGCGACCCGGTTGCCTGCGCAATGAATGCGGGCAACCTGCTGAACGTGGGGCGGGCGCTGAGCCGGGGATACCCGGATAACCCTATCGTGATTGCTGGTGATGATGACCGGCAAACAGAGGGCAATCCCGGCAAAACCGCTGCCATCAAGGCAGCCGCCGCGCTTGGTTGTGGCCTGGTGATGCCGCCATGGCCGAAGGACGCGCCGCCCGATCTGACAGACTTCAATGACTTGGCTTGCTGGAGGGCTAGAGCATGACGAAAGACAACGTAACGCCGCTGGTGCCACCCGCCGAAGCCCCGGAAATCAAGCGCCCCTGTTACCGCGTGTACGACCACGGAATAACCATCGACGGTGAGAAGTTCCGGCCTGGTGTCTGGTATCACGGGCACAGAATCGACAAGGAAGGCGGCGAGATTCCCTATGATGATTGGCTTTGCGCCCCGCTTCATGTGGATGCCATCACAAGGAGCGAATCGAAAGACGGGGAATATGGCCGCCTGCTGAGGTTCCGCAATGAAGATGACCGCTGGCTGACGTGGGCAATGCCCAACGAGCTGTTGGCGGGCAAGCCGGACGCCATCCTTTCCGTGCTGCTCCACATGGGGCTGAGCCTGGACTACAAGCGCCGTGCGCAAGTGTGCCAGTACATCGCCGCCCAACACCCCAAGAGGCGCGTGGTGGCCGCGACATCCACGGGCTGGCACACGGCTGATCTGTTCATCATGCCGCGCCAGAACATCGGCGAAGGGGACGCAATCTTTCAAAGCGAGACGGCAAACAGTGATGACTTCCGCCGGGGGGGAACACTGGAAGGCTGGCAGGCGGACATAGGGTCGAAGTGTGAAGGCAACCCGCTGCTGCTGTTGAGCGTCTGCGCTTCGTTGGCTGGCCCGCTGCTGTATCACGTCCAACGCCAGGGGGGTGGCTTCCATATCGTCGGAGATTCCAGCACGGGCAAGAGTAGCGCCATTCTGGCGGGCGCTTCTGTGTGGGGGCGCGGTGAAACCTTCAAGCGGACGTGGCGGGCTACCGTCAACGGCCTGGAGGGAATCGCCGCGCAACGCAATGACACCTTGTTGGCCCTCGACGAAATCGGGGAAGCCGACGCACGGGAAATTGGCGTGGTGGTGTACTCACTCGCCAATGGCTCAGGGAAGACCCGAGCAAGCCGCACGGGCGCGGCAAGGGCCGCCAAGCAATGGCGTGTCATGCTGTTTTCGTCAGGGGAGATTGGCCTGTCCGCGCATATGTCGGAAGGCGGTAAGCGAAGCCGCGCCGGTCAGGAAATACGGTTGCTCGACATACCCGCCCGCCGCACCTATGGCGCATGGGATCACCTTCACGGGCTGGCGGGTGGCCGGGAGTTCTCCGACGCCATCCAGCGCGCCAGCGCCACCCATTACGGCCATGCTGGCCCGGAATTCATCCGCAAGCTGTTGGATGGTGGAAGCCTCGACGAACTGCCCGACCTGCTGGCGAAACTGGTAGGCCAATACCCCGCCACCGGTGGACAGGAAAGCCGTGCCGTTGATCGCTTCGCCTTAACGGCATTGGCCGGTGAATTGGCAATTGAGCTTGGCATTCTGCCGCTTCCGCCCGGTGCCGCCCGTGATGCCATGCGGGAACTGTTCGACGTGTGGCGTGATGGCAGAGGCGAAGGCCCGAGCGAAGACCGCCAGATACTGAGGGGCATTGCCGACTTCATCGCCCGCCATGGCGACACCCGCTTCTCAGACGCCGATGATCCCAGCGGCGAAGCCAGGGATAGGGCCGGGTACTGGCAGGGGCATGGTGATGACCGGCTGTATCTGTTCAACCGTCCTGGCCTGGAGGAAGCCGCCAGGGGCTTTGCCTTGCCGCGTGTGGTGATCGCGCTCGATGCCGTGGGAGCGATTGCCAAGCGGGATAGTGGACGCGCGCAAGCAACGGTAAGGCTGGCAAGTGGTGGCAAGGCGAAGCTGTACGCCATCGACCCGGCGAAGCTGGAAGCTGAAACACAGTTCATTCCTGTTATTTCCGCTGGGGACAGTGGGGACAGTGGGGGCAGCCAGTAACTGCGCGGGCTTGCGTGTCCCCACGGCCTTTTTCCCACTGGGGACACTGGGGACAGGCAAGCAACGGAGAGCGCCATTTGTCCCCAGTGCCCCCACACGAGAAATCACACTGGGGACGCTGTAGGTCGCATGTTTGCTGGCTGCCCCCACTGTCCCCGGTGTCCCCACACGAAAAACTCAGATGAAAACGAAAATGACCAGATTCAGCCATCTTTCCGAAATGTTGGAGCGGCCACCCGTCACTACAACACCATCACTGCCACCAGCCAGGGGCGAGATTGGGGCGAGGCGCGATGGGCGACATAGAGTTTTCGGAGTCCAGAAAAAAGAGGACGCCAGCCCCCCCAAGACGGAGACACCCACCGCCCCCACTGCGCCGTCATCAAGGCAGGATCATGGGGGTGCGAAGGTTTTCTCCCGATCACTACGTGAGCAGGGAGACCGCCTCAATGAAAAAACGCGCGCGCGAGCTACCAGTCACCACCGCCACCTGAGCGCCGCCACCGCTTCGCCTGAATGGCGACAGGCCCGCGACCAGTACATAGGCCACCTGATGGGCTGCCGAGCCTGCTACGCGCCCAAGGGACGCTACTGCGCCACTGGCGGCCACCTGCGCCAGCGATACAACGACACTCCCATGGTGCCCTAATAGATTGCGGAACCATCACCGCCAGCCCGCCCTTGCTTATTGTCCGACTCACCCGTCAACGGAAGGAATCCTTGACGGACAACCCCACGGTCACCACAAGGCCAGGAAGCACCTTGCCCCCATGGGAGGCCGAACAGGTAAGGTTCAGGCAAGGGTTTTCTGGCCAGAAAATGGGGGGGTACTTTTCTTTTTAGGGGCATGTTTTGGGGCATGAAATTGGCTTATCCAGATAAACTCCATACAAAACAACAACAAGAAGGAAAGTTCGAGTCCGGCCTCCGCACCAAGTAAATCAATAAGTTACAGTACGCCGCTCGCCTCTTACCCTAGTGCTTGCCATCCTGTGTAGGGGTTTTTGAAGGGGTTTCGTCTCGCCAATCTTGCAGGTCCCGCAGTGTTCCACCCTGTGCCTTGAACTGCTTCGCCCTTTGGTGAAGTGCCAGCGCCCGAGTGCCCCGCGCAATGCGCGCAGCCACGAGAATGTCCTCAAGCTGGGGTTTGGACAGCTGGACTTCCGAGTTATCCGCCATGGTCCAGGCAAGCACCTCCTCCCCCAACTCATCCCATAAAGCGATGGCATCAACCATACGCTTCTCCGACTTTTCGTCGAAGTCGATGTAGTGCCCCAACACAGTGACAGGCGCGACTTCCAGCTCATCCCGCAGCCTGTTGATGTCCTCCTTGCTTGCCGGAACATCCAGCGGATCGTACTTAGGCAACCGTGGCACGGAACGACTCCTCCTGGTAGGGGAAATTCTCAAAACGGAACTCATACTCGCCCGGTTCTAGCGCAGCCCACTCCAGGAAACCATCATCGACAATCAGCTCTCCACCCGGATATTTGACGAGCGTCCCAGGCGGTATGCCGGAGAACTCAAGGTATTCGCCAATGGCAACCGGCGCAGGTCCTATGACGGGTAACGGGGGACGTGGGACGACCGCACCGGCGAGCACGTCGCCATCACGGTATCTCTAGCCGATGACCTTGGCATACTCGGCCATACCGCCCCCCTTGAGCACAGCCCGATAAGGAAACCCCGGCAGACGGGTCAGGGAAACCCGCTCTTCGGTTCGCGGGCCTAGCCGGGGTAAGACGTCAGGAAGCCTGCCTGAATTGAACGGGCTTCACTTTGGGCACGCCCATCCTCCGGGCCTGCCACAGGTCGTATTGCATCTGCTGGGCAATCCAGGCATCAGCGTGCCCGCCGTTTTCCTTACCAAGCCAAGCTTCCAGGCGCAGAGCCATGACAGGTGAAATTGCGGCCCTCTCATTCAATACCCGTGATAGAGCCGCACGAGTTACGCCCAGCTGCCTTGCCGCCTCGGTAACAGTCAGCCCCAAGGCCGGCAATACATCTTCGCGCAAGGTTGCGCCAGGGTGCGGGGGGTTAAACATGGTCACCATTTCATTACCTCCTAGTGATAATCCCGGTAATCGACCAGCACGACATTTTCACCTTCAAAGGCAAAAATCAGCCGCCAGTTGCCGTTTACGCTTACCGCATAATGCCCTTCCAGCTTCCCCGTCAGGGGGTGCATGTTCCAACCCGGCATCCGCATATAGCTGGGGTCTTTGGCAACATGCAGTTGCGCAAGCTGTCTTTGCCGTTTCGTGGCATGGTGGGACTGAATCCCGGCCTTGCTGCCAGTTTCAAAGAAAGCTTTGAGGCCTTTATGCCGGAAAGATTTAATCATGGGACAACTGTATAGCGTAGCGTTCCGAATATCAATCAAAGGAGACTCTATCCCACCACTCTCAGCCCATCACAGTCTCACCACATGCAACTTGCCGGCTTCCGCTTTCGCCTCAAATGGAACCCCGGCCTGCTCCAGCACCCGACTTACCGTGAGCACCACCTTATTCATCACCGTACCCTCACCTACGTTGCCAAGCTCTGAGATAACATCGGAGATCTCGCCCGTCAATTCAGCATTGGATAACGCTGTCGATTGGATGCCGTCCGATCTGTCTGCTATTTCGGATGTAGCAAAAACGTCCACTGATTCAACACGGTCATTGTGCACACGAATGTGCGACATATAGCCAGTCGCCTTGGGCTGAATTTCTCGAACCTCTCCAGTCTTCAGGTTGACAATGCGCACATCTGCCCCTGGGTGGCTGGTAACTCCGAAGACCTCAACAACGTATTGATCCTCGTCTGCTGGAATACTGTTTGTTGAGACCATTAGACGGGAACCACGTTCGTCGAGAATATTAATTTCTGAAATTATTTTCCCAAAACTCTACCTCTGGATCCGACAGCAGCACATCCGGCAACGCCTGAGCTAATCGACGCCACCAGTCTCATCCCGATCAGCATCCAGGGGCCTCGTCGCGCTACCTGACACGTGGAGCAAAAGATCGCAAACACGTTCTTGGAGCACCCTGTAGGAGCTTGCCTGCAAGCGACACAATCATTCAGGTGCAAAACCATCAAGATACACAACAAGGGTCGCCTGCAGGCAAGCTCCTACACAGGCGGCCCCAACAACCCGCGGGCCGCTCCGCTCTTATGCGAAACGTGCAACGTGGCGCAGGCCCCAATTGCTTTCGCACCGCGCCGTTGCAAAAAAGCGCCAGCACAACTTCATGATTTCGTAAAGGTTTAGCTCCAGCCCCCCCTGTTTCGTTGCTATCTGGCAACATCGAACGGTACTGCGTAACCCGTTTACCCTTGTTTTTAAGGCATTTTGTCGATGGCATAGTATTTGCCCGTTCATAAATACACCCACTACCAAGCAAGGATTGTCCCATGAAAACTCTATTTGCCATTATCGCCACGCTGGGCCTGGCTTCCTCCGCGGTACTCGCGGATACCACAACCCAGGGAAATGTGGATTCCAGCCAACAGGGCAGCATGTTCGATCAACTGGATAGCGACCGCAGCGGAAACCTGAATGAGGATGAGGCCAGCGCTGCCGGCATTTCATCTGATGATTTCAAACGCCTCGACACGAATGGCGATGGCGAACTCAGCCGTGATGAAGTAGCTGCCCGCGCCAACAGTTCCGAAGATCGCTCCGACAGTTATGGCAGCGGCGGTACCAGCACCGACGGGGACGCCAGCGGCGCAGCTGGCCAAACCTGGTAATCGACGCCTCGTCGTAAGGACACGATGGAATCCGCCAGTAGCCGACTGGCCTGGGTCCACGCCAGGGAATGGCCATCATGTAAAGACGCGTATTGAAGGGTACAGAAACGGGCGGTTTATACCGAGAAAGGAAACTCCGGTGTGAGCCTCAAGGAGAAAAAGCCCGCCGTTGACAGAGTGCCTGCAGGATGCTGAATTCACAACAGCGGTATCGGCGCGCGAGCCTGCCCAAGGTTTTGGGCAGGCTTTTTTGAAAGTGAGCTGTAAGCCATAAGCTTTCCTGATGAGCTTCTTGGTTGGTCACGCTCTCCGCCCCAAATAGCGGTCTATTTCCGCAAGGTAATGGCGAATGCGCACTTCCGCCTCGGAGAGGCGCGAACCCGTGAAGCAGTCGGATTCCATTCCTTTCTGCACTTCCGGGACCCGGCGTGCGTCCTGCGCCAGCAGGTAGCCGAGCTCACTGATATCCCTGGGGCGAAAACGTTCCGGGCGTTCCTCGCCCTTCCAGCCTTTTGGGCCAAAGGTTTCAGGGCCGAAAGCGTTGGGGTCCAGAACCGGCGTTTCGTCATCACTCACTGGCAGGCAAATGGTGATGGCGTTATATATGCTCTTTCTCGGGTCGGTGGGGTGTGGCCTGAAGATCTGCAGCAGCATGGAGTCGACGAAGACGTTGATGGTCATGTTGGGAAACGGCGAGTAATTCCAGTCGTCGGCAATCTGCTCGTCGTACAAAGTTGCAAAATACTCTGCGTAACCGTGTTTTTCCGCCCATTGTTTTTTGGTGGCGATCAACGCCTTCTTGTATTCGTAACCTTTCAGGTGCGCGAAATCATCGGGGTTGCCGCCGTAGACCGAGACGAACATCTTCAGCGCGTCATTGACCGTTTCCCTGTCATCGAACCTGCTGGTGACATAGCCGATGGGGATGATCATGCGGCTCATGCCGTGCCCATACAGATCGTACTGGGTTTCGAGCATCTCGCTGACGGGAATCGCCTCGGGATGCACGTCGTCGGCGTGATAGAACTCGATGAACGCCTCGAACGCGGTTTTCCAGTTCGCCTCCCATTCGTATTCCAGGTCGCGCAGCACGCGAAATTTGGAAAAATCGTAATTGCGCAAATGCTCGGGCATCACATCCAGATGCTCCAGCAGAGTGGTTTCGGGATTGGGGTTGGGGTTGACGAAGACCAGGCTGTTCCAGACGTCACAACTGACCTGGGTCAGGCCGGGCCGGTCGCAGATCACTTCGGGACGGAATATCTGTTCGTCGCGGATAGTGCGGTTGCTGCCGTCCAGATTGTACTGCCAGCCGTGAAAATCACAGCTGAAACCATTGTTGCGCAGGCTGCCGAAGTCGTTGTGGATCAGGCGATTGCCGCGATGGGGACAGACGTTGTAAAAAGCCTTGACGCCATTTTCCGCCATGGATGTCCGCACCACGATGAATGATTCCTTGCCCAGGTTGTAGCGGAAGTAGTCACCTACCTTGGGCAGATCCTGCATCAAGCCGGCAAATGCCCAGACTCGTTTCCACAGATGGGTCCATTCAAGAGCCATTTCTTCGTGACTGTAATAGCGCGACACGTCGGGGCGATCGGTACCATGGTCGATATAGGGTGCCTTTCTGCCGTCGCTCCCGCAGCTGTCATCGGGGTAGGCAGAAAATCCTTTCCGGTAATCGAAGCTCATTGCTTTTCTCCTCTCTGGTATTTTTATGGTGACATTCGTTCCTGGTGAACGGGGTTTTAAATCTGTTGTAAGCAGGAGCGCTGGCAAAGTCCAACCTAGCACTTACCGCTTGTAGCTAAACTGCCGCCCATCGGCAGCTCGACATATACCCGGCCTTCCTCGACGCGCACATTGTGAGTCACGAGCGGGCTGACCGCCGGCCCCGATACCGCCGCGCCAGTGCGCAGATTGAAACAGGCGCCGTGGAAGGGGCAGATGATCTGGCCGCCAATGACTCGCCCTTCTTCCAGGGGCATTTCCAGATGCGTGCATCGGTTGTCCACGGCAAAGACCTCTCCTCCCGATCGATACAACAATATCGAGTGGCCTGCAAAGCTGCGCACCAGCGTATTTGCACCGGCAAAATCCTTCAGCTCACACAACTGGTGCCACGTCGTCTCACTCACCGGTGATACCCAGCGTGTTGATGATGGCGGCGGCTGCGACGCGCGGACTGCAGCGTTTTTGTGCCGCCTCGCCGAGCCAATGGTCCAAGGTATCGCGGAGCGGCCCCGGCCTGTGTAAACGCTGTTCAACTTCCGCCAGCACCAGTCTTTCGAGGCGTATCCGCATGCGATGCTGCTCGCGTGCTGAGAATTCATCGGGGTTACTGGCAAGATAATCGCGGTGTTGGCGCAGGGCCGCGAGTACAGCATCGAGGCCGACGCCATTTGCCGCCTCGGCCGACAATATCGGCGGCAACCAGCGCGCCTGCTCAGCGCCGCGGTGCAGAGCTTCCCGAAGAGCCGATACCGTGCGCTGCGCCGCGCCGGTGTCGGCCTTGTTGACCAGATAGACATCGCCGACTTCGAGCACGCCGGCTTTCACGGCCTGGATCGCGTCGCCGCTGTGGGGCGTCACCACCACGACCACGGTATCGGCGTGATCGACGATCTCCACCTCATTCTGGCCGACACCGACGGTCTCGATGAAAATCCAGTCGAAATCCAGGGCCGCAAGCACGGTGAGGGCGTCTCCCGCCGCCACCGCCATGCCGCCAAGACTTGCCCGCGACGCCATGCTGCGAATGAATACGCCGCTGTCCGCGGCGTGCCTGCCCATGCGTATGCGGTCACCGAGAATCGCGCCGCCCGTGAACGGGCTCGACGGGTCCACGGCGAGCACGGCAACGCGCAAATGCGACGCACGAAGATGGCAGATCAGGCCGTCGAGCAATGTGCTTTTACCCGCGCCCGGCGGCCCTGTGATACCCACGACGGGCGTGGTCCTTCTCTTTTCTTCCAGCGCGGCGATCAGTGGCGCGACGGAGGTGTCGCCCGCCTCCACGCGGCTGATCAGCCGCCCCGCCTGGCGCAGGTTTCCAGCCATGACGGCGTCGAGAATGCTGCGCTCCGCGCTCGCTGGCGTCTGGCTTGTCACGGCGCGGTGGCCCTCTGGGAAGCGAGCGGTTTTCCGGTTACCGACACGAGAAACTCGACGATATCCCGCGTCACCGAACCCGGCCCGAAAATCCCCTTCACCCCCAGCTCGCGCAGCGCGTCTTCATCATCGGGATGAATCAGGCCGCCGAGCATGACCGGCACATCGCCGACACCAGCGGCGCGCATCTTGTCGAGCAGATCCCGGGTGTAATGAATATAGGTCGAGGTGCTGAAACTCAGACCCAGCACGTCGGGATCCTCGCTGAGAATTGCGTTGATCAGGCTCTCTGCCGTGTTGTGTTCCCCCAGGTAGATCACTTCCACACCTTCGTCGCGCAGCACCTGGGCAAGCGTGCGAATGCCCTTGCTGTGAACATCGGTACCCAGCATCGCCAGCATGCATCGAATCTTGATCGTGCTCATGAGTCAGTCCCGGTAAGTGAACGGCGACGTGATCGCATTGAAGGGGTCGTATGGCAGGCCGTTCGCCACCCGCACAGTGCCCCAGACTTCGCCGATGGTGGCATCCATCATCAATGCATCGATCATCGCCGGATGGGTGTTGCGTCCGCTGCGCGCGGCGCGGTACAGGGTATTGATGCGCTCATCCAGCAGACGGCCATCGCGAGCCTGTTTGCGCGCCTTGAACCGGGTGATATGCGCCTCCATGCGCACCCGATCGTAACTGAAACGCCGCGGCGGCTCGATGACGTCGGGCGCAAACTTGTTGACGCCGACGACGATACGCTCCTGGCTGTCCAGCTCGCGCTGGAAGCGATAGTTGTATTCATCCATCCAGCCTTCGATGGCGCCCTCTTCGATGGCACGAATCAAACCCATACCCTCGATTTTTTCCAGCAGCGCGAGTGCATCCGCCTCGATGCGATTGGTCAGGTTTTCCAGGTAGTAACTGCCGCCCAGCGGATCGGCGGTGCGCGCCGCGCCAACCTCGTGGGCGAGAATCTGCTGGGTACGCGTGGCGAGCTCCCGCGCCTCTTCGGTGGGGATGGAAACGGGCTCGTCGTAGGTGCAGGTTTCAACCGATTGCACACCGCCGAGGATTGCCGCCAATGTTTGCACCGTGGCGCGACACAGGTTGTTGAGCGGCTGCTGATAGGGCAGCGAGCGCCCCGAGGTGTGACAGGCGATGCGCAGACGCATGCTGCGCGGATCGCTGGCGCCGAAACGCTCTTTCATGGTGCGCGCCCACACCCGGCGCAATGCGCGGAATTTGGCGATTTCCTCGAAGAAATCAATGTCCGACGACGACACCCAGGCGAGGCTCGGCGCGATCTTGTCCACGGCAATGCCTCTGGCCACGAGATCCCCGATGGTGAGGTTGACGATCGCCATACCGAGCGCGATTTCACTGACTGGCGAAGCACCGCGCTCGCGCAGGTCGTAGGCCTGGGGACAGCCCAGCGACCATTTGGGGCTGTGTTCGACGCAGTATTCGATACATTCCACCGTGGTGCGGTGGCCCAGTGCCGCGGGCACGATGGCCTCGCCCCATCCCCCCAGGCGCAGCTGCAGGTGATCCGGCATGTGCGAGCCCTGCAATCGGGAAATATCCCGCCCCTGACGCCTGGCCATGGCCACCACCAGCGGATAGATCATCATGGTGCTGTGCCAGGCCACGTCCGTCTCTGTGACGTCGATGCCTTTCAAAAGGATTTCCAGATCGCTTACCGTGGGCAGCGAACAGCCCTCTTGACCCGCATCCGCCCACAGCGCCGGGTGATCGGGGTCGATGGCTTCCTGGCTCAGGGTATCCAGCACCACATTGATGCCGGCGGTGCCCATGCGCAGCGCGTTTTCGATACCTTCACGGGTGTCCTCGGGCGCACCGTAACCGACGATGTTGCGCAGGGTCCACATGCGGCTGCGGTACATCTGTGGATAGGCACCACGCGTGAACGGGTACTCGCCGGGGTTGCCGAGATCTCGCTGGTAGTCGAACGTGCCGTGCTGTTCGGGGCCATAAAAGGGCTCGGTTTCGATTCCGCTCCAGGTCGCGGTGCGGGACAGGCCCACCGCCGCGTCTTCAAGCAGCGTGCGCACATTCGTATCGTTATTTTTCATCGCCTGCCAGCACCTCTTCCGTCAGCAGAAATTTCTGGATTTTCCCCGATGCGTTGACCGGCAGGCTGGCGCGAAACCGCCAGATTTTCGGCACCTTGTGGCGTGCGATACGCTCGCGAAGATAGTTCGCCAGCTCCTCTTCGCTGGCGGCCGCGCCGGGCTTGAAAATCACCGCCACGGCCACCTGCTCGCCCCAGGTATCATCCGGCACGCCGAATACGGCGGACTGCGACACGGCGGGGTGTTCGGCAAGAACATCCTCGACCTCCCTGGGGTAAATATTTTCGCCACCGCGGATGATCATTTCCTTGAGGCGCCCGGTGATCTGTATGTAGCCGTCCGCCCGCATGTAACCCATGTCTCCGGTGTGCAGCCACCCGTCGCTGTCGAGCGTGGCCGCAGTTTGCGCGGGCATGCCGAAATATTCCGCCATCACAGTGCGCGAGCGCAGACAGATCTCGCCGATCTCGCCCACCGCGACCCGTTCGCCTGTGGCGGGTGAAACGACTTTGATTTCCGAAAGCGGCAGCGGCGTGCCCACCGTTTGGGTGATGCGTTCCATATCGTCGCCAGGGCGTGTCACGCACAGTGTGCCGCTGGCTTCGGTCTGGCCAAATAGCGTGATGAGGCTCGCCTCTGTGGCCTGTTTCACACGCTTGACCAACTCCGGCGCAATCACCGTGCCACCGGTCACGATGGTTTTCAGAGAGCGCAGATCCGTGTCGGCGAATCGTTCACTCTGCAGCATGGCCACCAGCATGGTCGGTACAGCCATCGTTACCGTGACCCCATATTTTTCGACAGCGTCGAGCATGGCTTCTGCGCTGAACACGGGGAGTAGCACTTGCGTGCCCAGATTGGCAAAACAGCCGAGGGTGATGGTGGCGCTGCCACCGATGTGAAACATGGGCAACAGATTGAGCCACACGCCACCCGGCGCCAGTCCCAGGCACTGGCTGCCCAGGCGCGCGTTGTTGACCACGGCAGCATGGCGCAGCACCGCGGCCTTGGGCTTTCCCGTGGTGCCCGAGGTGAACAGAATCAAGCCGGGGCTGTCTGCGGCAACCTGGGGCAGCGCGTATTTCTGCGCCGCCGTGCGGCACAACGCGGGCCATTCATCCATATAAACAGAGCGCCGCAACAGCGGCAGGCCGGCCCGGAACCGCTCCACCGCTGCCTGGTTGTCCATATCGCGAAACATGCGGTCGGCAAAGAGGCCGCGGGCCGCGCTCTGGCGCAACATATATTCCACTTCATCGGCGCGGCTCGCGGGATTTATCGTCACCAGCACCAGCCCCGCCAGGGCCGCGCCCAGATGCAACTGCAGGATGTCCGCACTGCCCCCCGCCCAGGTTGCGACATGGTCGCCCGGTGAATATTCGCCGAGCAGCGCCTGCGCTACCTGCTCGGCCTCGGCCAGCAATTCGCGATAGTTCCAGCGCCGCCCGGTCAGCGCGCACACCAGCGCCAGCCGGTCGGGCACCTGTGTCACGGTATCGCGAAAGAAATCGGCGATGGAAACCTCGATGAATTCGCCCTCGTCCCAGGCCTTGACGTAGGACATATCCAGCGGCGGTGTTCCAGATAGGGTCATTGCAGTTCTCGTTATTGGTGTGCCGGAAACGTTGCTACACAGATCAGAAGTTTGGGTGAGGGGTTGTGGTTGAGCTGTAAGCTGTAAGTTAAACTCTGGCAGAACTCCGTTCTTGCCGTGCTCTTGCTTATACCTTATGGCTTACAACTCGCTCCGCCTCATACAGGTCTGCCCCGAAATTTCTGACTATCCACAACATTAGCACGAATATACTATAAATAAAAAAATAAAATGTCAAAGCTGAAAGACACGGATTCCGTTTGTAGGTTGGGCTGAGGAACGAAGCCCAACAAAGAGCGAGGTCTCACAGCGGAATGACACTTGGCGCTCCGTATCCCGGCCTCTGCGGGAGGACAGGTTTCCAAGACACGCCGTGAACCCTTCCCTGGGGGCTCGACAGCGCCATCCCTGGCGCTGACGGTCTTGGAAACCTGTCCTCCCACAGAGGCCTCACCACATTGATTCGTTGGGCTTCGTTCCTCAGCCCAACCTACGGCAATATCTTTTCAGGGAGCTGCGGCGACGATTTTCGTCTCCAGCGCATCCACTTCCTTGAGAATACTGCGGAAGTATTTCTTATTGATATAGGGCTGCGTAATGAAGAGAAAGTGCCTTATGCCATCTATCACCGGCTTTTCCTGTAACTGGTCATCCGCCAGTGTCTGCACATTGGCGTGCTTCAGCCAGCCCACCCACAACCACCACATGCAATCGATGAGGGTGTCCATTGCATAGGGCTCCGCCACCGGAGACATATAGCCCTGCTCCACTAGGGTAGTGGTCTGGCGCAGGAACACAGCTTTAACGTCGTCGATCAGGCCCTGGTATTCATCGCCCGTCAGCAACTCCTGATTCAACAGATAGGACGTGGTATTGAACAAAAAGCGATAGCGCCAGATCAACTTGAACAGCGACGCGTAAGACGCCACAAACTCTGCCGCCTCGCCCGTCAGGGGAAAATGTTCTACCGCGTAGGTGAAGTCATGATTGAGATTTTTCAGCAGCGCCACCACGATATCCCGCTTGCGCTTGAAGTGGTAAGTGAGATTGCCCGCGCTGATCCCCAGAGTTTCGGCGATATGGTTGATGGACACGGACTCAGCGCCGAACGTATTGAACAGAATACGGCTCTTCTCCAGTATCTGCTCATAGGTATCATTTTTCGCAGACTTTTCTGCACGTTTCCGCACGCTGGCTATTTCTGTACTTTTCGTCACACTCGGCTCCACTACCGGGACAGGAAAATCATGAGAAAAGCAGTATATAGCTGTCACATTTCAATGCAATATCGAACCGCGTCCGCCGCTTGAAAGCCGTGCCGGACACCACTAGTATATTCACCCTATACTGCCAACGGAGCAGGAGTGACACCTGCGTAGCAGCGGGTGCCAGAGAGGCCCGGCCTGACTACAGTCGTCAACCTTGTCTATAACCACGATAAATGACCATGAATCAGAGTCTGGATAATTTTGAAGAGCGCACCACCCCCGGAATATCTCTTGCTCTTGCCGACAATCCACGGCTGGTGGATCAAATCGTCAATACGGAGCTGTGCGGCGCGCGCTACTACACCTCGTCCCAAGACTCATCCAGCGCGACTTATCTGGGCAGCTCACGAATCGGCTCGCTCAATATTTTGCATTTCGAAAGCCATGGCCTGCCCCGCTGTGATCGCCGACCCGACCACATCCGCTCCGACAATCTCGATCAGTTCGTGCTGTGCCTCCCCATCAGCGCTCGCATTCTGATACAGCACCGTGGCCTGGACAGCGAGATCGTGCCGGGCGAATTTCTGTTGGTATCGACGCGCAAACCCATGCAGGGCGCCATGTTCGCCTTGGCCGCGGATACCAGCTGCAGCGCACGCTTCGTACGGATTCCCGGCCCGCTGCTGCGCGAGCGTATAGCCAACGCCGACGATTACAGTAACCACGCCATGCCGATTCGCCGGGGTGTCGGCGCACTGATGCGCGGCCTTCTGGAGGAAGCGCTCGCAGAATCCACTTTTTTCTCTGCGCAAGATGGCTACCGGGTCGCGTCCCTGCTGGTCGACAGCATCAGCCACACGCTGTTGTCCAACCCACAGGCCCGCCTTGTGCCAGCACGAATCTCGCCCGCCGACCAGATACTCGCGCGCGCCAGGTCCTTCGTCGATGCCAACCTGTCAGACCCCGCGCTGGACGCCGCGCGCGTCGCGCAATATTGTCAGGTTTCCGTGCGCCATCTGCACAACGCCTTCAAACCCGGTGGCGAAACCCTGGGCGGCTACATTCGCGAGCGGCGACTCCTGCAATGCCGCAATGCGCTGCGGGACGACACCTTGCGCCACCGCACCATCATCGAAATTGCCGGCCAGTGGGGCTTCGAAGACCCGTCCCACTTCAGCCGCTGTTACAAACAACGTTTCGGCAAGACACCCCGGCAAGAGCGGTTTCAGGCGCTAACGCAAATTCAGCGATCCTGACCCGCGTGAAAGGCGGGCGATCGCCCCGCCACGGTGGCGGCGATATCCTGAATGATGGATTCGTAGATGGCCTGCACTGCGAGGCGCACCGGCTCCACGGGAATGTCTTCGGGCAGCTCCCAGCGCCCGCGGCAGGTGATGCGGCTGCGCTCCGGGCCGAGTTCATCCACTTCCGTAATGGCGAGATAATTCCTCATGCCGAAAGGCCCTTCCCCTTCGATGCAGTAATAGATCATGCGCGCCTCGTCATCGAAGTGCAGCAGGGTTTCCGCCGATACCTCGGGAATCGCAACGCCTTCGGGCAGCGCTGCAGTATCCACCCGGCAAAGTCGGGTGCAAGGCACCTGGCCGTGGCGGTGGCCGCTCTTCAGCTTTACCTCCACGAGGGGGATCGGACGATTTTCTGCACGCATCCAGCGGAGAATGCCGTCCCACTCCAACAGCAGGCGCCAATAGGCATCCGCCGCCACGGCCACGTCTCCAGAAAGCGACGTCTGTACACGGTTGTAGCTCGTCATAAGCGCGTCTCCTCTATCACTTTGCGATGCTGCCATGGCCGCAGCCCGGCGTCTGGCGTGTCAGTGCAGTTCGACTTGATCTTTCGCGCACTGCCCTGAGCGGGCGAGTGCACTGCCAGTCAACTGCCACTTCGCGAAAAGCCGAGACGCGCGACGCTCCTGGCGCTTCAATGACAGTATCCGGCCACTACCCTGGAGATACCCGTGCCCATCGAAGACCGCTTTTCGTCGCCTGAAACCATTGAGTCGCCCTATGACTACTACGATAGTCTCAGAGAGCAGGCGCCCGTTTATTTTTCGCCCACCCTGGGCGCGTATTTCATTTCCCGCTACGACGATGTGCGGCAGGTGCTGTCGAATCCCGACATTTTTTCCAGCAGTCCCAGGGCGTCGGAGCAAATGTTCACCAACTTCGCGGAAAAATATCAGTTCATTTACCGGGACAAGGGCACCTGCCCGCCGCTGCAAACCCTGGTCACCACCGATGGCGACACCCACCGCCGCTACCGCCGCGCCGTCGATCGCACCTTCAGCCCCAAGGCGCTACAGGCACTGGCTCCACTGGTGGATGCAACCATAGACTCGCTGATCGACACGTTCATCGATCTGGAGAGTGTTGATATCTATCAGGAATTTTGTCTCAAGTTGCCGCTCTATGTGATCTGCGACGTAGTGGGTCTACCCCATGGCGATGCGGCCTTGCTGCGCCGCGGTGCGGATGCCGCGGCCCGGCTTGCGGTGGCGGCCCTGGAAAGTGAGGAAACCAAGGTAGCACTGCACAATGAGCTTGCGGACCTGCATCTCTATTTCCAGCGCTATATCGACAAATACCGGGCCGCACCTGCGGATAATCTTTTGAGCCGCCTGATTCACACCGTGCCGGAAGACGGAACGCCTCTCGACGATCAGGAGCTGATTTCACTGCTCACCGTGCTCAATGTCGGCGGTAACGAAACCACTACCAATGGGCTCGGCAACACCTTTCTGCTGTGCTTCGGCAACCCCGAACAGCAGCGCCGCCTGCGCGATGATCCGACTCAAATCCCCACTTTCGTCGAAGAGGCGCTGCGCCTGGAAAGCCCCGTCGCCGCCCTGCCTCGCTGGGTGACGAGGGATACCCGGATCGGCGACGTGGCGGTACCCGCGGGCAGCTGTGTGCAAGTGTCCTACGCCGCCGCCAATCGGGATGGCAAACAATTCGGCTGCCCCGCGCACTTGGACACGCAACGCGCGGACGTGAAAAAGCATATGGCGTTCGGCTACGGGCCCCATTTCTGTGTCGGCTCCATGCTCGCCCGCCTGGAAATTCACAAATCCCTCGCGCGTCTGCTCGAACGCACCAGCGATATCCGCATCGACAACGGCGATGAACCCTTGCGTCACGATTGCAAATTGGTGGTGAGAGCGCTCGAAAGCTTGCCGATCAGGCTCAGTTTATAGAGCGAGCTATAAGCCATAAGCTTTAAGCAGGAGCACTGCAAGAATTGCGTTCTACCCGGGTTTAACTTAGAGCCTGTGCAGGAGCTTGCCTGCAAGCGACCCTGTGCAGGTGTGGCGCCTATAGCTGATTTATCCGACCCGTCCCATCTTTTGTCGCCTGCAGGCAGGCTCCTACAACGCCCGCCCCTGTAGGAGCTTGCCCGCAAGCGACGCTGTTCCGGTGTGGCGCCTATGGCCGCAAGAGCGGAGTTTAGCCAGCGCTCAACTCACAGCCTTTAGCTCACCGTCCGCCCTACAACTGCCGCACGCCCGGCAGAATCAACCTGCGCTCCAGCCAGCGCGAAACCAGCACCACCACGGAAACCAGGGCCAGATAGACAAGCCCGGCCATGAGGTAGGCCTTGAAGAACTGAAAATTGCGCACCGCGAAATCCTGCACCTGGGCAAAAAATTCCGTGTACTGGATGAGAAACGCCACCGAGCTGTCCTTGATGTTGAGAATCACCTGATTGGACAGCGCCGGAATCGACAGGCGCACCACCTGCGGCAGTGTGATCAGGCGAAACACCTGCACATTGCTGAAGCCCTGGGCACGCGCCGCTTCCAGCTCATCCTGGTCGAGCCCGCGATAGGCCGTCATCAGGTAACGGGCATTGTAGGCGGACACATTCATGGTGAAGCCGATCACCGCCACCGTCAGCGGCGACAGACGCAATCCCCACTGGGGCAGGCCGTAGTACATCAGAAACAGCAGCGCGATCAGCGGCGTTCCGATGAAAAAAGAAATGTATGCCGCGGTGAGTCGGCGGCACAGGCGGTTGTGGCTGATCGCCAGATAAAACACCAGAACACCGCCGAGCAGTCCGGTGACGGTGATGATGGCCGACAGCAACAGCGTATTGCCGAGGCCCGTCAGAATTTGCGGACCGAACGCCGCGACTTCGCCAAAAAACGCCAGCCACTCGCTCACGAACTGCCGGCCTCCTGGCTGAAGAAGGCGCGAATGCGCGGATCGGTGTGGTTGCTGAACAGCTGGTCTGCCTCGCCTTCGGCGTGAATCACACCCTGATCGAGAAACAACACGCGTCCGCCGACCGAACGCGCCAGAAACAGGTCGTGGGTGACACACAGCATGCTGACGTTGTCGCGACGCAGCTGATTGATGACGTTGATGATCTCGCGCGACATCAGCGGGTCGAGCGCGGACGTGGGTTCATCGAAAAACAGTACCGCCGGGTCCATGGCCAGGGCGCGTGCTATGGCTACACGCTGCTTCTGGCCGCCGGAAAGCTGGCTCGGGTATTTGTGGTGATGCTCCACCATATCCATGCGGCGCAATTCGTGCTTGGCTCTTTCCGTCGCCTCTGCCGCCGGCATGCCGCGCAGCTTACGCAGCCCCAGAGTAACGTTGTCGAGCACCGTCAGATGGCGGTAGAGGGCGAAGTTCTGAAACACGAAACCGATGCGCTGGCGCAGTGCTCGCACGTCAGTGCCCGGCAGCATCACATCCTCACCACGGAAGATGATCTGCCCCGCCACCGGCGTCACCAGGCGGTTCAGGCAGCGCAACAGGGTCGACTTGCCACAGCCCGAGGGGCCCATCACGACCTTGAGCTCGCCCTCTTCCAGGTCGAGATCGATACCCCGCAGCACGGGCTTGCCGTCGTACTCCATAACCAGATTGCGCACCGTCAGCAGCGCCATCGTTTCTCCTCAGTGCTCCGTCAGGCCGGGTACGCGGTAGCGTTTTTCCAGCGCCCACACAAACGTCACCAGTATTCTGTAAATGGCGAAATAGACCAGCCCCACCGCGAAGTAGATTTCCACTCCCCGCAGGGTCGCGGCGGACAGGGCCATGGCCTGCTTCATGACTTCGGGAATACCCACCGTATAGGCAAAGGGTGAATACTTCAGCACGGTTGTGAACTCGTTGATCATGCCGGGCACCGAAAAGCGCAGCATCTGCGGAATTTCGATATACATCAATGTCTGGAAGCGCGTCATGCCCATGGCTTGGGCCGCCAGCACTTCATTGGGGTCCACGGAATCCAGCGCGCCGCGAAAGACCTCACCCAGATAGGCCCCGGCAATCAAACCGAGACTCAGCATCATCGACACCAGTGGCGGCACACTGACGCCAATACCCGGCAGCCCGAAAAACATGATGAACAGCAGCACCAGTACCGGAATGCCCCGGAATACATAGGTAAAAACGGCGAGCAGCGCATTGACGGGGCGCGACCCCAGACGATGCAGCACGGCAATGGCAAGCCCTACCGCCATGCCGGTGGCGCTGCACATCAGGGTTACCAGGATGGTATAGCCTGCACCCGTGGTGAGCAGGCCGAGAATGTCGAGAAAACTCATTGACAGCGCAACGTCGCAAGAACGCTCAGTTGAGCCACTTGTCGATGATGACCTGGAGCTTTTCGGGGCCCAGATCCTCGCTCAGGTATTTGTCGAAATCTTCCCGCAGTTCGGAGCCCTTGGGGAACGCAAAGCCGAAGCGGTCGAAACCGGAAAATACATAGCTGTCGCGGATCGGCAGCGTCTTGCGGTACACCGAGGCCACGGTGCCGTCGAGGAAGGCCAGGTCCAGGTTGCCGTTCTGCAGATCGGACAGCACCTCGTTGTAGGAGGGATACAGCTTGACCTTGTCGAGGCTGTAGATGCCCTTGGGCTCGAGATCGTTGCTAATGAAGGCGCTGTACGCCATGCCGCGCGGGTAGCCAATGCTGTACTGACTCAGTTCTGAGAGGTCGTCGAGCTGAATGTCGCGACTCTCCAGGCTCATCAGATTCCAGGTGTTATCCAGATAAGGCGCCGAGAAATCCATGACTTTCTTGCGCTCATCGGTGATGGAAATCCCCGAAAACGCCACGTCCGTCTGGCGGCTGACCACCGCGCCCAGCATGCCCTGCCAATCGTAGGTGGTGATGTTCAGGGTGCAGCCCCGGCTCTCGCAGTAGCCTTCGAAAATGTCCAGATCCAGCCCCATGATGCGGCCATTGTCTTCGTAAAGGTTGGGTGGCGACGCGGGGGACACGGCTACCCGGATCACGTCCTGGGCTTGTTTGTCAGAACATCCGGCGATGATGAACAGGACCGCGGCCAGCAACCCGACAAGTCTACGCATGGTGATCTCCTTGATGTGTGCGACTATTTTGATAGTTGTCTTTGCGAATTTTGATGGTTGTCCTCGAAAGCCCGCGTATAGTGACGTAAAAATCGCTTCAACAACAGCCCTTGTGGCGCTGTGGTTGAGCTATAAGCTGTAAGTTACACACAAGTCAGAAAATTGGGCTACGGACCTGTAAGCCCATATGCCATGATTTTCAAGTTGCCAAAGCCCAGTTTTCCTACGCGTGTAGGGGCAATTCATGAAACCGGCTTTATCGGTTCGTGCAATTGCCCCTACGGTATGCAGCGAGAATCAACTGACAGGGTTGTAGCCTAAATTCTGACCACTGCGTAAACGCGGGTAGAACGCAGTTCTTGCGGTGCTCCGGCTTAAAGCTCATGGCTTGGAGATCGCCCCCTGCCTTACGCACGGCTTGGAGCCTGTTCATCATCTCTCGATCCAGTATTGTTTGCCTGAAACCTGACACCGAGGTAACCCCACGGTCGGTGCACTATCCATAGCCCGCGCGCCGCTGTTGCAGTGAGCAGCTCGCGTGTAACGTGTAACATGTAACGTGCAACTCAGAGCCTCGCAAGGTCGGGAGCAGGCCCTGGCCTGAATACAGCACCAACCTCCGCGCAAATAGTTAGCCACGGCGTTTTGGGGTAAACTTACGCCCCTGTTTTTCGCAGCCGATGGACCTCCGATGACTCTTTCCAGCCTCACTGCCATATCCCCGATCGACGGCCGCTACGGCGACAAGACCGCGCTGCTGCGCAACATTTTCAGCGAATATGGCTTGATCCGGGCGCGGGTGCTGGTGGAAATCCGCTGGCTGCAGAAGCTCGCGAATCACCCCGGCATTGCCGAAGTGCCGCCGTTCAGCGCAAGCGCCAACGCCTTGCTCGATGGCATCGTGGACAACTTCAGTGAGGCCGACGCCCAGCGTATCAAGGACATCGAGCGCACCACCAACCACGACGTCAAGGCCGTGGAGTATTTCATCAAGGAGAAGATCGCCGCCAACCCGGAGTTCGACGCCATCGGCGAGTTCGTGCATTTCGCCTGCACCTCCGAGGACATCAACAACCTGTCCCACGGCCTGATGCTCAGCCAGGGCCGCAACCAGGTGCTGCTGCCCCTGGCGCAGCGCATTCACGACGGTATCGCCACCCTGGCAGAAAGCTTCGCCGACGTGCCCATGATGTCGCGCACCCACGGCCAGACCGCCTCCCCCAGCACCGTCGGCAAGGAACTGGCCAACGTCGCCTACCGCCTGCGCCGCCAGATCGCCCAGATTGCGGCGGTGCAACTGCTGGGCAAGATCAACGGCGCCGTCGGCAACTACAACGCGCACCTGTCCGCCTATCCCGAAATCGACTGGGAGCAGAACGCGCGCGAATTCGTCGAAGCCCTGGGCCTTGCCTGGAACCCCTACACCACCCAGATCGAGCCCCACGACTGCATCGCCGAGCTGTTCGACGCCATTGCCCGCTTCAACACCATTCTCATCGACTTCGACCGCGACATCTGGGGTTACATCTCGCTGGGCTATTTCAAGCAGAAGACCGTGGCCGGCGAAGTGGGCTCGTCGACCATGCCCCACAAGGTCAACCCCATCGACTTCGAGAATTCCGAGGGCAACCTGGGCCTCGCCAACGCCATGCTCGCCCACCTCGCGCAGAAGTTGCCGATCTCCCGCTGGCAGCGCGACCTCACCGACTCCACAGTGCTGCGCAACATGGGCGTGGGCTTCGCCTACAGCCTGATCGCCTACGAAGCCACCCTCAAGGGCATGAGCAAGCTGGAGCTCAACCGCGAACGCCTCGCCGCCGACCTGGACGACGCCTGGGAAGTGCTGGCAGAGCCGGTGCAAACAGTGATGCGCCGCTACAACATCGAAAAACCCTACGAAAAGCTCAAGGAGCTGACCCGCGGCCAGGGCATCACCAAGGAGCGCATGCAACAGTTCATCGAAGCCCTGGACATCCCCGAAGCCGCCAAACAGGCATTGCGCGACCTCACACCCGCCGCCTACATCGGCAACGCCGCGGATCAGGCGCGCAGGATCAAGGAACTGTGATCAACTTCCCAGAAGGCATCACCACCGAAATATTTCTGCGCGACTACTGGCAGCAGAAGCCACTGTTGATTCGCCAGGGGCTGCCGGGCTTTGCCTCGCCCCTCGATCCCGACGAACTGGCCGGGCTCGCTCTCGAAGAAGACGTGGAATCCCGCCTGGTGCTGGAACAGGGCTTCGAAGGGCCCTGGGAACTGCATCACGGGCCCTTCGCCGAAGCGGATTTCGCGCGCCTGCCGGCGCACAGCCCGTGGACGCTGCTGGTGCAGGCCGTGGACCTGTGGGTGCCGGACGTACACGCCCTCATCGACGACTTCCCCTTCCTGCCGCGCTGGCGTATCGACGACATCATGGTCAGCTACGCCAATGATCGCGGCGGCGTGGGGCCGCATTTCGACGACTACGATGTATTTCTGATTCAAGGCATGGGGCAAAGACGCTGGGACATCGGCCCGCTCTGCGACGAGAGCACGCCCCTGCAGGACGGCACTGCCCTGAAGATTCTGCGTGACTTTCGTGCGGACGCGAGTTGGGTGCTCAACCCCGGCGATATCCTCTACGTGCCGCCGCGCTTTGCACACCAGGGCGTGGCTGTGGGCGAATGCATGACCTATTCCCTGGGCTTTCGCGCGCCCACGGCGGGGGAAATGCTCGACGACCTGGCGACGGAAATCCTCAGCCACGGCGGCGGCAGCCACTACCGCGACCCACCCCTTACGCCGGACATGGCGCGCGAGCGCATCGACCCAGCCTTCGTCAAGCAAGCCAGGGCGCTGCTCGCCTCCGTACTCGACGATGAGCAGTTGCTGGCGGAATGGTTCGCCGGTTTCATGACTCGCCCCAAGTATCCCAACATTACCTTCGATGACCCGGAGTTGCAGCGGCGCGCCTCCGTGCGTGGGCCGGAGGGGCAGGAGCAACATTTCGTCGACGGTTTCGCCGAGGACGCCTGAGACGCGGCGGCGAGAGGCCATGAACCCTTCCGACACAGTCCGCAGCTTCCTCGGCATCCGCCCCTGCGCTGAGGGTAGCGCCGCTCTTGTCGACGCACAGCGGCAATTCGCGCAGCGCCATCGTAGCGATGAGATCCGCTGGAGCCCGGAGGAGAACCTTCACCTCACCCTGATATTTCTCGGCGACCAGCGTCCCGAGCAGTTGCAGCTCCTCATCCAGGCACTGAATCAGCACCTCCGCCACCCGCCCTTCACCCTGGTGATGGAAGGCCTGACGCCCTTCCCCAACAGTCCGGCAAGAATTCTCGCGGCGCGGGTAAACATGAGCCCCGAATTGGCGGTCCTGCATCGGCAGGTTGCGGCAGTGGTGGACGAACTCGGCATCAGCCGCGACACCAAAAGCATCAAGCCCCATATCACCCTCGGCCGAAGCCGCCGCAATATTTTCACCGCCAGGCGGCCCTTTCACGCCACATCTCAGGCGGCGGCGCTTACCCTGTTTCAAAGCGAAAATGCCGGCGACGGCGTTCGCTACCGCGCGCTGGCCGAGTTTGTCTTTCGACAACAATGAAAGCCGTGGTTCGCTCCAGGTGCTGTTGGTGACATAACAAAAACGCAGTACCTGGAACGAATCCTATGACGAAGATATTCTTCAAGCCCAACCCTATTGAAATTATCAAAAACCCGCATACAATGTATCGATCGTTAGACACATAACATCATGCTCTTCTATGGCTCCACACTCAGAAGCCTCCACCCCTGGAACAATAGATTTTAAGAGCCTTCTCGTTAGACTTGGACACGAACTTTACCCAGCCTGATCGTTACAGTTTCTGCCCCTTTTCCTGTTCAACACCGGAGTCAAACATGTCGAAAACACTACCCCCAGAAGAGTTCCCAATTTGTGAAATCGATGGCGCTCTGGCTACGATAACCTTCAACCGGCCAAGCAAATTCAATGCGCTTCACCCTGATTGCATCCCGGCTCTGCGCGATTTCCTCGTTGACGTTGAAAGCAATCCAGACATTCGTTGTTTGCTGCTCAAGGGCAACGGAAAACACTTCATGGCCGGCGGGGACCTGAGCCTGATTGTCGACTTCCATCAGCTTGACCCCGCTCAGAAAGCGCTTTGGGGAGAGTCTCCACCCAGAGAATTCATCTACCTCATACGCATCATGATGCGCATGAAAAAACCGATTGTCGCCAGCGTACAAGGTGGCGTGGCTGGCGCCGCGCTGGGACTTATATCGGCATGCGATTTCGTCATTGCCGCGAACAACTCGTTCTACTGGGCAGCTCACGTGCTGCATGGCGGCACGGCCGACGGTTGCATCAGCTGGTTTTTGCCGCGCAATATCGGCTTGAGAAAAGCCAAGGAAATGGCAATGCTCGGTGACCGTATTTATGCACAGGAAGCAAAGGAGCTCGGTCTGATCAACTTCGTGGTGGAGGAATCGGAGCTTCAGGCCAAAACGACCGAACTGGTTCAGCGGTTATGCAAAGGGCCTACGGTAGCCTACGGACTCATCAAACAGGTTTATCACGTCTCACTTCAGAACACGCTCGAAGAACAAGGCGCTCTTGAGGCGGATGTTTATGGAAACCAGGCCTTGCAAACCAATGATGCCAGCGAGGGGCTGATGGCATTCTTCGAAAAACGTGAAGCAAACTTTTCCGGGCGGTGAACAGAATTTTACCCCTATTCTTGTGGGCCAACCCAAAGTGCACGTCAACCAGCACCTCAAAAGCAATTCAACGGGGATATTTAATGCAAAACTCCGACACGGCCTCTCTCAAGGCGAGTATCAGTCCATTTACAGAAACCGAAGAAATGTTTCGGAGCACGGTACGAAAGTTCCTGGACCAGGAACTCGAGCCCAATTGGATGAACTTCGAGAAGGATGGCGGTGTCTCCCGGTCATTCTGGCGCAAAGCAGGAGAAGCGGGCATTCTGGGCTTATCGATACCCGAAGATTTCGGCGGCGCCGGCGCGGATGGGATCATGTATGTAGTACTTTCCCATGAGCTTGGCAAATCTATCGGCGGTGCAACGATCGGTACGACGCTTGATGCTGACCTAGCTTCGCTGATACTGGTAAATGGTGGTTCGGAGGAGCAGTTGAGAACCTGGGCACCAGGCATACTTTCCGGAGAGGTTCTGCAATCACTGGCATTAACGGAACCAGATGCGGGAAGCGATGCGACAGCGATTCGCACCACTGCGGTTCGCGATGGCAATGAGTTTATTATCAACGGCTCAAAAACCTATATCACCAATGCGAACAAAGCCGACTTGATCTATGTTGTCGCGAAGACCGATGCCACCCAGAGAGCATCCGGGATGAGTATCATTCTGGTAGACGGCAACACCACCGGCATCACTCGCAGAAAACTCAAAACAATGGGGTACTCCGCCAGTGACGTGGCTGAGCTGCATTTTGACAACGTGCGCGTGCCGGCAACCAATCTCATATCGGGTGAAGGAAAAGCGATGGCTCTCATGCTTAGCTTTTTTGCGCTTGATCGTCTCGGAATCTCCGCAAGGGCGCTGGGCGAGGCTGAACTCGCTTTCTCCATGACGCTCGACTATGTGAAACAACGGCAGGCTTTTGGCCAGCGTATTTTTGATTTCCAGAATACCCAGTTCAAGTTGGCGGATATGAAAACCCAGTTGGAAGTAGGACGCTCCTTTCTTCACGACGGTGTCCGCAAACTTCGACTCGGCTGTTTTGAGTTGAGTGATGGTGCGATGCTGAAGCTATGGGTCTGCGAGATGGCGGGACGCGTCATTGATGAATGCGTGCAATTATTTGGTGGCGCGGGATTCATGGATGAAATGCCAATATCACGTTTGTATAAGGGAAACCGTTTGCACCGTATTTACGCTGGAACTTCCGAGCTGCAAAAAGTCGCCATTGCCAGAACTCTTTAATGCTGCTCTGAACCTTCCACATCGAGTCGACATTTCAGCGCGAACATTCAGCGCGAACATAGTGCCACCCAGCTCCAGCAGGGCTACGATAGGAAGGTTAAAGACTGGATGTTGGAGGCATAAGCTATGGGCGGACAGGATCTCGATGCGCTGCGCCGGGCAGTGCGCGAACACAAACTGTGCGACGAACACCTGCTGGTTCAACGCCTTCTCGATCGCGATACTCCGCCGCCGGCACAAATGCAGGAAGCACTCGAACGGGCGCGCGCCGCGGTGGCGACCTGTCGTGCACAACCCGGCCAAGCGCTGGTGGATGAGCTACTGCGGGAGTTCAGCCTGTCCAGCGAGGAAGGCATCCTGCTCATGTGCCTGGCGGAATCGCTGTTGCGCGTACCCGATGCCGATACCGCCGATCGCCTCATCGCCGACAAGATCGCTGACGGGCAGTGGCAGAAACACCGCGATCCCGATCATCCCAGGCTGGTCAACGCGGCAGTGTGGGGGCTCTCTCTTTCTCGCCGCTGGGTTGATCCGGCGCGAGGTGACGGCAACCTCGTGCAACGCCTTGTCAGCCGTGTCGGCGAACCACTGGTGCGCTCCGCCATGCGCCGTGCCATGAAGCTGATGGGCGAGCATTACGTGTTTGCCGAGTCGATGGCAGCCGCCACAAGCCGCGCGGCAAAACAGGACGGGCTGCTGCACTCCTACGACATGCTGGGCGAAGGCGCGCGCAGCGCGGAGGACGCCCACAAATACTGGCAGGCCTATGGCGCCGCCATCAGCGCGCTCGGTCAGGCGCAGCGCGGCGCAGACCCCTTCGAGCAGCGCGACGGTATTTCGGTAAAGCTCTCCGCACTGCACCCGCGCTACGAATTCTCACAGTCCCGACGCGTCATGGCAGAACTGCTGCCGCGCCTGCGTGAACTGTGCCTGATGGCACAAGACGCGGGAATTGGCCTGACCCTGGACGCGGAGGAAGCGGATCGTCTCGACCTGTCGCTGGATCTGATCGCGGCGCTGGCGTTCGACCCGGCTCTGAAGCATTGGCAGGGGCTGGGCCTGGCGGTTCAGGCCTATCAGAAGCGCGCCCTGCCCCTGTGCCACTGGCTGGCCGCGCTGGCTCACAACAGCGGCCAGCGCCTGATGGTGCGCCTCGTCAAGGGCGCCTACTGGGATACCGAAATCAAGCGCGCGCAGCAACTGGGCCTGAGCGACTACCCGGTATTCACGCGGAAGGTTCACACCGACCTCAATTACCTGGCCTGCGCACAACAGTTGCTGGATGCCACCCCGCACCTCTTTCCGCAATTTGCCACCCACAACGCCGGCACCCTGGCCATGGTAGCGGCGCTGGCGGGGGAGCGTCCGTTCGAGCTGCAACGCCTGCACGGCATGGGTGACGCACTGTATGCGCAATTGCCCCAGTTGATGCCAAATCATCGGCCCGCGGTCAGAGTCTACGCCCCCGTAGGCAGCCACCGTGAACTGTTGCCCTATCTGGTGCGGCGGCTCCTGGAAAACGGCGCCAACAGCTCGTTCATCCACCACTTCCTCGACGACGATCTGCCACTGACCGAGCTGTTGCACGACCCCTGGCGGCAGGCGGCGGAGAGCGAACCCCATCGCCATTCTCACATTCCGTTGCCACGCCTGCTGTACCGCGCCGCCGGGGAAGCGCGCGATGCCAGCGCCGGGCTGGATCTGAACGAGGCGACAACAGTCACTGTGCTGGAGCGCGCCTGCGCCGACGCGCTGGGTAGCAACTGGCAAGCGGCGCCCATGTTGACGGACACGGCAAGCCCGGACAGCACGGGGCAGCCTGTGATCCGCCCCGCCGACACAGGCCGGCGACTGGGCATGATGCAACCCACGAGCGCCGCCCAGGCCCGCGCTGCCCTGCAGATTGCCGCCGCGGCACAACCAGAATGGAATGACAAGGGCGTCGAGGCCCGCGCGCAGCTGCTCGACGCCATGGCCGGTGCTTTGGAGGCCAACCGCGAGCGCTTGATCGCACTGCTCGCCCACGAAGGCGGTCGCACCCTGCGCGACGGCGTCGACGAAGTGCGCGAGGCGGTGGATTTTTGCCGTTATTACGCGCTGCAGGCGCGGGAAAGTTTGCGCGAGCGCCGCCTGCCCGGCCCCAGCGGCGAGGACAACCGCCTGAGTCTGCATGGGCGAGGTGTATTTTTGTGCATCAGCCCGTGGAATTTTCCGCTTGCGATCTTCACCGGCCAAATCGCCGCCGCGCTGGTGAGCGGCAACACCGTGCTGGCCAAGCCCGCCGAAGCCACACCGCTGGTGGCTGCGGAGGCTGTGCGCCTGTTCCGCAAGGCCGGCCTGCCGCCCCAGGTTTTACAGCTGCTGCCGGGGTCCGGCGCGCTGATCGGCGATACGCTGCTGCGCGATTCGCGCCTGGCGGGCGTCGCTTTCACCGGCTCGACAGCGACGGCACAGCATATCAATCGCCAGCTCGCCGCCCGCGACGGCGCCATCGCGACCCTGATCGCCGAGACCGGCGGCCAGAACGCCATGCTGGTGGACTCTACGGCACTGCCCGAACAGGTGGTGGACGATGTCATCGCATCGGCCTTCCACAGCGCGGGGCAGCGCTGCTCGGCACTGCGAGTGCTGTTTCTGCAGGAGGAAATCGCCGACGAATTCAGTGGGCGGCTGGTCGCGGCACTGCAGGAGCAACGCATTGGCGACCCGGCGCGCATCACCACCGACATCGGCCCGGTCATCGACGCACGCGCCCGCGACAAGCTGTTGGCCCACATCGAGCGCATGACGCAGGAAGCGCAACTGCTCGGGCGGCTCGAGGTTCCGGCAGGGCTCGAGAATGGCACCTTCGTGGCACCGCACATCTTCGCCATCGAACGCCTGGATCAACTCCACGAAGAAGTCTTCGGGCCCATCCTGCATATAATCCGCTATCGCCACGACCACCTGGACGCTGTCATCGCTCAGATCAACGACAGCGGCTACGGTTTGACCCTGGGCATCCACAGCCGCATCACCGGCTTCGCGGACGAGGTATTCCGCCGTACCCGCATTGGCAACACCTATGTCAATCGCACCATGATCGGTGCGGTGGTGGGTTCGCAACCCTTCGGCGGCCAGGGCCTGTCGGGCACAGGCCCCAAAGCCGGAGGGCCGCACTATCTGCTGCGCTTTGTCACCGAAAAAAGCTGGAGCGAAAATCTGAATGCCCGCGGCGGCGATCCGGAACTGCTCAATCTGCGCGACTGACGAGAAAAGAGGGCGGAGAGTGGCGGGGAAATCTCAACACCACTCGCCCTTCCTCGGGCAGCTTTTTTATTCCGGATTACCGAAAACCCTGGATCTCAGCATTTCCAGCTCGGCTTCGCTTTCTGGCGGAAGATGGGTACCACTGGAACCGGTATTGAAAAATATCAGGTAATTTTCGTATTCCCCATAGCAATGGCGGGCGATCGGATGGCTGCTGTATTCGAGCATGCACTGTTTGAGGTACATGTCGGCCAGAGAATAGTAGAAGCGATATTCGAGCAGACGATCGCTGACGGCGAGCCAGTACAGCCATTGCGGCACCATGCTTGCGTCTGTTTCCTCATTCAGTGCCCGATACAACTCGCCACGCAGCCAGACGATTTGCGGCCGCCGGGTTTCCGGCAAGTAGATGCGCGCCGCTGATTTATCGCCCGCCTTGCCAAGCCATGTCTCGACCAGAGTGCCGAGGCTCTCCCGATCGGGATGTGTACTGATGTCGGTCTGCGTTTGCAGCTCCGCAAGGCCGTCGCGCCAGGCGCGCAGATCTTTTTCCAGGGTGACGGCCAGGCCCTCATGCTGCACGAACTCGGCGATGACCTCCTGGAGAGCTGTCGGCGACTTCTTTACCTGGAGGGCGGTGAGCAGCAGGCGCTCGAACGCAGTCCTGGTGCGGCTGTTGTCGACAAGCGTTTCGTGCTGCTGCAGCCAGCTTTCGTAAGCCGTGAACGCGGCATCGTACTGCCTTGTCATGAAAAGAAACTCGCCATTCACAAATGAATCCGCCGAGCCGCCAGTGACTGCAGGCGCCAGCCACGAAGCGGTTCTGTCATCCTGTGTATGACAGGTGGCGCAGACGCTGACGGCGCTGCGCAGCAAGTCCACCGCGTAGGCGTCACGCCCCTGAGTGAGTTCGCTCTGAGCCTGCTTCAGTTGGCTGGCAAGAATTTCATAGGAAATCTGATAGGTGGCCGTGGAGGCCGCCATTGGCGCCAGATTGGCGACGTGGCTTTGCATGTCGCCAAGGGTGTCCGCGATCAGCTCTCGGTCAGCAGGATCGAGCTGCTCACGGCCATAGATCAACGGCAGCAACACCTGTACATCGCCGGCCAGGCTGTGCATGCTGGCGAAAACGCCTGTATCGTCGTTTGGCCGCGACTCCTCCGCGCAAACAAGCCAGGGTAACATGGCAACGAGGGCGACTTTCAGTAACAGTGTTGGCCGATGCAAGATTGGACTCACAGTATTCTCCTGGCGGTTCGTTCCGTATTTTTCATGGTGGGCACAATTCAGCGCGCCATTATAGATCAGGTCGTATAGAACGGCGTCTGTTGAAGGCGCATGGTGATCGAAGTCCATTCTCGCCTTCTTCCCGTCGCAACAAATCCTTTCTCCGTCAAATCACGGTAACAAAAGCCACGTATTTTGCTGCGCCATTGGATTCCGAATTGCTCACAACCAAAGAACGATGGAGAAATACCCGATGCAACAGCAGAACAAACCCGTCACCGCCAGAAAATCGCTCGCCGCCGTCATCGGGCTCATCATGGCCGTCCAGGCCTTCGGCAGCTCATCCGACAATGACGATGCGCTTCAGGAAGTGATCGTTTACGGCTCCCGCGGAGCACTCATCAACGCACTCGAAAAACAGCGTGAATCCAACAAGGTTTCCAGTGTGGTCGACTCCGATGCCATGGGTAATTTCGCCGACATCAATGTGTCAGAGTCACTGCGCCGGCTGCCTGGCATCATGGTCGAGAACGATCAGGGGGAAGGCCGCTATGTGTCCGTGCGCGGCATGAACGCAGACCTCAATGCCATGACCATCAACGGCGTCAGCACGGCATCTCCGGAAAACCGTCGTGGCGTCATGCTCGATGGTGTGCCGACGGATCTGCTCGAGTCGATGACCGTCTACAAAACCCTGACGCCCGACCTCGATGCCGACACCATCGGCGGCGCCATCGACCTGGAGACGATCTCCGCCTTCAAATACGACAGTTTTTTCGCCAGGATCAAGGCAGAGTCTTCCTACAACGAGTTGACCAAGGACGGCAACAATCCCAACCTGGCGCTGACGGTGACCAACCGTTTCGACATGGCCGGCGGCGAATTGGGTGCTGCGTTGACCCTGAGCGACCAAACGCGCCGAATCGTCGCGGAAAACAGCGAAACCGGCGGCTGGGGCGAGGAATCCATCGACTCCGACTGGGAAATGCGCCACTACGATCTGGAACGCGAGCGCCAGGGTATCGTCCTCAATCTGGATTTCCACGCCAACAGCGGCAACAAATACTACCTGCGCATGTTCCACAACGAATACACTGATACCGAAGACCGCTCCAAATGGGAAGTGCGCCGCGCCATGGAGGAAGACGCGCAGATCGACGGCGATATTTACACCTATCCGTTCCAGCGCGTAGACACTGAGTCGCGCCCGCGCGTGGAAGTGCGCACGATCAGCTCTTTCCAGCTTGGCGGTGAATTCCAGTTTTCCGACAGAAGCACGCTCAGGGCCGAGGTTTTCGCTTCCGAAGCAGAACAGGACGATACCGACAAGTGGAACGGCATCTACCGTAGCCGCCAGCTCAACAATACGCCTCTGACCTACGACAACAGCAATCCCAAAAAACCCGTGGTCAACTTCGCGCAGGAACTCTACGACCCGGCCAATTTCGCATTCAATGCGCTGGAATCGGAAGTGGCCGTGACCAAGGACCAGGACATCGGGTTCCGCTTTGACTTGAGCTATGCGATGAGCAACACCACAGAACTCAAGTACGGCGTCAAATACCGCCAGCGCGAAAAGGAAAACGATTTCAATTTCTGCGGTTACGAGCCAGTCAACGATGCCACTCTCGCCGACCACGACCACCGTTTCATCGGCGATTATCTGGGCAACGTCCACGGCCCCTCACCCACCTACGGCGGTGTGCGAGCCCTGATTCCCACGCTCGGCAGCGGCAGCGTCGCCCTGTCGGACGGTACCAGCTGTCGCGCTCCCGGCGACCTGTACGAGCTGAGTGGCGACGAGGACGTGGAATCCATCGCCGCCGACTGGTACACGGATGAAGATATCGGCGCCGGTTACCTCATGGCCACGACCATCACCGATTTCGCCACCTACGTCTACGGCCTGCGCTATGAAAAAACCAAGGCCACCTATCGTGGAAAATTGCTCGACGACGAGGTCTTCGCCGGCAATGTCTCCTACAAGAACGACTACGGTTTCTGGGCACCGTCTCTCAACATCACCTTCAACCTCGCCGAAGACCAGCTGCTGCGCCTGGGTATCTTCCGCTCGCTGGTGCGCCCCGGTTTCGGCGAGAGCAGTGCCGGCGCGGAAATTGACGTGGAAGACAACGAGATCGAGGGCGGCAACCCGGACATCGACCCAACCACGGCGTGGAACTTCGACCTCAGCTACGAATATTACGTGAACGACGAAACCTTTATCGGCGGCGGCCTGTTCTACAAGGACATCGAAGATGCCATCGTCGAGGTGGATGCCGCCAATGTTATCTTGCGCGGACAGCTGTGGGATCATGTTCAAACCTACATCAACACGAGTGGAAGCAGCATCTGGGGCGGCGAAGTCGCTTTCCAGACAGCCCTGCAAAACGGCTTCGTCATGGCGCTCAACTACACCTATGCGGATGGTGAAACCGACCTCCCGGAAAACTCTGCCTACGGCGTGCGCACCATTCCCTATTTCAAGCAGGCCAAGCACACGGCGAACCTGACGCTGGGCTATTCCAAAGGCCCCTGGGATTTGCGCATCACCGGCAACTACCGCGATGACTTTCTCGATGCCATCGGTAACAGCGCGCTCACCGACAGATATACCAGCGACTTCTTCCAGGTCGACCTCAATGCCAAATACCGCTTCAACGATCACCTGACGTTGCGGGCATCGGCCATCAACCTCAACGACCGTCCCGAGTATTACTATTTTGGCAACAAGAGCCGCATGTCCCAGTACGACGAATTTGGTACGACCTACGAATTCGGCTTTACCTATACATTCTGATAGCAACAAAAAAACAACACTGGTCCCCGCTTCGCGGGGACTTTTTTTCTCACCCCATTATTTTCATAGTGTAGCCAACGAGGATAACCGCCATGCTGATCCGCTCATTGTTTGTATTTTGCACATTGTTTTCCACCCTGGCAGACGCCCGCGATTCAGTGCCTGCTGAACGAGGCGCGGTCACCAACATCATGCATTACCCGCAGCCCAGGAGTGCACCCGATGAGGTTTTTGCCGTTATCGAGATTCCCGCCGGCACCTTCACCAAATACGAACTGGACCACGACACCGGCTTTCTGATCGCCGACCGCTTCCAATCCATGCCCGTGGTATACCCGGCCAACTATGGCACCCTGCCCTCCACGCTTGCCGGCGACAACGACCCTCTTGATATCCTGGTCTACACCCGCGAACCCGTCATTCCCGGCGCGCTCATCAAGGTCAAACCGATCGGCGTACTCAAAATGCTCGACGGCGGCGAGCAGGATGACAAGATCATCGCCGTACCCGTCGATGACGTCGATCCGACCTATGCCAATATCGACAGTATTATCGACCTTCCCGCCATCGAACATCAGCGCCTGCTCGCCTTCTTTCGGGTATATAAGCAACTGCCCGAGGGACGCAAGGTGATAGAGTTGCAGAACACCGGTGACGCAAAAGACGCCCGCCAGACCGTCAACGATGCACTGCGAGCTTATGAAAGAAACACGTCAAACTGAAGCCAACTCTCGCGGCCTACGCAGTCATAGGAGTATTCGCCTGTCGCAGGAAACTGTGTTGACGTTGCAGCGCGTGCGGTGGGTCGCCCGCAATAGTGCTCGATCTCACTTTGCGGACCCGCTGTCCGTACAGGGCGGTTATACGAAAATCGATGCCCGCGTTGCTCTGATGCCCAGACGAAAAATGGGAAGTTGCTCTGAAATGGGAAGTTGCTCTGTAGGAGCCTGCCCCATAGCCCACCCTCTCAGAACCTTTTACGATTTTCAAGGGAGCAAGTCAGAGCAAGGGGCAAGTCTTGCTTCTTGCTCGAACCGAAAAACCTGAAAGACAAAAGGCAAGGCCTGACCAAAGGGCCTTGAAGCCTTAAACGTCGTTGATGACGCTACTAATTTTTCTATTTTCTATTACGACATATAAATTGCTGTAACAGGCGCCTCCATTTAAGTGATACGTTGCCACGAGCAATAGCGGCTTATGATCTTCTGCAAGATCGACAAACATTTCATATCCTTCGGAAGCCTCATCAAAAGCAAGCTCCGCAAATACTTCATGACCACCCATTTTTTCAATGTGGTCATATCTGAGCTGTATTCGATATAGAAAGCCCATCTCTGTAGCAGGAAAGGTCAGTCTAATCCACGTAGAGCCATCATGACCCTCCCTTAGACTGTCTTTTACATCTTGGTATTCTAGCCCGCAAAATTCTTCATTAGCGAATAAATTTAGCGAAAATAAAAGCAAAAATAAAAATGCACCAGTTTTCTTCATTTGGAACTCCTGGCGCTTAACACCCAGCACAGCGTAGTACAGCCCGCCCAACTGACACCCTTTTTTACATGCTGATCCATCTTCCAGATTCCGCTGTCTTTTACGAGCCGCCGCATCGATAAGCACCATTCAGGCCTGACCCTTGACCTCACACCCCCCGGAATTAATTTAGTTTATTTTCTTAATCTGCTTTCACATTAAATTTTATCGAACACAGAAACCCGGACAAAAAAACCATACCCACATAGACTAAAACTGCTGAGTAAAGATTGTCAAAATACTCACCGTTGCGTTACCGCCCCAACACCAAGTGACAGCCATCATACATTGTGATCCCACACGATTTTTCAACAGTGTGGCTACTAGCCCTTTTTTCCGGGACTGTATCGATGCTTCCACCTTTCCCAATCAACCCACCTGGAAAACCTAAAGAGGATGCACAGGCACACTCAAACAAACAGCTCTCCGCCCGCCAACTTTTCGGCCACGATACGCGGCGGCAGGAAACGCTCGCCGTAGGCTTCGGCAAGGGCGTTGCAGCGGTCGATGAAATTCTGCAGTCCGTAGGTATTCACGAACTGAAGAAGTCCTCCCGTCCACTGGGGTGTACCGATACCGAGCAGCGATCCGATATTGCCGTCCGCCACGGAGCGCAGCACGCCTTCCTCCAGGCATTTGAGCGCTTCGATCACCTGGCGGAACAACAGTCGGTCTTTCGCATCCTGCTGGGAAATCTCCGCACCGGGCTTGGCGAAAGCGTCGACCAGCCCCGGCCACAGGTATTTTTTTCCCTCAGGCGGATATTCGTAAAAACCACCGCCGTGGTGACGCCCTCCGCGGCCGAATTCCGTGACCATCTTTTCCGCCACGGCAAAGGCCGCGCTTCTGTCCGAACCCTTGCCGTAAATACCGATGGCTTTTTGCGCGGCGACGATGCGGCGCGATAATTCCAGGCTCACCTCGTCGAATACGGTGAGTGGCCCCACCGGCATGCCCACAGCCTTGCCCATGTTGTCGATAAAGGCCGCGTCATAACCTTCCTGAAGCAGGCGGCTGCCTTCGTCGATATAGGTGATGAAGGTGCGCGAGGTGAAAAAGCCCAGGGAGTCGTTGACCAGGATCGGTGTTTTACCGATACGGCGGGCAAAATCAAAGGCTTTGGCCAGAGTTTCGTCACTGGTTTTTTCGCCGCGAATGATCTCCACCAGCGGCATTTTGTCCACCGGGGAAAAGAAATGGGTGCCGATGAATTTTTCTGGATGCGCACTCGCCTGCGCCAACATGGCGATAGGCAACGTTGATGTGTTCGAGGAAAAGACACCATCCGGCGCCAACAGAGGCTCTGCCTCTTGCGTCACCTTTGCCTTGAGGGGGACATCCTCGAACACCGCTTCGACAATGAAATCACAACCGCCAAGATCGCTGACTTCCGTCGTGGGTGTGATCAGCGCCAGCGTGTTTTCTTTCTCTTCTTCCGTTATTTTGCCCCGAGCAACGGCTTTTTCCAGTAACGTGCGGGAATAGGCCTTGCCCTTTTCCGCAGCCTCAAGCGACACATCCTTGAGCACCACGGCCAGGCCCGCCAGCGCGCAGCTGTAGGCGATGCCCTGCCCCATCATGCCCGCCCCCAGAATACCGACCTTGTTGACCTGGAAAGGGGGTATATTCCTGGGACGGCTCGCGCCGGAGCGAATCTGGCCCATCTGAAAAAAATTGGCGGTGATCAGATTTTTGGCCACGGGCCCGATCAGCAGCTCCACCAGCGCTCGCGATTCGATGCGCAGGGCGGTATCGAAATCCACCACCAATACTTCGTGGGCAACGGAGAGAATGCGCGCTGGCGCCGGCAACAGGCCGCGGGTTTTGACTTGATACAACGCGCCCGCTGCGGCAAGCGTGTTGGCATTTCTGGCTTCTCCAATGCCGCCGTGCGGCAATCTGTAACCTTTTTTGTCCCAGGGCTTGAGTGCCTTGTCGGCATTCTTTGCAATCCATGCCCTGGCCGCGGGCAGCAGCGCCTCGGTACTGTCCACCAATTCATCCACCAGGCCGAGTTCACTGGCCTGCGTCGGCGTCATGCGAGAGCCTTCGGTAAGAATAGGCAGCGCCTTTTCCAGACCGAGCATATGAATCGAGCGCACAACGCCACCGGCGCCGGGCAACAGGCCCAGGGTCACTTCGGGAAAGCCCAGCTCGATGGCGGGCGAGTCCACGGCGATACGCGCGTTGCACGCCAGGCATATCTCGAAACCACCGCCCAGCGCCGCGCCGTTGATGGCCACCACCACAGGTACCGGCAATTTCTCGATGCGCCGCAATTGTTGTTTCATGGCTTCCATGGTGTCGAACCAGTAGGCGGCGTCCTCCTTTTTCGCGGTCACCAGTTCTTTCAGGTCCGCGCCAGCAAAGAAGGTTTTTTTCGCGGAGGCAAGCACTACGCCCTTGAGATTCGCCTCCACTTCCAGACGCTCCGCAAGCTGACGGATCGCTTCGCGGAAATCCCGGTTCATGGTATTGACCGGCCCTTCCATGTCCATGGTGACGAGGACGATGCCGTCTTCATCTTTTTCGTAATTGAAACCTTTGATGTTTTCGGTCATGACATATCTGCCTGAGAATGGGTTGGTGCCGAAGTCGGTTTTCAGCAACGCTCGATGATGGTGGCGATGCCCTGCCCGCCGCCGACGCACAGCACCACCATGCCGCACCTGAGATTGCGGCGCTCCAGCTCGTCCAGCAAGGTGCCCACCAGCATGCCGCCGGTGGCGCCCAGCGGGTGGCCCATGGCGATGGCGCCGCCATTGACGTTGAGAATTTCGTCGCTGATGTCCATTTCGCGAATGAAGCGCAGAATCACCGAGGCAAATGCTTCATTCACTTCGAAAAGGTCGATATCGGAGACCCTCAGGCCGGCTTTCGCGAGACATTTTTTCGCAACGGGTGCCGGTGCGGTGAGCATGATCGTGGGATCGGTTGCCAACACAGCCGTGGCGACGATACGCCCCCGCGGCGCAAGCCCAAGATCGCGACCGGCCCGTTCGCTTCCGACCAATACCGCCGAGGCGCCATCGACGATGCCTGAGGAATTGCCCGGCGTGTGCACGTGGTCGATATGGGTCAGCGTCGGATATTTGCTCATCAGCACGTCGTCGTAACCCAGCTTGCCAAACTCCGCGAACGAAGGCTTGAGACCGGCAAGAATGTCGAGCGTGGTATTCGGCTTGATGAACTCGTCCCGTTCGAGAATGGTGAGCCCCAGGCTATCCTTTACGGATACCACCGAACGGTCGAACCAGCCATTGCTTTGCGCATGGTGGGCGCGCTGTTGGGATTGCAGAGCGTAGCGATCCACGTCGTCGCGGCGCCAGCCGCCCAAGGTAGCGATGGCGTCGGCTCCGACACCCTGGGGCACGGCCTTGTCGTGAATGGCCAGTTGCGGGTCGGACATGGTGAGCGCGCCACCGTTGCTGCCCATCCTGACCCGCGACATGGATTCCACACCGCCGGCAACCACCAGATCTTCCCAGCCCGAGGCGACCTTCATCGCGGCGAGATTGACCGCCTCCAGGCCCGAGGCACAGAAGCGGTCGATCTGCAGGCCAGGCACGCTTTCATCCCAGTCCGCAGCCTGGACGATGGTCTTCGCCACGTCGCTGCCCTGCTCGCCGATGGGCGTGACACAGCCCATGATCACGTCATCGACGCGCGCGGTATCCAGATCGTGGCGTGACTGGAGTTCCCGCAGCACCCCGGCACCGAGCAGCGCGGGCCTCACCTCGTGGAGGGAACCGTCCGCCTTGCCCTTGCCACGGGGAGTGCGGAGCGCGTCATAGATGTAAGCGGTGTGGACCATGGGCTGAACCTCTCGCGAATAGGTGCCAACGAAGAAGGTCGAGCATAACGCTTTTTAGTTGTCAGTTGTCAGTTGTCAGTTGTCAGTTGTCAGTTGTCAGTTGTCAGTT